>NZ_BAAATJ010000017.1:0-137442 GCF_039533345.1 Streptomyces glaucosporus | reverse complement strand
GCGCAAGGCCGCCGGCCTGTAGCGGCCCCCGGCACGTCACCGGCCCGGCTCGCGGCGGTTTCCCCCGCCGCGAGCCGGGCCGTGTCGGTGGTGTCTGGTAGGACTGAAAGCTGTGAGCAGTGAGAACGGACGGTCCCGAAGGCTCCCGGTGGAGGTGTCGCCGGGAGGCGAGCAGCTCGCGCTGATCCGGGAGACCGTCCGCCGGGCCAAGCCGCCCCGGGCCCGTCCGCGCACCTGGCGCGGCGCCGAACTCGCCGGGCGCGACCCCGTCGCCCGCGTCCTGGTCGACAAGGGGCTGCTCCACCTCGACCGCCTCTTCGACTACGCCGTCCCCGCCGCCATGGACGCCGAGGCCCGCCCCGGGGTGCGGGTGCGGGTGCGCTTCGGAGCCGGCGAGCGGGGCGGGCGGCGCGAGGGCGGCGGGCTGGTCAACGGCTTCATCGTGGAACGCCGGGCGGAGTCCGACTTCCCCGGCGTCCTCGCCCCCATCGCCCAGGTCCTCTCCCCGGAACCGGTTCTCGGCCCGGACCTGCTGGGACTGTGCCGGGCCGTCGCCGACCGCTACGCCGGGGCGCTCGCCGACGTCGTCCAGCTCGCCGTCCCCCCGCGCATGGCCCGCGCCGAGAGGGCCGGGGCGGACGGCGGCCGGGCCGCCTCCCCGCCACCGCCACCACCGGCGCCCGCGCCGGGCTCCTGGGCGCGTTACCCGGCCGGTCCCGGCTACCTGCGGGCCCTCGCAGCCGGGGAGCCCCCCCGCGCGGTGTGGACGGCGCTGCCCGGGCCGCACTGGCCCGAGGAACTGGCCCGGGCCCTGGCCGCCGCCCTGGCCTCCGGCCGCGGCGCGCTCGCCGTCCTGCCCGACGGACGGTCCGCCGCCCGCGTGGACGCCGCCCTCACCGCCCTGATCGGCGACGGCCGGCACGTGGTGCTCACCGCCGACGCCGGCGCCGAGGCCCGCTACCGCCGCTGGCTCGCCGTCAACCGCGGCGCGGTGCGCTGCGTCGTCGGGACCCGGGCCGCGATGTTCGCGCCCGTGCGCGACCTCGGACTCGTCGCGATCTGGGACGACGGGGACCCCAGCCACCGCGACCCCCACGAGCCGATGCCGCACGCCCGTGAGGTGCTGCTGCTGCGCGCCGCCCGGGAGAAGTGCGGCTTCCTCCTCGGCGCGCACGGCTGCACCGTGGAGGCCGCCCAGCTCGTCGAGACCGGATGGGCCCGCCCGCTGGCCGCCGACCGGGACGCGGTGCGCGCCACCGCCCCCCTGGTGCGCACCGTCGGCGACGGCGACGAGGCGCGCGACCCCGCCGCGCGCGCCGCCCGGCTGCCCTCCCTCGCCTGGAGCACGGTGCGCGAGGCCCTCCGGCACGGCCCGGTGCTGGTGCAGGTGCCGCGTCGCGGCTACGTGCCCCGGCTGGCCTGCGCCCGCTGCCGGGAGCCCGCCCGGTGCGCCCGCTGCTCGGGCCCCCTGGAGGCCACCGGCGGCGACACCCCGCCCACCTGCGGCTGGTGCGGCACGGCCGAGCCAGGGTGGGCGTGCGCGGAGTGCGGCGGAGGGGCGCTGCGGGGCCGGGTCTTCGGGGCCCGCCGGACGGCCGAGGAACTGGGCCGCGCCTTCCCGGCCGTCCCCGTCCGCACCTCCGGCCGCGACCACGTCCTGGCGACGGTGCCCGACCGGCCCGCACTGGTGGTCAGCACCCCGGGAGCGGAACCGGTCGCCGAGGGCCCCGGCTACGCGGCGGCGCTGCTGCTGGACGGCTGGGCGCTGCTCTCCCGCCCCGACCTGCGGGCGGCGGAGGAGGCGCTGCGCCGCTGGCTGGACGCCGCCGCGCTGGTCCGCCCCCGCGCCGAGGGCGGCACGGTGGTCGTCATGGCCGAGCCGGCGCTCCGCCCCGTCCAGGCCCTGGTGCGCTGGGACCCGGCCGGGCACGCCCGGCGCGAACTGGCCGAACGCGCCGAGCTGGGGTTCCCGCCGGTGTCCCGGATGGCCGCCGTGACCGGGCCGCCCGAGGCCGTCGCCGAATTGCTGGCGTCGGCCGACCTGCCCGCCGACGCCGAGATCCTGGGGCCGGTGCCGCTCCCGGAGCCCCCGCCGGGCCGGCCCCGGCGGCCCGGCGCGCCTCCGGCGGGCGAGCGGTGGGAGCGGGCACTGGTGAGGGTGCCGCCGGGCAGCGGCGCCGCACTGGCCGCCGCGCTCAGGACGGCGCGGGCGGCCCGGCTCGCCCGCCGCGGGAGCGCGCCCGTCCGGGTCCGGGTCGACCCGGACGACATCGGCTGACGGAGCGGAGGACCCGCCGCCCCGGACGCGTCCCGGCGGCGGAGACGAGGCCGCCCGGCGTCCGGCCGACGGAGTGCGGTCGGGACGGACACCGGGCGGCGGGGACGGCCGAGGAGGAGTCAGCCGTTGCGGGGGCCGGGGAACGTGCCCTGGCGGGAGTCCGGCGGCGGCTGCGCCGGCCCGCCGGGCGGGGAGGGCGCGGCGGGTACCGGGGCCGCGCCCTGTCCCACGGCCACGGTGCGTGCGGGAGATGCGGGGGGCTCCCCGCCGGAGGGGGGCCGGCGCGGGGCCTCCGTCCCGTCCGGGGCGGCCGGCGCCGCGGCCCGGCGCGAGCCGTAGCGGCGGTGGACGGCCTGCTTGGTCACGCCGAGCGCCGAGCCCACCGCGTCCCAGGAGAAGCCCAGCGACCGGTCGAACTCCACCGCCGCCGTCACCAGCGCCTCCACGCTGTCCCGCAGTTCCTGGGCGAGCCGCACGGTGGGCGCCGGGGCCCTGCCGTAGACGACGAAGCCCGCGGCGGGGCCCGTGCGGCGCGGCCGGTAGACGTTGCCGAGCTGTGCGGTGAGCGTGCGCAGGGCGTCCACCTGCCGGCGGACCCGCTCGATGTCCCGCACCAGCAGGTGCAGGCTGGCCCGTGTCCGGGCGTCGGGGGTGGCGTGGTCGGCCATGAACAAGCCTCTCGGAACCGGCGTGGGAAGGGCCGGCCGCTGTCGCGGCCCGCTTCGGTCAAGCTGCATTGACCAACGCCGTACCGGCCGCCGGGGTCACGCTGCGGGAGCGTGCGGGAGAAAGCGGGGGCGGCGCGCCGGGCACCGCACGCCCCCACGGTGAGGGGCCTTGACGGGCCGTAGACTGGTGCGCCGTTCCGCGCACCCCGTGCGCTGTTCCGTGCGTTCCCCCGCGCATCGACGCGGTCCCGCCGTTCGCGAGAGGTAGTTCCCCACCGATGAGGCTCGTCTTCGCCGGCACCCCCGAGGTCGCCGTACCCGCCCTCGACGCCCTGATCGCATCGGAGAGGCACGAGGTCGTGGCCGTCGTCACCCGCCCCGACGCGCCGGCCGGCCGCGGACGCCGCATGGTGGCCAGCCCGGTCGCCCAGCGGGCCGAGGACGCCGGGATCGAGGTCCTCAAGCCCGCCCGCCCCCGCGACGAGGACTTCCTCGTCCGTCTCCGCGAGATCGCCCCGGACTGCTGCCCCGTCGTCGCCTACGGCGCGCTGCTGCCCAGGGCCGCGCTGGACATCCCGTCCAGGGGGTGGGTCAACCTGCACTTCTCGCTGCTGCCGGCCTGGCGCGGCGCGGCGCCCGTCCAGCACGCGATCATGGCCGGGGACGAGGTCACCGGCGCCTCCACCTTCCTGATCGAGGAGGGACTCGACTCCGGGCCGGTCTACGGGGTGGTCACCGAGGAGATCCGGTCCACCGACACCAGCGGGGACCTGCTGACCCGGCTCGCCTTCGCCGGCGCCGGGCTGCTGGCCGCCACCATGGACGGGATCGAGGACGGCACGCTGCGGGCCGTCCCCCAGCCCGAGGAGGGCGTCAGCCTCGCCCCCAAGATCACGGTGGAGGACGCCCGCGTCGACTGGTCCGCCCCCGCCCTGCGTGTGGACCGGGTGGTGCGGGGCTGCTCGCCCGCGCCCGGCGCCTGGACCGTCTTCCGCGGCGAGCGCCTCAAGCTGCGACAGGTGACCCCCGCCCCCGACCGCACCGACCTGGCCCCCGGCGAGCTGGCCGTCGGCAGGAACACCGTGCACGCCGGGACGGGCTCGCACGCCGTCGAGCTGCTGTGGGTCCAGCCCCAGGGCAGGAAGCCGATGTCCGCCGCCGACTGGGCGCGCGGGGTGCGCATCGCGGCCGGGGAGAAGCTGGGGGAGTGACCTCGGGAGGCGTCCGGCCGGCGACGTAGGCTGGGGGAGCGCGCCCACCGGGCGTCCGCCGCCGTGCCCTTCCCCCAACCCAGCCGGAGCAACCGTCCCGTGAGCAGTCGGCCACGCCGCCCCGCCAGGCCCTACCGCCGCCCGAAGAAGGACCCCGTGCGCCTGATCGCCTTCGAGGCGCTGCGGGCCGTCGACGAGCGCGACGCGTACGCCAACCTCGTCCTGCCCCCGCTGCTGCGCGAGGCGCGCGAGCGAGGGAGCCTCGACGGGCGGGACGCGGCGCTGGCCACCGAGCTGGTCTACGGCACCCTGCGGTGGCAGGGCACCTACGACGCGATCGTCGCCTCGTGCGTCGACCGGCCGCTGCGCGAGGTGGACCCGCCCGTGCTGGACGTGCTGTCGCTCGGCGCCCACCAGCTGCTGAACACCCGCATCCCCGCCCACGCGGCGGTCAGCGCCACCGTGGAGCTGGCCCGGGCGGTCCTGGGCGACGGACGGGCGAAGTTCGTCAACGCCGTGCTGCGGAGGATCGCCGGCGACGACCTGGAGGGCTGGCTGCGGAGGGTGGCCCCGCCCTACGACGAGGACCCCGAGGAGCACCTGGGCATCGTCCACGCCCACCCCCGCTGGATCGTCTCCGCCCTGTGGGACGCGCTCGGCGGCGGCCGCAAGGACGTCGAGGCGCTCCTGGAGGCCGACAACGCCCGCCCCGAGGTGACCCTGGTGGCCCGCCCCGGCCGGGCCCGCCCCGAGGAGCTGCTGACCGGCGACGCCGTGCCCGGCCGCTGGTCCCCGTACGCCGTCCGGCTCGCCGAGGGAGGCGACCCGGGGGCGATCGACGCCGTGCGCGAGGGACGCGCCGGGGTGCAGGACGAGGGCAGCCAGCTCGTCGCGCTCGCCCTGGCGAACGCGCCCCTGGAGGGCGAGGACCGCCGCTGGCTCGACGGCTGCGCCGGACCGGGCGGCAAGGCCGCCCTCCTGGGCGCGCTGGCCGCCGGGCGGGGCGCCGCCCTGATCGCCTCCGAGAAGCAGCCGCACCGCGCCCGCCTGGTCGCCCGCGCCCTGCACGGCAACCCCGGCCCGTACCAGGTGATCACCGCCGACGGCACCCGCCCCGCCTGGCGGCCCGGCTCCTTCGACCGCGTCCTGGTCGACGTGCCCTGCACCGGCCTGGGCGCGCTGCGCCGCCGCCCCGAGGCCCGCTGGCGCCGCCGCCCCGAGGACCTGGCCGGCTTCGCCCCGCTCCAGCGCGGCCTGCTCGCCGAGGCGCTGCGGGCCGCCCGCCCCGGCGGCGTCGTCGGCTACGCCACCTGCTCGCCGCACCCGGCCGAGACCCGCGCGGTCGTCGAGGACGTGCTCAGGCACGAGAGCGCCGAGCCGATCGACGTCCGCCCCCTGATGCCCGGCGTGCCGTCCCTCGGCGACGGGCCCGACGTCCAGCTCTGGCCGCACCTGCACGGCACCGACGCGATGTACCTCGCCCTGCTGCGCCGCACCTGACGTGCCGTCGGCCGGACCCGGCGCGGGCCCGGCCGACCGGGGGAGGCGGGGCCGCGACATACTGGGGCCATGGTTCAGATCAACCCCAGCATCCTGTCCGCCGACTTCGCGCGCCTGGCCGACGAGGCGCAGCGCGTCGGCGGACCCGAGGGCGCCGACTGGCTCCACGTGGACGTGATGGACAACCACTTCGTCCCCAACCTCACGCTCGGCGTCCCGGTCGTCGAGTCGCTGCGCAAGGCGACCGACACCCCGCTGGACTGTCATCTGATGATCGAGGACCCCGACCGCTGGGCGCCGCAGTACGTGGAGGCCGGGGCCGGGTCGGTCACCTTCCACGTCGAGGCCGCCGCCGCCCCGGTGCGGCTGGCCCGCGAGATCCGCGCCAAGGGCGCCCGCGCCTCGATGGCGCTCAGGCCCGCCACGCCGATCGAGCCGTACGAGGACCTGCTGCCCGAGCTGGACATGCTGCTGGTGATGACCGTGGAGCCGGGCTTCGGCGGGCAGGCGTTCCTCGACGTCATGCTGCCCAAGATCCGCCGCACCCGGCAGCTCATCGACAAGCACGGCCTGCAGCTGTGGCTCCAGGTGGACGGCGGGGTGTCGGCCTCCACCATCGAGCGGTGCGCCGAGGCGGGCGCGGACGTCTTCGTGGCGGGCTCGGCGGTCTACGGCGCGGACGACCCGGCCGCGGCGGTGCGGGCGCTGCGCGAGCGGGCCGAGAAGGTCCGGGGCGCCCAGGGCGGGTGCGCCCACTGAGGCGGGCCGGGCCGCGCTCCGCATGGGTGCACCGTGCACGGAGTGAATCAAGGTCACCGCGGATCTGCGAGGATGAACACGCAGGGTGCGTACGGCACGTACAGGGGTACGGGCGCGTACGGCGGTACGGCGGAACGGTAGCGAGGTGAGTGCGGTGTCGACCGGGCGGTCAGCCACGAGAATGGGTCCCGCCGAGCTGATGCAGGCGGCGGCCATGGCGCGCCGCTTCTACCTGGAGGGGAAGTCCAAGATCCAGATCGCCGACGAGTTCGGCGTGAGCCGGTTCAAGGTGGCCCGGGTCCTGGAGACGGCCCTGGAGCGCGATCTCGTGCGCATCGAGATCCGGGTCCCCGCCGAACTGGACGCCGAGCGGTCCGACGCGCTGCGCTCCCGCTACGGGCTGCGGCACGCCGTGGTCGTCGAGTCCCCCTCGGACGCGGCCGAGGACGCCGCCGACCCGGAGAACCTCGGCGAGGTCGCCGCCGACCTGCTGGGCGAGCTGGTCACCGAGGGCGACGTCCTGGGCCTGGCCTGGGGCCGCTCCACCATCCACATGGCCACGGCGCTGCACCGCCTGCCGCCGTGCACCGTCGTGCAGCTCACCGGCGTCTACGACGCGGGCACCGCCGAACGCGGCTCGGTGGAGGCCGTCCGCCGCGCCGCGGCCGTCTCGGGCGGCGAGGCCCACCCCATCTACGCGCCGATGCTGCTGCCGGACGCGGCCACCGCCGCGGCGCTGCGCGGCCAGACGAGCATCGCCGCGGCGTTCGAGTACTTCGACAAGGTGACCGTGGCGGCGGTGTCCATCGGCTCCTGGGAGCCGGGCGTCTCCACCGTCCACGACATGCTCGGCGAGGAGGAGCGCGCCCACTACGCCTCCCTCGGCGTGGCCGCCGAGATGTCAGCCCACCTCTTCGACGCGGAGGGCCGCCGCATCGGGCGCGACCTGGGGGAGCGCTGCATCACCGTCGAGGCCGACCGGCTGCGCCGCGTCCCCGAGGTGATCGCCATCGCGGGCGGCCGCCGCAAGGCCGCGGCGATCGGCGCGGTGCTCCGCTCCGGCCTGGTCACCAGCCTGGTCACCGACACGGCCGCGGCGGACTACCTGCTCCACGAGACGGGCCCGGGGCCGTGGCCCGCGCTGGAGCGGGTGGACCCGGACGAGGGACCCGCCGCCCCCTGAGGGACCGGCCGGAGAGTCCGGCCGGGTGCGGAACGCCGCGCCCGGCCGGGGCGCGTTCTCGTGCGAAAGCACGGCGAGGAGTCCGCCGCGTGGCGGTCTGCCTGGCTTTTCCTCCAAGGCGGGGATATGTGCGGCCGTGCAACAATGAAGTACGTGCGATTTCTCAACGACCAGCGGCCCCCGTACGACCTGACGTACGACGACGTCTTCATGGTGCCGGGCCGCTCCGCGGTCGGCTCCCGCCACGGTGTGGATCTGTCGGCGCCCGACGGAACCGGCACCACCATCCCGATCGTGGTCGCCAACATGACCGCGATCGCGGGACGCCGGATGGCCGAGACGGTCGCCCGCCGCGGCGGGCTCGTCGTCATCCCCCAGGACATCCCCCTCGACGTCGTCACCGACGTCGTCTCGTGGGTCAAGCAGCGCCACCTGGTCCTGGACACCCCCATCGTCCTCGAACCCACCGCGACCGTCGCCGACGCGCTGGCCCTGCTGCCCAAGCGGGCGCACGGCGCGGGCGTCGTCGTGGAGGAGGGACGGCCGGTCGGGGTCGTCACCGAATCCGACCTCACCGGCGTGGACCGCTTCACCCAGGTCAACCGGGTCATGTCCCGCGACCTGCTCCTCCTCCCCGCCGACACCGACCCCCGCGAGGCGTTCACCCGCCTGGACGCCGCGCACCGCAAGCTCGCCCCCGCCGTCGACGCCGACGGACGGCTGGCCGGCATCCTCACCCGCAAGGGCGCCCTCCGCGCCACCCTCTACACCCCCGCGACCGACGCCTCGGGCCGGCTGCGCATCGCCGCCGCCGTCGGCATCAACGGCGACGTCGAGGGACGCGCCAAGGCACTGCTCGACGCCGGGGTGGACACCCTGGTCGTGGACACCGCGCACGGACACCAGGAGTCGATGCTCTCCGTCCTGAGGACGATCCGCGCGCTGGACCCGCGGGTCCCCGTCGTCGCGGGCAACGTCGTCTCCGCCGAGGGCGTGCGCGACCTGGTCGAGGCGGGCGCCGACATCGTCAAGGTCGGCGTGGGCCCGGGCGCCATGTGCACCACCCGCATGATGACCGGGGTGGGCCGCCCGCAGTTCTCCGCCGTCCTGGAGTGCGCCGCCGAGGCCCGCCGGCTCGGCAGGCACGTCTGGGCGGACGGAGGGGTGCGGCACCCGCGCGACGTGGCCATGGCCCTGGCCGCCGGGGCCTCCAACGTCATGATCGGCTCGTGGTTCGCCGGGACGTACGAATCTCCGGGCGACCTCCAGCAGAGCCCCGACGGGCGCCTGTACAAGGAGAGCTTCGGCATGGCCTCCGCCCGCGCCGTGCGGAGCCGCACCGCCGACGACTCCCCCTACGACCGGGCCCGCAAGGCGCTGTTCGAGGAGGGCATCTCCACCTCCCGGATGTTCCTCGACCCGGAGCGCCCCGGTGTGGAGGACCTGATCGACTTCATCGTCGCGGGCGTCCGCTCCGCCTGCACCTACGCCGGTGCGGCCACCCTGGAGGAGTTCGCCGAGAAGGCCGTCGTCGGCGTCCAGAGCGCCGCCGGCTACGCCGAGGGCAAGCCGCTCCACGCCAGCTGGGCGTGAGGCCGCCCGGTCCGGCACGCACCCGCGCCCGCCTCCCTTCCCGGGGGCGGGCGCGGGTGCTTCCATGAGGCGCATGGGCGGATGGACGCGCGAGGGGTACGGCGGTACGGGAACCGGGGCGATCACCCCCGACGGCTGCGCGGTGGAGGTGTACACGCGCCTGCCCGCCGGGGACGAACCGGACGTCGTCGCCTCGGCCGTCCCCGCCGGGGCGAGCCTGCTGGAACTGGGCTGCGGCGCCGGCCGGGTGACCCACCCGCTGGTGGAACGCGGATTCCGGGTGACGGCCGTCGACGAGTCCCCGGAGATGCTGGAGCGGGTGCGCGGCGCCCGCACCGTGTGCTCGTCCATCGAGACGCTGGACCTGGACGAGCGCTTCGACGCCGTCCTCCTGCCCTCCTTCCTCGTCCACGCGGGTGACGTCCGGGTGCGCGACGCGCTGCTGCGCACCTGCCGGCGGCACGTCGCGGACGGCGGCTGCGTCCTGGTCCAGCGCGAGGGCGAGGACTGGCACGACCGGGTGCCCAGGGAGCGGAGGGCCGGGGACGCCCTGATCCGGATCGCCTCCGCCGACCCCACCGACGACCCCGGGGTGTCCTCCATCCGCGCCGAGTACGTCTTCCCGGACGGGACGTGGACCCAGACCTTCCTCTCGCGGCGGCTGAGCAGGGAGGACTTCGAGCGGGCGCTGGCCGGCGCGGGCCTGGCCGTCGACGCCTACCTCACCGACGACCGGACCTGGGCGCGGGCGCTGCCCGTGCGGTGAGCTCCGGGCGGGCTCCGGAGGGTCCGGGGGACGGGAGACGGGGGACGGGGGACGGGGGACGCCCACCGGGACCGGCACACGGACACCGGGAGATGTCCGTTGCGGGCGGGCATGCGAAGCTCATACACAGAAACTCACGCACAAAAGCCTCGTATGCGACTTATCCGCAAGGAGCCACCCGCGATGGACCAGGGCACGGCGTCCCCCGCACCCCCGCCGCACACCGGACTCGGAGCCCGGCTGACGCGCCGCAAACCCGTCCGGAGGCTCGTCGCCGAGGGCGGCCGGGGGGAAGGCGGAACGCTGCGCCGCTCACTCGGGGTGTGGCAGCTCACCATGATCAGCATCGGGGCGACCCTGGGCACCGGGATCTTCGTCGTGCTGGGGGAGGCCGTGCCCGAGGCGGGCCCGGCCGTCGTCCTCTCCTTCGTCCTGGCCGGGATCACCGCCCTGTTCTCGGCCCTGTCCTACGCCGAACTGGCGGGCACCATCCCGGTCTCCGGCTCCTCCTACAGCTACACCTACGCCACCATGGGCGAACTGGTCGGCTGGGTGATCGGCTGGTGCCTGATCCTGGAGTACGGCGTATCGGTGGCCGCCGTCGCCGTCGGCTGGGGCGAGTACCTCAACGAACTCCTCGACGGCACCGTCGGCGCCACCATCCCGGCCGCCTTCTCCGCACCCCCCGGCGACGGCGGGATCGTCAACCTCCCCGCTCTGCTGGTCGTCCTGCTGGCCATGGTCTTCCTCCTCGGCGGCGCCCGGGAGAGCGCCACCGCCAACGCCGTCATGGTCGTGGTGAAGATCGCCGCGCTGCTGATGTTCTGCGCCGTCGCCGTCACCGGCGTGCGCGCCGGGAACTACACCCCGTTCGCGCCACTGGGCGCGGCCGGCGTCAACGCGGCGGCCGCGACGCTGTTCTTCTCCTACATCGGCTTCGACGCCGCCTCCACGGCGGGCGAGGAGGCGAAGGACCCCCGGCGCGACCTGCCGCGCGCCATCATCCTCTCGCTGATCGTCGTCACCGTGCTGTACTGCCTGGTCGCGGTCGTCGCGGTCGGCGCCATGCCCTGGCGGGACTTCACCGGCTCCGAAGCCGCCCTGGCCGGGATCCTGGAAGACGTCACCGGGCACGCCTTCTGGTCCGTCCTGCTGGCCCTGGGCGCCGTCGTCGCCATCGCCAGCGTCGTCCTGGCCGTCCTCTACGGGCAGACCCGCATCCTGTTCTCCATGGCCCGTGACGGACTGGTCCCCACGGTGTTCTCCAAGGTGCACCCGCGCACCGGCACCCCGCGCGCCAACACCCTCATCGTCTCCGCCTTCTGCGGACTCCTGGCCGCCGCGATCCCGCTCGGCCGGCTCGCGGACGCCACCAGCATCGGCACGCTCTTCGCGTTCGCGCTGGTCAACCTCTCCGTGATCGTGCTGCGCCGCACCCACCCGGAGATGCCCCGC
The DNA here is from genome assembly GCF_039533345.1 of Streptomyces glaucosporus. NCBI lineage: Bacteria > Bacillati > Actinomycetota > Actinomycetes > Kitasatosporales > Streptomycetaceae > Streptomyces > Streptomyces glaucosporus. Next base: position 126,029 of record NZ_BAAATJ010000017.1, on the reverse strand, counting down.
GGCTTCCGCGTCCCGCTCTCGCCCCTGCTGCCCCTGGTGGGCTTCGGCTTCTGCGTGTGGACGATGGCCGGCCTCGACCTGATCACCTGGACGGTCTTCGGCCTCTGGCTGGCCGTGGGCCTGGTGATCTACTTCGGGTACGGCATCCGCCACTCCCGGCTCGACGCTCCGGAGACGGAGAACAGGTGAGACCCGGCACGGGACGAGGCCCCACCGGGCTCAGGTGCACTCGTCGGACTTCCCGACGGCCTCGGCGTAGGCGGCGATCAGCTTCTTCATCGCCGCCTCGTCGGGGGTGCCGGGTTCGTGGACCCGTGCCGTCACGAGGAGGTCGTCATCGGGCTTGCGCGGCTTGGGGCAGGTGACCTTCCCGATGGCTCCGTTTTCGGAGTAGAGGTACCGGCCGTCCTCCGTCTCCTTGTCGTCGGAATCGACGTTGGCGATCGTGAGGGCGGCCACGCGCAGGGAGGTTCCTTTCTCCCACCACTCGGTGCCGACCGCGAGGACCTGCTTTCCGTCGACGTTGACGAGGCAGCGCTTCATGCCCTCCACCCTGTCGGAGAGGGTGGTGGAGAGCTTGTCCCCCGGGGGCAGGAGGGGTTCCAGGAGGTCGGGGGAGATGGCCGTGCCGCACAGGGCCTCGGGGATCGTGTAGTTCCTCTCCTGGGTGGAACAGGCGGTCGCCCCGAGGCCGAGGAGCAGCGCCCCGACGACCGATACCGTGACCCGGTTCCGCTGCCGTGTGAATTCTCCTGGGATCCTCAAGGCGACCTCGGTGTCGTAGGGAAAATGGGCAATGGCGCGGCTGCGGCGCGCTGTCAGTTGGGGATGTTGGTGTCCAGGTCGTCAGCCATTCGGGAGACGTTGACCGAGGCGTTGGCGAAACCAATCTCGTTTCCTTTCAACACCCAATCCGCCACCCTGTTTCTGTATGGCAGATCATGGGCTTTGGCGGCTTCGAGCGCGGCAACTTGACCATGTTCGGTGCTGTTTTGCCTAGCCATCTCCCACCTGACGCCCTCGTTCTTCCCCGCATCCTTGAGGTTGTTCGGCTCGAGGTTGCCGAAGATCTGCTCCAGGACGACGCTGCTGACCGTGCCGGCGGCCCCGCCGGCGGCGGCTCCGCCGGCGGGAGTCGCGATGAAGCTCGTCCCCACGCCGATGCCGGTGCCGATGGTCCCGGAGATGATGTTCTTCACCTGGCCCATCGACTTCTGGTAGTCCTCGTCCTTCTGGTGCGCCTCTCCCAGGACCGCCTCCTGGCGCCCGATGGCCAAGGTTCCGCTGACCTCGCCGGACCGCCGCGCGATGTCCTCGATCGTGGTCTGAGGGTCCTGCGGATACCGCTTGTCCTCCGGGAGTTCGGGGTTGAGGTGGTAGTCCATCAGGTTGGTCATGTAGGCCTTCTGGCCCATCTCGACCTTCGCGTAGCCCTCCGGGTTCTGGCCCACGCTGACCAGGAAGCGCGTGACGTCGTTGTGGTCCAGCTCGGCGGCGGTGCCGGCGACGGGGAACAACAGGTCGGTGTTGCCGTGCTTGTCGTCGGCCATGGCCCGGTTGATGTCGGGCAGGTACTCCGCCGCGATCTGGCCGAGGCTGTCGGACAGGTAGCCGCGTTTGGTCAGGCGCTCGGAGTCGTCGGAGACGGAGTTGACGATCTGCTCCACCAGCCTGGCCTGCTCCGGTGAGTGCGGAGGAAGGTCCGGGGTGGGCTGCTGGCCGGCCGGGTGGCCGGTGGCCGCGGCCTCCAGGGCCCAGCCGAGGGCGTTCTGCCCGGTGACGCTCTCCTTCATCTCGGAGTCGTGCTCCTTGGGCCAGTCCCGCTCCTCGAAGAGGTACTGGAAGTTGGTCAGGCCGACCTTGCCCTTGTTGCCGTCGCCGTCGGTGTCCCGCAGGAAGTCGTGGTCCTCGTCCTTGGTGACGAAGGTGCCGCTGAAGAACTCGGTGGCGGCTTCCGGGCTCCTGCTCAGGGCCATCATGTAACCGGTCATCGGGTCCGAGCCGCCATCGGTGCCCGTCCGGTTGAGCATGGGGTCCGTGGGGAACTGGAGCCAGGCGGCGGCCGCGTTCCTGCCGTTGCCGCTGCGTTCCTTCTCGAGCCGCATGAGTTCGTTGCCGTAGCTGGTCAGGAACTTGTCGTCGAAGTCCCCCCAGCGCATGAGGTTGCTCATGACCTGGACGCCCATGGCCCGCGGGTTGTTCTTGTCGGGGACGAACTCGCCGCCCAGGTTGACCATGTCCCGTTCCCACCGCTGCATCCCGGCGCTGTCGGACTGGGTGGCGGTGGCCAGGGTCAGGCCGAGGTGCTCCTGCAGGTCGCCGTACTGCTTCACACGGGCCTGGCCCAGCTCCATGTTCAGATGCGGGTCGTTGAGGCCGGCCCAGAACTCCAGCACGCCCTTGGGGCCGAGCGCCGTCGCGAACTGCTCGGCGAACAGGCTGTCCCCGTTGTGCTCCTTCAGGAGCCTGTTGAGCTCGTCGAACTCCTCCGGGGACATGTCCTCGGGCCTGTCGGCGAGTTTCGCCGCGCGGTCGGCGGCTTTCAGCGCCTCGGCGGCGGCGTCGCGGTCCTTGTAGGAGGCGTCGGAGAAGCCGTGGGGGCTCTGGTCGGCGAGGGCCTTGAGAGCCCGGGCGGCGGTGGAGTCGCTCTCGGCGGCCTTGGTGAGGATGTTCTGGATCTCGTCGCGGAGGTTCTCGGCGTCCTGGGGGGAGTGGTCGGGCACCTCCGTGCCCTTCGCGGCGCGGTCGGGGTGGATGTTCATGGTGACGGTGAAGCCGCCATCGGGATTGGACCGCACGGTCAGGTTCTTCTTCAGGCCGCGTTCGATGGCGTCGTTGAGCTGCCGCCGGTAGTCGACCAGCTCGTCGCGGGCGTCCCTGAGGATATTGCGGATGGACGTGGCCTGGGTGTGGGCGTCGGCGAACTCGTGGGCGGTCTTGGCGATGAACTCGCGGGTGACGGCCGCGTTGTAGCCGGTCCAGTCGGCCTTGTCGGCCTTCCCCTTGAGCCGGGAGTCGGCGTCCTCCTTCAGGGACTGGAGCTTGGTGATCATCTCGGACCAGTCGCCGATGGCCGTGTCCAGTTTGGAGAAGTCGGCGAAGCGGAGGGCGTCGAGCTTCACTGGCGCCGGGTCCTTTCGTCGAAGCCCTGGTCGAGGGTGGTGAGGCTGTTGAACACCGAGCTGATGTGCTGCTCGTGGTTGGCGTGGGCCTTGTTGGTGTACTCCAGGTGGTTGGAGATGTGGGCGCAGGCGTCGGTGAGGCTGCGCAGCTGCTCCTGCCACCGGGTGTTGACGTGCCGCAGGGCGCCGCCGATTTCGAAGTCCATTCCGAGGTCCGAGGCCGCGCCGGCGCTGCTCTCCCGGGCGTGCTCGCCGTCCTTGCGGAGCCGCTCGTAGAGGTCGAACGCCGCGTCCCCGATCTCGGCGAGGTCCTTCTGCTTCACCGTCAGCTCGCCGTCCGAGGTGGCGGCGTGTCCTCCGCCCCCGCCTCCGCCGTCGTGCCGGTTCAGCTGCATCTGTGTGGACTTCCGTTCGGCAGCGGCCGCCACCAGTTGGTTCCACTCGTCGTCGAACGACACGTACCCGCCCCCGTGACTCGAACCCTTCGCCATCCGGCGACACAAGCTATAGAGGTGACGGTGGAGTGCGCCAGTCGGAGGCCGTGCGAGGAACCGGTGCGCAGGCCGCGTCCACGGTCCGGACGGGTGCGGGATGCCCGGTTCACGGTGTTGTGTTCCGGCGGAGGTGTTCGGGAGCGGGGACATGCCCTCCTCCGCGGGGAGGACGTCCGAAACCGCGACCGCCGCGCGGCGATCCGGCGGGGGCCACGGCGGAGGGGCCACGGCGGAGGGGCCGCGTCCCGGAACGTCCGATTCCGTCCGTGGGCCCGGGGAGCCGCGGGGACGCGGACGGGCTGTGCTGTACTTCGAGCGACGGATGTGCCGCCTCCGCCCGGGGCGCGGCACCGATGGCACCGCCCGCGCAGAGAAGTGGCCCACCCGCAGTGCGACTGAACCAGCTCGACGAACGCATCGTGCACGCCCTCGCCGAGGACGCCCGGCGCTCCTACGCCGACATCGGGGCCGAGGTGGGGCTGTCCGCCCCGGCCGTCAAGCGGCGGGTGGACCGGCTGCGGGAGCAGGGGGCCATCACCGGCTTCACCGTGCGGGTGGACCCGGCGGCGCTCGGCTGGGAGACCGAGGGCTTCATCGAGATGTACTGCCGCAGCAACACCTCCCCCGAGGACATCCGCCGCGGTCTGGAGCGCTACCCGGAGGTGGTCTCCGCGTCGACCGTCACCGGCGACGCCGACGCCATCGTCCAGGTCTTCGCCTCCGACATGCGTCACTTCGAGCGGGTGCTGGAGCGGATCGCGGGCGAGCCGTTCGTGGAGCGCACCAGGTCGGTGCTGGTCCTCTCCCCGCTGGTGCGCCGCTACGGATCCGGCCCGCCGGCCTGAGACGGCGGGCCGGGGAACGGGGAACCGGAACGGGGCGGCGCAACGAATCGACGCCAGGAGCCGGAAAGACGCAACGAATCGGCACCGGATGCGCAACGACTGCGCCTTGTGAGGCCTCGGGGACGACTCGTACCGTCGAATCGTCCCAGGCAGACCCGTCCGTACCCCGTCACGGGCGAACGAGGTGAAGAGGTTCCATGACGCCGCTGCGCACCGCGCTCCTCCAGGGTCCCGGCGGTGTTCCCGGCTCCACCGCGGACTCCCTGGCCGCCCTCGACCGCGCCGCCGCCCGGGCCGCCGCCGCGGGCGCCCGGCTGCTGGTCGCCTCCGAGCTGTACCTGACCGGATACGCCCTCGGCGAGCGGGTGGCGGAGCTGGCCGAGCCCGCCGGCGGCCCCGGCGCGGCGGCGGTCGCCCGCATCGCCGCCGAACGGGGGATCGCCATCGCCTACGGCTATCCGGAGCGCGCGGGGGAGAGGGTGTACAACTCCGTCCAGCTCGTCGGTCCCGACGGCGACCGCCTCGCCAACTACCGCAAGACCCACCTGTACGGACCCTACGAGAAGGCCCGCTTCACCCCCGGCGAGACCCCGGTGGTCCAGGCCGACCTCGACGGCGTCCGCGTCGGCATGCTCGTCTGCTACGACGTGGAGTTCCCCGAGGCCGTCCGCGCCCACGCGCTGGCGGGGACCGAGCTGCTGCTGGTGCCGACCGCGCTGATGCGCCCCTACGAGGTCGTCGCGGAGACACTCCTCCCCGCCCGCGCCCTGGAGAGCCAGCTCTACATCGCCTACGCCAACCGCTGCGGCACCGAGGGCGAGGGCGGGGACGCGGTCTCCTTCACGGGGCTGAGCTGCCTGGCCGCCCCCGACGGAACCGTCCGGGCCCGCGCGGGAGCGGGGGAGGACCTGATCACCGCCGACGTCGACCCGGCGCTGCTGAAGGCGTCACGCGCGGACAACCCGTACCTGCGCGACCGCCGCCCCGAGCTCTACGCGTCCCTCGTCTGAGCGCCCGGGCGTCCCGCCGCCGGGGCGCCCAGGCGTCCCGCCGACAGAGCGGCCGAGCAGAGCACGAGCACCGGCCCGGGCCACCGCCCGGAGCCGCACGCATCCCCAGGAGAGAACCACCCCATGACCTCCACCGTGCCCACCGCCGTCCACGACGAGCAGCACACCGAGGCCCGGACCGAGCCGCCCATCACCATGTTCGGCCCGGACTTCCCGTTCGCCTACGACGACTACCTCGCCCACCCGGCCGGCCTCGGCCAGGTGCCGGCGACCGAGCACGGCACCGAGGTCGCGGTCGTCGGCGGCGGCCTGTCGGGCATCGTCGCCGCCTACGAGCTGATGAAGATGGGCCTGAAGCCGGTGGTCTACGAGGCCGACCAGATCGGCGGACGGCTGCGCACGGCCCGCTTCGACGGCTGCGACCCCGAGCTGACCGCCGAGATGGGCGCGATGCGCTTCCCGCCGTCCTCCACCGCCTTCTGGCACTACGCGAACCTGGTGGACCTGGAGACGAGGCCGTTCCCCAACCCGCTGGCCCCCGACACCCCCTCCACCGTCGTCGACCTCAAGGGCGAGAGCCACTACGCCCGCACCCTGGAGGACCTGCCGGACGTCTACCGCCAGGTGATGGAGGCATGGAACGCCTGCCTGGAGGAGGGCGCGGACTTCTCCGACATGCAGAAGGCCATCCGCACCCGCGACGTGCCGCGCATCCGCGAGATCTGGTCGCGCCTGGTGGAGAAGCTGGACAACCAGACCTTCTACGGCTTCCTCTGCGACTCCCCGGCGTTCTCCTCCTTCCGCCACCGCGAGATATTCGGCCAGGTCGGCTTCGGCACCGGCGGCTGGGACACCGACTTCCCCAACTCCATCCTGGAGATCCTCCGGGTGGTCTACACCGGCGCCGACGACGACCACCGCGGCATCGTCGGCGGCAGCCAGCAGCTCCCGCTGCGGCTGTGGGAGCGCGAGCCGGCCAAGCTGGTCCACTGGCCGCTGGGCACCTCGCTGAAGTCCCTGCACGGCGGTGAGCCGCGCCCGGCCGTGACCCGGCTGCACCGCACCGCGGGCAACCGCATCACCGTCACCGACGCCACCGGCGACGTCCGCACCTACCGGGCCGCGATCTTCACCGCCCAGTCGTGGATGCTGCTGTCGAAGATCGACTGCGACGACGAGCTGTTCCCCATCGACCACTGGACGGCGATCGAGCGCACCCACTACATGGAGTCCTCCAAGCTGTTCGTGCCGGTGGACCGGCCGTTCTGGCTGGACAAGGACGAGCGCACGGGCCGGGACGTGATGAGCATGACGCTCACCGACCGCATGACCCGCGGCACCTACCTGCTGGACAACGGCCCGGACCGGCCGGCCGTGATCTGCCTCTCCTACACCTGGTGCGACGACTCCCTGAAGTGGCTGCCGCTCAGCCCGCAGGAGCGGCTGGAGGTCATGCTCAAGTCGCTGCGGGAGATCTATCCGAACGTCGACATCCGCAAGCACATCATCGGCAACCCGGTCACCGTCTCCTGGGAGAACGAGCCCTACTTCATGGGCGCCTTCAAGGCGAACCTGCCGGGCCACTACCGCTACCAGCGGCGGCTGTTCACCCACTTCGTGCAGGACCGGCTGCCGGAGGACAAGCGGGGCCTGTTCCTGGCCGGCGACGACATCTCCTGGACGGCCGGCTGGGCCGAGGGCGCGGTGCAGACGGCGCTCAACGCGGTGTGGGGCGTGATGCGCCACCTCGGCGGCGCCACCGACCCGGCCAACCCCGGACCGGGCGACGTCTACGACGAGATCGCCCCGGTCGAGCTCCCCGAGGACTGAGCCGGACGCCCCGGCGGACGACGGGCGGTGCGACGGGCGGCCGGGGCGTGGTGCGGGGACCCCTTCCGCGTCACGCCCCGGCCGTGCTCTCCCTGACGACCAGCCGGTGGCCCGCCTCGACGTCCCGCCCCCCGGCCGCCCCGCCGTCCTCCCGTCCGGCGCGGCCGGTGCCGCCTATGCACGCGGCCAGCAGTTCCACGGCCGCGCGGGCGATCCGGTCCTTGTCGGGAGAGACCGTGGTCAGCGTCGGGGTGCTGTAGCGGCCGTCCTCGATGTCGCCGAAGCCCGCCAGCGCCACGTCCTCCGGCACCCGCAGGCCGGCGGAGAGGAGGACGCGCAGCGCGCCGAGCGCCAGCAGGTCGTCGAAGCACAGGACGGCCCGCGGGGGCTCGTCCAGCTCCAGCAGGCGGCGCATGGCCTCCGCGCCGTCGGCGCGGCGGCAGGACCGGACGGGCGGCGCCAGCCGTTCGTCGCGGGGGAGTCCGGCGGCCTCCAGGGCCTGCCGGTACCCGGCCAGCCGCAGCCGGGCGGTGCCGGCGCGCGGGTCGTCGCGGGCGCCGATGACGCCGACGCGGGTCCGGCCCAGGGAGATCAGGTGCTCGGTCGCCTCGCGCGCGGCCCGCCGGTTGTCGATGTCCACGTGGTGGACGGGCCCGTCCAGGACGCGCTCGCCGAGCAGCACCAGCGGGGTGCCGTCGGTGCGGGCGGCCAGCTCCTCGCGGCCGACGGAGACGGGGCTGAGGACGAGCCCGTCGACGAGCCGTTCGCGGAGCCCCTGGAGCACCCGCAGCTCGCGGTCGGCCAGGCCGTCGGTCTGCTCGATCAGCACCGCCCAGCCGCGTTCGGCGGCGGCGCCGATGACGAGCCGGGCCAGCTCGGCGGAGTACGGGGCGTCCAGCCCCGGGAGGGCCAGGGCGATCACCCCCGTGCGGCCGCGGCGCAGGTGACGGGCGGACAGGTTGGGCCGGTAGGCCAGTTCGGCCAGGGCCCTCTCGACCTTCTCCCGGGTGTGCGGGGCCACCCGGGCGCGGCCGTTGACCACGTTGGAGACGGTCTTGACCGACACCCCCGCCCGTGCGGCCACGTCCTTGAGACTGGCGCCCACGCCGATCACCTCCACCGGCACCCCCGGGTGCCTCCTGCGCGAAGCGGTCCGCCCACCCTGGCACATCGCCGCCGGGCGGCGCGGGCGGGTCCGGCAACCGGTGGTGACGCGTTGGGGCGGACGGCGCGCCCGCGGGACGGGAGGGGTCACGCCGTACGGGGACGGGGGCAGTGCCCCAGCGGCGTGAGCAGGCAGCGGCCGACCAGGCCCGTGCCGGTGTCCAGCCGGTGGGCGAACTCCTCGGCCAGCTCCGGCAGCCGCCGCACGCTCCACAGCAGCCGCGCCGCCGACCAGGCCGCGTCACGGGCCCGGTCCATGCTCCAGCTGGCGACCAGATGGGTGAGCGGATCGGCGACGTCCAGCGGGTCGGGGCCGGGCATCAGATCCTCGTGCACCCGCTCCTCCAGCCCGACCAGGATGTCCCCGAGCCGGTCGAACGCCCCCTGGAGGTCGGCCGGTTCGCAGCCGTGGAGCCGGGCGGTGTCCACCACCGCCAGCGCCAGGTCGTACCCGATGTGCGCGTTGAACCCCGCCAGCGCGAACTGCACCGGACGCACTCCCGGGTGGTGGCGCGCGAGGAACAGCGGGCGCCAGCAGGCGGGGGCGTGCGCCCCGGAGGCGTCCAGGTCGACGGCGGCGAGGTAGCGGCGGGCGAAGGCCGCCGCCAGACCCGCCGTGGCCCGGGGGCGGGGGAGGAGCCCGCCGACGAGGTGCCGGCGCACCGTCAGCGCAACGGAGAGACAGACCTCGGTGAAGACGGCCACCCCGTCGTGGCGCGGCAGGCTCTCCCGCAGGGCCCGCAGCCGTGCGACCACCTCGTCCACGGCGGTGTCCACGGCGGCGTCCACGGCGACCGGCCCGTACTGCGTCGTCGTCATGCGCCCAGAGTGGCAGCGGGGCGCGGGGCGCGGGGGCAGGCGGGGGAAGTCCCCCCGGATCGGGCGACGCCCGAACGAGGGGCGCGGCCGGAGGAGGCCGAGGCGGGCCGCGCGGCCGCACGGGGCGGGTTGCCTGCCGGCGTCGGCCGGGAGACCGCCCCGGACCTGTTCGCGGGCCCCTTCTCGGCGTCTCGGCGTCCCGGCGTCCGGCGCCTGCCCGTCACGCCGGAGTGCCCGGACCGCCTCACCGGCGAGCCGGCCACCGCCTTGACGACGGCCCTGACCGCCGGGCGGCCCGGACCGCGACCGGCTGGTGCGCCGCCGGGCCCGCCCGGCGGCGCGCCACCCTGCCTACCGCTTCTCGGAGCCGGAGCCGGTGTCGCCGCCGGTGTCGTAGGAGGAGGTGCCCTCGTCCAGCAGCGGCTCCTGCTCGCGCATGTGCGCCGGGGCCAGCGCCCGCAGCACGTGGTAGCCGGTGAGGACGACGATGGTGCCCAGCGCGATGCCGTTCAGCTCGAAGGTGTCGGTGATCTCCAGCGTGACCCCGCCGACGCCGATGATGACGCCCGCCGCGACCGGCACCAGGTTCAGCGGGTTGCGCAGATCCACGTTGCCCGCGAGCCAGATCTGCGCGCCCAGCAGGCCGATCATGCCGTAGAGGATCACGGTGATCCCGCCCAGCACCCCGCCCGGGATCGCGGCGATCACCGCGCCGAACTTCGGGCAGAGCCCGAACAGCACCGCGAAGCAGGCGGCGGCCCAGTAGGCGGCGGTGGAGTAGACGCGGGTCGCGGCCATCACGCCGATGTTCTCGGAGTACGTGGTGGTGGCCGGACCGCCCACCGCGGTGGAGAGCACCGTGGCCGCGCCGTCGGCGCCGATCGCGGTGCCCAGCGCGTCGTCCAGCCGGTCGCCGGTCATCTCGCCGACGGCCTTCACATGCCCGGCGTTCTCCGCGATCAGCGCTATCACGACCGGCAGCGCGACCAGGATCGCCGACCACCGGAACTCGGGGGCGTGGAGGGCGGGCAGCCCGATCCAGTCCGCCTCGGCCACCGCCGTCAGGTCCAGCCGCCAGTGGTCGACGGCCTCCGCGCCGCCCGCCGGGGAGTGGATCTTCCCGAAGAGGAGGTCGGAGAGCCAGGAGACGGCGTAGCCGAAGACCAGCCCGAGGAAGATCGCGACCCGCGACCAGAAGCCGCGCAGGGCCACCACGGCGAGCCCGGTGAAGAGCATGGTCAGCAGCGCCGTCCACTGGTCCTGCGGCCAGTACGTCGAGGCCGTCACCGGGGCCAGGTTGAAGCCGATCAGCATCACGACCGCGCCGGTGACCACGGGCGGCATCACGGCGTGGATGACCCGGGCGCCGAACCTCTGCACCACGAACCCGGCCAGCAGCAGCACCGCGCCGACGACCAGCAGCGCCCCGGTGATCGTCGCGCTGTCGCCCCCCGACGCCCGGATCGCCGCGGCCACCCCGACGAAGGAGAGGCTGGAGCCCAGGTAGCTCGGCACCCTCCCGCGCGTCACCAGCAGGAAGACCATGGTGGCGACGCCGGACATCATGATGGCGAGGTTGGGGTCCAGGCCCATGAGCACGGGCGCCACGAAGGTGGCCCCGAACATGGCGACCACGTGCTGTGCGCCCAGCCCGGCCGTCCGCGGCCACGACAGCCGCTCGTCGGGCCGTACGACGGCTCCGGGCGCGGGCGTACGCCCGTCGCCGTGCAGGGTCCAGCGCAGGCCGAGGCCCATGGGGTGCTCCGTTCCGTGCGGTGATGCGCTCAGGTGTACGAGCGGAATTGATCGGTCCACATGCTACGGCCGCCCCCACCGGCTGTCAGGCGGCCGGACGCGCCCGGCCGCACCGGGAACCCCCGGCCCCGGCCCGGGGCCCGGCCCCGGAAGAACCCGCGCCCCCGCACACCGGCGGCGGGACCGGCCTCAGCCCCCCGGCCGCCCGCCGGACGCGCCCGCCGGATCCGTCCGCAGCACCCCCGCCCCCAGCACCAGCCCGCACAGCAGCACGGTGACCAGGCCGAAGGAGACCGACAGGGAGGTGAACTCGGCGATCCACCCGACCGCCGCGGGAGCCGCCAGCCCCGAGGCGTACGCCAGCGTCGCCACCCCCGCGATGGCCCGGCCGGGAGCCGCGGACTCCGAGCGGCCCGCCGCGGCGAAGCACAGCGGCACCACCACGGCGATCCCCACGCCGATCAGCGCGAATCCGGCGATGCCGGCCGCCGGCCCGGAGGCGGTCGCCACCAGAACGCCTCCGGCGACGGCCAGCAGGCCGCCGATCCGGACGGTGCGGACCGGGCCGAGACGGCGCACCACGGCGTCCCCGGCCAGCCGGGCGGCGGCCATGGTGCAGGCGAACGCGGTGTACGCGGTCGCCGCCAGCCCCGGCGAGGCGCCCGTCGAGTCCCGCAGGTGGATGCCCGCCCAGTCCATCGACGCGCCCTCGGCGAAGACCGCGAGGAAACCGATCACCCCGATCGCCAGCACCCCGCGGCGGGGCAGCGCGAAGTGCGGCGGCTCCTCCTGCGCCGGACCGGCCCGCACGTCCAGCGTCCGGCCCGCCGCGACCACCCCCGCCGCGGCGAGCACCGGGGCGGCCAGGGCGAGGTGGACCCGGGCGTCCAGGGCGGCGTGCGCGGCGAGCGCGCCCGCACCGCCGCCCAGCAGCGCGCCCACGCTCCACATCCCGTGCAGGCCCGACATCACCGACCGGCCCATGCGTTCCTCGACCTGCACCGCGTGGGCGTTCATCGCCACGTCCGTGATGCCCAGGCCCGCGCCGAAGAGGAAGAGGGCGCCGCACAGCCAGCCGAAACCGGGCGCCAGGGCGGGCAGCGCCAGCCCCGCGCAGCACAGCGCCACCAGCACCCGCAGGGCGGCGCGCGGACCGTGGCGGTGGGCCAGCCGCGCCGACAGCGGCATCGAGGCGGCGGCCCCGAGGGTGGCGAAGACCAGGGCGAGCCCGAGCCGGCCCGTGCCCAGGTCCAGGTGTTCCCGGATCCAGGGGATGCGGGTGGCGAAACTGCCGCTCACCGCTCCGTGGACGGTGAAGACCACGGCGACGGCGCGCCGGGCGCGCGCCACCTCCCACCCGCCGGCGGGTCCGCGCCCGGGCGCGGACCCGCTCTCCGCCGCGGGGACCGCGGGGGCTGCGGGCTCGTCGGGTTCCACGGGTTCCATGGGCTCCTCCCTGTCCGCCGAGGACAGTCTCCCCGCGGATCCGCCCGTGCATCCCGGACGCCCCGGGATGCACGGGCGGATCCCCGGCGGCCGGACGGGGGACGGCCGTGCCCGCGGCGGCCGGGGCGAACACCCCGCGGAGCGGGGCGAGTTCCCCGGGCTCACCGGTGACGGCCGGCGCGAGCCGGGGGCGAGGCGGCGCCCGGCGGCCCCGTGGCACGCGGATGACGGCCCCTCAGAAGACGTCGTACGACACGGCGGGGGCCGGCCGTCACCGTACGGCGGCCGTACGGTGACGGCCGGCCCCGGTCGCGCCCGGCGGAAGCCGCCCGCCTCCGGAACGGCCCCGCGCGACCTGCCTGAATGGGACCCTGTGAGGCACCCCACTGCCGGGGACCGGCCGGCCGTGGCACACTGGTGCGGTACCAACGTCAAGCGCACTCCGGGGTCGGTGAAACTCCGAACCGGCGGTTACAGTCCGCGACCCGGCCGCTGCCAGCGGCCGGTTGACCAGGTGAAATTCCTGGACCGACGGTCAAAGTCCGGATGGGAGGCAGTGCGCGGCGGGCCGTGAACCGGCCGGTACGCCGTCGTCGGCGGACATCCGCGCGCCCTTCGTGGACGCGGGGGGAGCCCCGGCGTCCGGCGCCGCCGTCCGTGTCCACGGGACCGCCCCAGGTCGTTCCGCGACCACCCCGGAGTCCGTGCCCGAAGAGGCAGGAGGACCCGGTGGCCGCAACCGCAGAGCACACCGCACGAGAGCGCGAACGCGACGCCATGCGCCGCGCCATCGCCCTCGCCGCCCGCGGCATCGGCTCCACCAGCCCCAACCCCGTCGTCGGCTGTGTCGTCCTCGACGCCTCCGGCCGCGTGGCGGGCGAGGGCTGGCACCGGCGCGCCGGCGGCCCCCACGCCGAGGTCCACGCCCTCGCCGCCGCCGGGGAGGCCGCCCGCGGCGGCACCGCGCTGGTCACCCTGGAACCCTGCGACCACACCGGCCGCACCGGCCCGTGCACCCGGGCCCTGATCGACGCCGGCGTCGCCCGCGTCGTCTACGCCGTCGCCGACCCCACCCCGGACGCCCGCGGCGGCGCGGCGACCCTCGCCGCCGCCGGCGTCGACGTCGAGGGCGGGCTGCTCGCCGACGAGGCCGCCGAGGTCAACGAGGCCTGGCTGACCTCGGTCCGGCTCGGCCGCCCGCACGTGCGGTGGAAGTACGCCGCCACCCTCGACGGCCGGATCGCCGCCGCCGACGGCACCAGCCGCTGGATCACCTCCGGCGAGGCCCGCGCGGACGTCCACCGGCTGCGCGCCGGGGCCGACGCCGTCCTCGTCGGCTCCGGCACCGCCCGCACCGACGACCCCCACCTCGCCGTCCGCGGCGTCCCCGGTGCCGTCCAGCCGCTGCGCGTCGTCGCCGACACCGAGGCCGCCGCCGTCAAGCCCGGCGCCCGCGTCCTGGACGGCGCCGCCCCCACCCTGGTCGCCGTCGCCGCCGACCTGCCCGGCCCGGCCACCGCCCACCTGGAGGGGTACGCCGAGGTCCTGCGGGTGCCGCGCGCCGCCCGGGGACGCGGCCTGGACGTCACCGCCCTGCTCGCCGCCCTGTACGAGCGCGGTGTGCGGTCCGTGCTGCTGGAGGGCGGCCCCACCCTGGCCGGGGCCTTCGCCGCCGCCCGCGCCGTGGACCGCGTCACCGCCTACCTCGCCCCCGTCCTGCTGGGCGCCGGGCCCGCCGCCCTCGGCGACGCCGGAATCACCACCATCGCCGACGCGTTGCGCCTGGAGGTGACCGGAACCGAGCGGCTCGGACCCGACCTGCGCGTCGACGCCGTCCCCGCCGCCTCCCGCCCCGCCCACCCCGCCCCCCAGACCCAGGAGTCCTGAGTGTTCACCGGAATCGTCGAAGAACTGGGCGAGGTCGTCGCCGTCGAGAAGCTGTCGGACAGCTCCCGCTTCCGGCTGCGCGGCCCCAAGGTCACCGAGGGCGCCGCGCACGGCGACTCGATCGCCGTCAACGGCGTCTGCCTGACCGTCGTGGACACCGCCGACGGGGAGTTCACCGCCGATGTGATGGCCGAGACCCTCAACCGCTCCAGCCTGGGTGTCCTCGCCCCCGGCGACCGCGTCAACCTGGAGCGCCCCATGGCGCTGGGCGGCCGGCTGGGCGGCCACCTCGTCCAGGGGCACGTGGACGGCACCGGCACCATCACCGAGCGCGTCCCCGGCGAGAACTGGGAGATCGTCAGGATCGCCGTACCGCCCCACCTGACGCGGTACATCGTCGAGAAGGGCTCCATCACCGTGGACGGCGTCAGCCTGACCGTGGTCGAGGCGAACGAGGCGGACTTCACCGTCAGCCTCATCCCCACCACCCTGGACCTCACCACCCTGGGCGTGAAGAGGACCGGGGACCCGGTCAACCTGGAGGTCGACGTCCTGGCCAAGTACGTCGAGCGGCTGCTCGGGCACCGCGCCGCCGGAGCCGCGTCCCCCGCTGTTGACGGGACCGCCGGAGCCGCCCGGTGAGCGCCCTGGAGTGGATCGACGGCACCCTCAACGGCACCGCCTTCGAGGCGTTCGGCCAGCCCGTGAAGTGGTCCGACATGGTCGGCAACACCATGGGTCTGATCGCCCTCGCCCTCGGCTGGGTGCGGTCCCTGTGGACCTGGCCCGCCCAGCTCCTGTCCGGGCTCGTCCTGGTGGCCGCCTACGCCTCCGCCCAGCTCGGCGGCGGCGTCGGCAAGCAGCTGCTGGTCATCGGCGTCGCCGCGTGGGGCTGGTACCAGTGGCGCCGGCACAGCGGCGCCGATGACGCCGACGGCGCCGGCAGCGCCGACGGCGCCGCCGGAACCGACGGCAAGGTCCCCGTGCGGTTCGCCACCTGGCGCGAACGCGCCTGGCTGGCCGGCGGAACGGCCGCCGGGACGCTCGCCGTGGGCGGCCTGTTCACGCTCGTCCCCGAGCTGTCCTGGAACCCGTGGCCCGACGCCTACATCTTCGTCGGCACCCTGGCCGCGATGGTCGCCCAGGCCCGCGGACTGGTGGAGTTCTGGTTCGCCTGGCTCCTGGTGGACCTCGTGGGCGTCCCGCTCGCCTTCGGCAGCGGCCTCGTCTTCTCCGGCCTGGTCTACGTCGTCTACTTCGTCCTCGTCCTGTGGGGCCTCCGCGACTGGTGGCTGCGCTCCCGCGACCGGAAGGCCACCGAACCCGCTCTGGAAGGAGCCGCGGCATGACCGTCCTGCACACCTGGCGACCGCACCACATCACCGTCCCCGACGAGACGGACCTGGTCCTGGACCCCGTGGAGCGGGCCGTCGCCGACATCGCCGCCGGCCGCCCCGTGGTCGTCGTCGACGACGCCGACCGCGAGAACGAGGGCGACCTGGTCGCCGCCGCCGAGCTGATCACCCCCGAGATCGTCGCGTTCATGATGAGCGAGTGCCGGGGCCTGATCTGCGCCCCGATGGAGGCCGCCGAACTCGACCGGCTGGACCTGCCGCAGATGGTCCGGAACAACACCGAGTCGATGGGCACGGCCTTCACCGTCTCCGTGGACGCGACCGCCGGGCACGGCGTCACCACCGGCATCTCCGCCGCCGACCGCGCCACCACCATCCGGCTGCTCGCCGACCCCGCCGCCGGCCCCGGCGACTTCGTCCGTCCCGGCCACGTCTTCCCGCTGCGCGCCCGCCCCGGAGGGGTGCTGGAACGCCCCGGGCACACCGAGGCCGGAGTCGACCTGGCCCGCCTCGCCGGCCTGCGCCCCGCCGCCGCCATCGTCGAGATCGCGGCCGAGGACGGCACCATGCTGCGCCTGCCGGAGCTGGTGCCCTTCGCCCGCAAGCACGGCCTGTCGATCATCTCCATCGAGGACCTGATCGCCTACCGCCGCTCCTCCTCCCCCGCGCCCGCCCCCCGGCCAGCCGTCCGCCGCGAGGCCGTCACCGCCCTGCCCACCGCCCACGGCGAGTTCCGCGCCCACGGCTACCGCTCCACCGCCGACGGCGTGGAGCACGTCGCCCTGGTCGCCGGCGACGTCGACGGCGCCGAGGACGTCCTGGTCCGGGTCCACTCCGAGTGCCTGACCGGCGACGTCTTCGGCTCCCAGCGCTGCGACTGCGGCCCCCAGCTCCAGGAGTCCCTGCGCCGCGTGGCCGAGGAGGGCCGCGGCGTGGTGGTCTACCTCCGCGGCCACGAGGGGCGCGGCATCGGCCTGCTGTCCAAGCTCCGCGCCTACCAGCTCCAGGAGAGGGGACGCGACACCCTCGACGCCAACCTGGAACTGGGCCTGCCCGCCGACGCCCGCGACTACGCCGCCGCCGCCGAGATCCTCGCCGACCTCGGCGTGCGCTCCCTGCGGCTGATGACCAACAACCCCGACAAGACCGCCGCCCTCACCCGGCACGGGGCACGCGTCACCGGACGCGTGCCGATGCCGGTCGAGGCGGGCGAGCACAACCTGCGCTACCTGCGCACCAAGCGGGACCGGATGGGCCACGACCTGCCCTGGCTGGACGGCGGGCCCCTGCCCGTCTGCGGCAGCCAGTGAGCCGGCCCGCCACCGAACGCCACACCCGGCCACCGGCCGGCGCACACCACGACCGCGACAAGACCCCGGGAGAAGCAACGTGAGCGGCAAGGGCGCACCCGAACTGACCGTCAAGAACTGCGGCGACCTGCGGGTGGCCGTGGTGGCCGCGCAGTGGCACCGGCAGGTGATGGACGGCCTGCTGGACGGCGCGCTGCGCGCCCTGGGCGACCTGGGCATCGACGAGCCCACCGTGCTCCGCGTCCCCGGCAGCTTCGAACTGCCGGTCGTCGCCAAGGTCCTCGCCGGCCGCGGCTACGACGCGATCGTCGCGCTCGGCGTCGTCATCCGCGGCGGCACCCCGCACTTCGACTACGTCTGCGAGGGCGTCACCCAGGGGCTCGTCCAGGTCTCCGTGGACACCGGGGTGCCCATCGGCTTCGGCGTGCTGACCTGCGACACCGAGGAGCAGGCCCTGGACCGGGCCGGCCTGGAGGGCTCCAGCGAGGACAAGGGCCACGAGGCTGCCACCGCGGCCGTCGCCACGGCCGCCACCCTGCGCACGGTCTCCGAACCCTGGCGCTGAGCGGGGCCGCCGACCCCGTAGGGTAGGGGGCACCATGGCGAACAAGACATTCGAGGAGCTGTTCACCGAGCTCCGGCAGAAGGCCGCCACCGGCGACCCCGCCACCTCCCGCACCGCCGAGCTGGTGGCGTCCGGCGTCCACACCATCGGCAAGAAGGTCGTGGAGGAGGCCGCCGAGGTGTGGATGGCCGCCGAGTACGAGGGCCCGGACCGGACGGCCGAGGAGATCTCCCAGCTGCTGTACCACCTTCAGGTGATGATGGTGGCGCGAGGCATCAGCCTCGAGGACGTATACGCTCACCTCTGAGCGCCGACGCCCCGCGCCACCGCGCCGAACCCACCGCCCACGCGACGACCGACGAAGGAAGACCACCCCATGCTGCGCATCGCCGTCCCCAACAAGGGTTCACTGTCCGAGCCTGCGGCGGCGATGCTCCATGAGGCCGGCTACCGGCAGCGCAAGGACCGCCGCGAACTGGTCCTGGTCGACAGCGACAACGAGGTCGAGTTCTTCTTCCTGCGCCCCCGGGACATCGCCGTCTACGTGGGCTCCGGCAAGCTGGACATCGGCATCACCGGCCGCGACCTGCTGCTGGACTCCGGAGCCGCCGCCGAGGAGATCATGCAGCTCGGCTTCGCCGCCTCCACCTTCCGCTACGCCACCCGCCCCGGCACGGCGCGCGACGTGAGCGAGTTCGGCGGCATGACCATCGCCACCTCCTTCGCCGGCCTGGTCGCCAAGCACCTGGCCGACAACGGCGTCGACGCCTCCGTCGTCCGGCTCGACGGCGCCGTGGAGACCGCCATCCAGCTCGGCGTCGCCGAGATCATCGCCGACGTCGTCGAGACCGGCACCACCCTGCGCAACGCCGGGCTGGAGATCATCGGCGAGCCGATCCTGGAGTCCGAGGCGGTCGTCATCCGCCGCACCGGCGCCCCCGACGACGACCCCAAGGTGCGGCAGTTCCTCCGCCGCATGCAGGGCGTCCTGGTGGCCCGGCGCTACGTGATGATGGACTACGACATCCGCGCCGAGAAGGTCGAGCAGGCCGTGGCCCTCACCCCCGGCCTCCAGTCGCCCACCATCTCGCCCCTCCACCACGAGGGCTGGGTCGCGGTGCGCTCCATGGTCCCCGCCAAGGACGCCCAGCGGATCATGGACGACCTGTACGACCTGGGCGCCCGGGCGATCCTCACCACCGGCATCCACGCCTGCCGGCTGTGAGCCGCGCCCCCGGCGACGCCCCGACGGCATCCCCGACGTCCCCCACCGAAGGAACCGCACCCCCGTGCCCGCCCCCGAACCCGGTCCCGGCCTGCCGGTGACCTTCCGGCCCACCCGGACCCGGATCGTCCTGCTGACGGTCGGCGTCGCGATCCTCGTCACCCTCATCGTGATCGCGATGCTGCTGGAGACCGCCGGGCCGGGGGAGCGGGCGGCGTTCGTCCTCACCGGCGTGCTGTTCCTCGGCGTCCTCGTCCTCCTCAGCCGCCCGAAGGTGGTGGCGGACGCCGGCGGGGTGACGGTCGTCAACCTCACCACCAAACGGCGGCTGGAGTGGGCGGAGATCGTCGGGGTCCACCTCCGCCCCGGCGACCCGTGGGTCCTCCTCGACCTCTCCGACGGCACCAGCCTGCCCGCCATGGGAATCCAGCCCGGCATCGCCAGGGAACGGGCCCTCAGGGACGCGAAGGCCCTGCGGGCCCTGGCCGACCGGTACGGCACGGGCCCGGCGGACGGCTGAGGCCCACCGGGCCCGCGGCCGCCGCGGGGCGCCGGCTCAGGAGGGGACCGGGGGCTCCGGCCGGGGCCCCTCCGGGCCGCGGCCGGAGAGCACCTCCCCGTAGGCCTGCATCAGGTCGGGCAGCCGCAGCGTCGCCAGGTCCTCCCGGGAGGGCGTGCCCGGGAAGCCGGACAGCCGCAGATCCCGGTAGGCGCAGGACTTCTCGTACAGCGTGCGCAGGAAGCGCCCGTTGCCCAGCTCGTCGATCCATCCCTGGTCCACCACGTGCCCACTGATGCTGCGCAGCTCCTCCAGGGCCTCCTCGTCCCACACGTCCCCGTTCTCGGCGGCCAGCACCTCGCCGATGGCGGTCAGCTCCAGGGGGCGGTAACTGGGGAAGTCCACGCGGGTGGTGAAGCGCGACCCCAGGCCGGGGTTGGCGGCGAGCAGCCGGTCCATGCCCTCCGGATAGCCGGCGAGTATCACCACCAGCCGGTCCCGGTTGTCCTCGGCGCGCTTGAGCAGCACCTGCAGCGCCTCGTCGCCGTACGCGTCGCCCTTGGAGTAGCCGGTGTTGGACAGGCTGTACGCCTCGTCCACGAACAGCACCCCGCCCAGTGCCGAGTCGATCAGCTCGTTGGCCTTCACCGCCGTCTGGCCGAGGAACTCGCCCACCAGATCGGCCCGCTGGGCCTCCACCAGGTGGTCGCCGCCCAGCAGGCCGAGCGCGTAGAACACCCTTCCCAGGATGCGCGCCACGGTCGTCTTCCCCGTCCCCGAGGGGCCGGAGAAGATGAAGTGCCGCTTGGGCGGCTGGACGGGCAGTCCCCGCTCGGCCCGCAGCCGCGCCATCTTCAGCTGCGCCGACAGCGCCCGCACCTGCCGCTTGACCGGCTCCAGGCCGACCATGCGATCCAGCTCGTCCATGGCCCGCTCCAGCAGCGCCGGGTCGGCCGGCCCCGCGGGGAACCGGGCGGACGTCCGGCGGCCGGGGGAGTCCGCCGTCCCGTGCCGCGCCCCGCCGGCCTCCGGCGGCACGGGCCCGGACGGAGCCCTTCCGGTGCCGCCGGACAGGAGGTCCCCGGAGGCCGGGCCGAACCCGCCGAGGCCACCGAGGCCGTCAGTGCCGTCGATACCGTCAACACCGTCAGCGCCGCCGATGCCGCCGAGTCCGGGGCCCGCGGCGCCGGGCGGCGGATCCCCGCCCTCCCAGGCGTCCGCGACCGTCACGGCCGTGTCCAGACCCCCCGTGTCGTCCAGCCCGTCGCCCTCGGCGATGGCGGTGAGCCGGGCGGAGGTGTCCATGAAGGCCGGATCCACCCGGTGCACCGCCCGGTACAGCGGCAGCGCCGCCGCGCTGCGCCCGGTCCCCTCCCGGGCCCGGGCCAGCCAGTAGCGCAGCTCCTTGCGCTGCGGCTGCTCGCTGCGGCAGCGCATCAGCGCGGCGGCCAGCAGCGGTTCGGCCTGCCCGTACATCTCCAGCCGCACCCTCGCCATGCCCGCGAACAGGCTCGCCTCCACGCCCAGCAGCGGATCGTCGACCAGCGGGTCGGTGTACCGGACGAGCAGCTCCCAGTCCTTGGCGAGATAGGCCCGGCAGGCGTGGAGAAACCGCACCTGCGGATCGGTCTCCACCGGCGGGCACTCGGCCAGGGCCCGGTCCAGCTCGGCGACGTGCCGGCCGTCCAGCCAGTGCGAGGCGTGCGCCAGCAGCAGGTCGCGCTCGGTCTCCAGCACCGGCTGCACCCACCAGCCCAGCCAGTACCAGGAGTTCAGGGGACGTCCGTGGCGGGCGCGCTGCTCGCCGAAGCGGTCGCGGTGCTCGTGCATGCGCAGCAGGGCGGTGGTGGTGTCGACGCGGAGGGCGTGCAGGCCCAGCCAGGCGTCGGCCATGCCCGGATCGAGCCGTACGGCGGCGCGGAACTCCTCCTCGGCGTGGGCGTAGCCGCCCACGGTGTACGCGTCCACCCCGCGGAGCCAGGCGAGATCGGCAGGGGCGTGCGTGCCATGGGTGTCCTGCGTGCCGTGGTCCCTCACGTCCCCCACGAGACATCCCCCGAGTGGTGTACGCCGGCCGGTCGCCCGACGGCGGTGTCGGTGTTCAACGGACCTGCCACGGACTGGAGTTGCCGCACACGCCTGGGCAACACCCCGGCAGCCCGCGGCATTTGGCATGGTACCTGCGCCACCGGCCCGGTCGTAGACGGCATAGGGGCAGGCCAGAGGTGAGACGGGGCGGCGCCCCGGGAGCACGGGGGAGCGGGCGGTCACACTCGGTGAGATGATCCGGAGGCCCGCGGACAGCGCGAAGCCCCCGATCACGGGGGAACAACCGGGGGCTTCGCGGACGGACGGCCCTTCCGGACCGCCGAGAGAGAACGTAGAACCTGGGCAGGGGGCCGGTCAAGCCGGAGGGACCGGAACGCGCCACCCGGCGGGACGGGAACGCTCAGAGCTGAGCGGATGTCACGGAGCGTGGCGGGGAAACGAGTTCACCGCGGCCCCGCCGGCCCCGGAAGCACCAGATGCCCGCCCGGGTGCTGCCGCACCAGCCAGTTCGCGTACGGACGGGAGGGATCGGCGGTGAAATGCCGGTGCTCCGCGCGTTCCCAGCCGTCCCAGAAGTCCGCGAGACCGGGACCGTCCCGCCGCCGTCCGCGCGCCCATGCCTCCCCGGCGGGCAGCTCCATCCACAGCAGGCAGGCCAGATGGGGGCGCAGGGCGCGGCGGCCCGCGCCGACCCCCTCCACCAGCACCACGGGCGCGGGCGGCAGCACACGCTCCTCCCGGAAGGCCCGGCGCACCCAGTCGTAGACCCCGTGGCGGGCGGGCTCCCCGCGCGAGAACGGAGCGACCACCTGCTCCAGGACGCGGTCGGCCCACGCGAACAGGGCGTCGTGACTGGCCACGTCGTCCAGGTGGAGCACCGGCGCCCCGCCGAGGGCCTCGGCCAGCCGGCCGGCCAGCGTGCTCTTGCCGGACCCCGCGTGCCCGTCCACCGCCACCAGCCGCACCGGGCCGCACGACGGCGGCAGGGCGCGCAGCCGCCGGGCGAGCCCGCCGAGACCGGCCGGGGAGGCGGGGGAGGGGACGCCCACGGGGACGCCGGGGGAACGGGAGACCACCGCTCCAGCGTACGACCGCCCGCCGGCGCCGCCGCCGCGCGGTCCGCGGGACGCCCGCCCCGCGTCTCTGACAGGGTGCCGTCATGGAACGCCTCACACGGCGGCTGCGGACGGCCGACCCCCGGATCGTGGACGCCGGGCTGGCCCTGCTGGTGCAGCTCGCGGTCACGATGCCCTTCGTCATACCGCGCCCGCCCCACTTCCCCCCGGCGACCTGGCCCGCCTACGCGCTGACCACCCTGGGAGTGCTGCCGCTGGTGTGGCGCAGGAGGGCGCCGCTGACGGTGCTCACCGCCGTCGTGGCGGCCCGGTTCCTCTACGAACTGGCCCTGGACGGGCCGGGACAGCCCCTGCCGTACGAGGGCCTGGTCGCCGTGTACACGGTCGCCGTGCTCTCCTCCCGCCGGCGGCGGACGGCGGCGTGCGCGGCCGGAGTACCGCTGATCGTCGTCGGTGTGGGCCTCAACACCGGCGAGACGCGGGAACTGTTCTTCACCCTCTTCTGCTTCTTCGGCGCCTACGCGCTCGGCCGCAGCAGGCTGCGGGCCGCCCGCGGGGAGGCCGAGCGGGCGGCGGCCCGCGAACGGGCCCGCATCGCACGGGAGATGCACGACGTGCTCTCCCACTCCGTGGCGATGATGGTCGTCCAGGCCGAGGCCGGGCCCGTCGCCGTGCGGTCCGCGCCCGAGCGGGCCGAGGCCGCGTTCGACGCGATCGCCGAGACCGGGAGGGAGGCGATGGCGCAACTGCGCGGAATCCTCGGCGTGCTGCGCGAGGACGGCGCCGCCGCCGTCCCGCGCGAACCGCAGCCCGCCCTGGCGGACCTGCCCGCCCTGGTGGAGCGGGTCGCCCGGAGCGGACCGCGCGTGACGTACACCGTCACGGGCGACGCGCGGCCGCTGCCGCCCGGCATCGAGACGACGGCCTTCCGCGTCGTCCAGGAGGCGCTGACCAACACGGCCCGGCACGCGTTCGCGAGCGAGGCCGCGGTGCGGCTCGCCTACGGGCCGCACACGCTGACCGTCACCGTCACGGACGACGGCCGCGGCCCGGCGCCCGGCGCCGTCCCGGGGCACGGGCTGACCGGGATGCGCGAGCGCGCCGCCGCGCACGGCGGCACGGCCCGCACGGGACCGGGCCCCGGAGGCCGGGGCCACCGGGTGGAGGTCACGCTCCCCCTCGTAGGATCCGCCCGGGAGGTGGGGAGTTGACGATCGGTGTGGTCGTGGCCGACGACCAGGAACTGGTGCGCGGGGGCTTCGCGATGATCCTGGACGCGCAGCCCGACATCGAGGTCCTCGCCGAGGCGGGCGACGGCGCCTCCGCGGTGGAGGCCGTGCGCCGCCACCGCCCCCAGGTGGTACTGCTCGACGTCCGCATGCCGGGCGTGGACGGCATCGAGGCGTGCCGGGAGATCTGCTCCTCCTCCGCCACCCGCGCGGTCATGCTGACCACCTTCGACTCGGACGAGTACGTGTACGAGTCCCTGCACGCCGGCGCCAGCGGTTTCCTCCTCAAGGACGTCCGCCGCGACGACCTCGTCCACGCGGTGCGGGTGGTGGCGGCGGGCGACGCGCTGGTCGCGCCGTCGGTGGCGCGCCGGCTGATCGCCGACTACACCCGCCGCAGGCGCTCGCCGTCCCCCGGCAGACTGGCGGCGCTGACCGACCGCGAACGCGAGACGCTGACGCTCCTGGGCAGGGGCCTGTCCAACGCCGAGATCGCGGCCGAGCTGGTGGTGAGCGAGCACACCGTCAAGACGCACGTGAGCAACGTCCTGTCGAAGCTGGGACTGCGCGACCGCGTCCAGGCCGTCATCTGCGCCTACGAGACCGGCCTGGCCGGCACCTGACGCCCCGCCGCTCCCCCGCGCCGCCCGGCCGCGCGTGCGGTCTCACCCGTGCGGGGGAGGACGGGGATCGCCCGCTCCGGCGATCCGCCCGGATCCCCTCGCCCACCAGGATGGGAACCGCCGACACACCCGGACGATCCCCCTTGGAGCAGCGAGAATGAACCTCCGCACCCGTACGGCCCTGTGCGCCTTTCTGGCCCTGGCGGTGGCCGCCGGCCCGGCCGCGCCCGCCTTCGCCGACGCCCCGGGCCGGACCCCCGCGCACGCCCCGGGCGTCCACGCCCCCGGCGAACCGGACACCGGGCGCCTGGACACCGAGGCCCTGGAGCGGGCCATCGCCGACCTGCCCGCCGACGACGCCACGGCCGCGGTCGTGAGGGTCTCGGGCCGGGACGGCACCTGGCGGGGGGTCGCCGGCGTCCGCGACCTGGAGACCGGGCGGAAGGCGATCGCGGACGGCCGGTTCCGGGCGGGCAGCGTGACCAAGGTCTTCACCGCGGCCGTCGTCCTCCAACTCGTCGCCGAGGGCCGCGTCGCCCTGGACCGCCCGGTGCGGGAGTACCTGCCGGACCTGGTCCCCGCCGACCGGTCCTCGATCACCGTCGCCCACCTGCTCAACCACACCAGCGGCCTCGCACCCGCCGACGGCCCCGGGGACTCCTTCGCCGACCAGTACGCCCACCGCTTCGACTCCACCACCCCTCGGGAGACGGTCGCCTCCGCGATGGCCAAGCCGCGGAGGTTCGCCCCGGGGAAGCGCCAGGACTACCTCAACATCAACTACACCCTCCTCGGACTGCTGATCGAGGAACTGACCGGAACCTCGTACGAGCACCAGGTGCGAAGCCGGATCCTGAAGCCGCTGCGCATGCGCGACACCTGCTTCCCCGGGAACGGCGTCCGCATCCCGGGCCGCCACAACCGCGGCTACCAGAGGACCGCCGACGGCCTGCTCGACGTCACCGAGTGGAACGTCTCGGCCGGCTGGGCCGCCGGGGACGTCATCTCCACCGCCGCCGACCTGGAACGCTTCGCCCATGCGCTCTTCGGCGGCGAAGTCGTGCCGAAGGAGCGGCTCCGGCACATGCTGGAGGTCCCCGAGGGGATCGAGGGAGCCGAGTACACCATGGGCATGGCCCGTATGACGCTGCCCGACGGCACCGTCGGATACGGCAAGACCGGCGGCCGCCACGGCTACTCCACCGGCATGGGCGCCACCCTCGGCCGCGACGGGCGCGTCGAGCGCGTGGTCGTCTACTCGGTCAACTCCACCGACGCCAAGGCGGAGGACGGGAACACCAGGGGCCTGCCGATCGTGCTGGCCGCGCTGCGGTGAGCCGCGGAGGCGCCGGACCGGGGACCGCCGCCCCGGGTCCGGCGCCTCCCGCGGGACGCCCGCGCGGCGCCCCGTACGTCAGAGGCCGAGACCAATGAATCCGGGTGACCGGCAGACGCGAGCACTGGCCCCGCCGATCCACCGGGGGCAAGATGAGGACACCTCACGGTGCCCCCGCCGCACCGCATCCGCCGCACCCGCGCGGTTCCCGGACGCGGCCTCCCGCACGTACCGACTCACGGAAGGACCGGGCATGACCGACAGCAGACCGGCCACCCGCCGTACAGTCATCGCCGCCGCGCTCGCCACCGCGGCGACCGCCGCCATGGGCTCCCCGGCCGCCGCGTCCCCGGCAGCCGCCCCCGCGGGCCGCCGCCGCGGGAACTCCACCGTGGACTACCGCGCATGGACCTCCGCCCTCGACTGGCGCACCGGAACGGGGAAGGGCACCCGCGTGGTCACCGGACGCCGCCCCGGCATCGCGCTCGCCTCCCCCGCGGGCACCACCGCCTACACCGACCCGCACACCGGCCGCACCGCCTCCTGGGAGTACGCCGTCTGGACCTCCCCGGCACACCGCCTGCCGGTGCCCGCGAGCGAACTCGTCGCCTCCTGGAACGCCCACACCCCCGCCGGCACCTGGATCCGGATCGAGATGCTCGGCACCTACACCGACGGCACCGACACCCCCTGGTACACCCTGGGCGTCTGGGCCTCCGGCGACCAGGACGTCCGCCGCACCTCCGTGGACGACCAGGGCGACGGAAAATCCAGCATCTGGACGGACACCTTCTCCATCGACGACACCGACACCGGACCGCGCCTGGCCTCCTACCGGCTGCGCGTCACCCTCCACCGCGCCCCCGGCAGCGGCGCCACCCCGGTGGTCTGGCGGCTGGGAGCCATGGGCTCCGACGTCCCCGCCCGCTTCGAGGTCCCGGCCACCGCGCCGGGCGTGGGCGCGGGCGTCGAACTGAACGTCCCGCGCTACTCGCAGAACATCCACATCGGCCAGTACCCCGAGTACGACAACGGCGGCGAGGCGTGGTGCAGCCCCACCTCGACGCAGATGATCGTCGAGTACTGGGGACGCCGGCCCTCCGCGGAGGACCTGGCCTGGGTCAACCCCGAGTACGCCGACCCCCAGGTCTGCCACGCGGCCCGCTTCACCTACGACTACCAGTACGCCGGCTGCGGCAACTGGCCGTTCAACACCGCCTACGCCGCCACCTACCCCGGCATGCAGGGCATCGTCACACGCCTGGACTCCCTCACCGACGCCGAGCGCCTGATCCGCGCGGGCATCCCCCTGATCACCTCCCAGTCCTTCATGGAGTCCGAACTCGACGGCGCGGGCTACGGCACCGCCGGCCACCTGATGACCGTCATCGGCTTCACGGAGGACGGCGACGTCATCGCCAACGACCCGGCGAGCGACAGCAACGAGGCGGTCCGCCGCGTCTACAAGCGGAGGCAGTTCGAGAACATCTGGCTGAGGACCAAGCGCTACAACGCCGAAGGCCAGGTCAGAAGCGGCACGGGAGGCATCTGCTACATCCTCTTCCCGGCCAAGCCAGCACCAAGTCAGCACCGCGCTCTGCGCCGACTCGGCATCCGCTGAGCTACCGCAGTGCGAAGGCGGCCCCGACGACCTGACGGCAGCGCTCGCTGCCGTCCTGGGTGAGGTGGCCATAGCGGTCCACCGTGACCCTGATGGATCGGTGACCCATCCAGCGGGACACCTCGTGGAGGGGAACACCGTTACTCAGGGTCACGGTGGCCCATGCGTGCCGCAGATCATGCGGGTTGTACTCCCTCATGTTCAACCGCTTGGAGCGTGTCTCACGTGGCGATCTGTGTGAGTTTCTTGCAGCAGGTCAAGGCGGCTGCGAGGCCGAGGAAGGCCAGGAAGTGGCTGCCTTTGCGTTCGTACCGGACGGTGAGGCGGCGGTAGCCGAACAGCCACGAGAGCGATCGTTCGATCTTCCAGCGGTGCCGTCCGAGCCGCTCGCTGGAGTCGATCCCGGGCCGGGCGATGCGCGGGACGATACGGCGTTCGCGCAGCCAGCGCAGGTGCTCGACGGAGTGGTACGCCTTGTCCGCGCGGAGCCTTCCGGGCCGTCTGCGCCGGGGCCGCGCCGGGACCGGACCGCGGGTAGGCCCCTCACCAGGGGCTTGAGGGCATGGATGTCATGGACGTTGGCACCGGAGACCGCCACGGCCAGCGGCAGGCACTGGGCGTCGGACAGAACGTGGAGCTTGCTGCCCTTCCTGCCCCGGTCGACCGGGTTGCGCCCGGTCAGCGAGCCCTCTTTTTCGCCCGCACACTCGCCGCGTCCACGATCGCCGCGGTCCAGTCCACCTCGCCCCGGGCCCCGAGTTCGTCCTGCACCGCCCGGTGCAGCCGGCGCCACACACCGGCCTCGGTCCACAGGGTGAACCGGCGGTGCGCCGTGGCCGGGGAGACTCCGAAGGTCTCCGGCAGATGCCACCAGGCGCACCCGCTGGTCAGCACGTACACCACAGCGGTGAAAGCGGCTCGCTCGTCCACCGGAGCGGTCCCGCCACCCTGCGGCCGAGACGTGAACTTCGGCAGCAGCGGAGCCACCAACTCCCACAGCCCATCGGGAACCAAACGCTGCGACAGACCCACACTCACGGCCATCCATCATGCCGCACCGAACCCACCACGTGAGACACGCCCATAGCCTTGAACAGGACGACGCTGTTGCACAGTAGTCCCAGCCCTGTTGGGGACGGCGCGCCGTCATCCGGGCAGTTTCGCGGTCGGGGGAGTCGGGGGCATGTGGGCTGGTGCAGGTCGCGGCGCCTGACCACCGATCGCTCCGTGGTGCAGCGGACCGCCCCCGCTCGCGCGGGGATCACACGCCGGCGCGGTCCCGGCCGAACCGGGAGAACGGACCACCCCCGCTCGCGCAGGGATCACGGCCTGGCCTGGCCGCTGTCCTGGCCGCTGTCCGGACCACCCCCGCTCGCGCGGGGATCACGCGCGCCCATTTGCGGATCAGCCGCACCAGGTCGGACCACCCCCGCTCGCGCGGGGATCACGTCGGGCCGGTCGTTGGTCACGTCTGCTGAGCCGGACCACCCCCGCTCGCGCGGGGATCACCGCACCCTGCGCAGTTTCAGCCGCCGCGCAAACGGACCACCCCCGCTCGCGCGGGGATCACGCGCGCCCATTTGCGGATCAGCCGCACCAGGTCGGACCACCCCCGCTCGCGCGGGGATCACGTCGGGCCGGTCGTTGGTCACGTCTGCTGAGCCGGACCACCCCCGCTCGCGCGGGGATCACCGCACCCTGCGCAGTTTCAGCCGCCGCGCAAACGGACCACCCCCGCTCGCGCGGGGATCACGACCGCCGGAAGACGCTCCGAACCCCGGAGCACGGACCACCCCCGCTCGCGCGGGGATCACACCTTCGGGACGCGGAGCCTGTCCCAGGAGGTCGGACCACCCCCGCTCGCGCGGGGATCACTCCAGCTCGTAGGTGATGCGCCGCAGCCGTGCCGGACCACCCCCGCTCGCGCGGGGATCACGTCGCGCTCGCGGATGACGCGGACGCTCGCCGAGGACCACCCCCGCTCGCGCGGGGATCACGCTCGTCGCCTCAGGTCCTCCGGTGTGTCTCTCGGACCACCCCCGCTCGCGCGGGGATCACGTCCGCCGGGGTGCGATCCCGCGGGCGGCCCGCGGACCACCCCCGCTCGCGCGGGGATCACCGCAGAGGGCATCCCTTGGTTGCGGCCCGGTACGGACCACCCCCGCTCGCGCGGGGATCACGAACGCCGCCTGGCCTCGCGGACGGCCACGGACGGACCACCCCCGCTCGCGCGGGGATCACGCGCCCAGCCGAGGTCAGTCATCGTCGTTCCCCGGACCACCCCCGCTCGCGCGGGGATCACGTCTTGAGGCGGGGCTCGTCGGCCAGGATGTTCGGGCCACCCCCGCTCGCGCGGGGATCACTGGGCCCCGAGGTCCAGCAGCCAGGCGAGAGCCGGACCACCCCCGCTCGCGCGGGGATCACGACGGTGCCTGCACCTACTACTCCGCGGAAGTCGGACCACCCCCGCTCGCGCGGGGATCACCCCGACCACCACGATTGGTCGGGCACCTCGTGCGGACCACCCCCGCTCGCGCGGGGATCACGGGACCGGGTCGGGGATCTTGTCCACGCCGGGCGGACCACCCCCGCTCGCGCGGGGATCACAGCGCGCCGGCGAGGTTGATGACGGTGGTCGTCGGACCACCCCCGCTCGCGCGGGGATCACGCGAGGATGGCGTTCGCGACCGGGTCGGGCGTCGGACCACCCCCGCTCGCGCGGGGATCACTCCATCGCCACCGGGATCAGCACGGCGATCTTCGGACCACCCCCGCTCGCGCGGGGATCACGCGGGAGAGGCGCTCTCGCGGGCACGGGCGGCCGGACCACCCCCGCTCGCGCGGGGATCACCGCGTGTACTGGGCGGCCAGGTCCGGCCGCTCCGGACCACCCCCGCTCGCGCGGGGATCACGGCATCGACGCCAGCAGCCGCTCGGCGAACTCCGGACCACCCCCGCTCGCGCGGGGATCACTGCGAGGGCGATCCGGCCGCCGACGCGGACGGCGGACCACCCCCGCTCGCGCGGGGATCACCCGGTCGCCGACGCGGACGGCGTCTCGGGGGCCGGACCACCCCCGCTCGCGCGGGGATCACGGGGCGTAGTGGCCCTTGCGTGGCCGGAGGATCGGACCACCCCCGCTCGCGCGGGGATCACGAAGGCCGCGTGACCGGCGAGCAGCTCACTCTCGGACCACCCCCGCTCGCGCGGGGATCACGGAGCCTGGCTGCTGACCGCCGCGACCATCAGCGGACCACCCCCGCTCGCGCGGGGATCACGATCAGGCGGTGCGGTCGTCCGTCGTTTCCTGCTGGACCACCCCCGCTCGCGCGGGGATCACGTCAGGTGGCGGTGCGCCGTGCGTCTGCCCGCCGGACCACCCCCGCTCGCGCGGGGATCACCGGTGGAAGGGGTGCCAGGGCGGTACGGACGTCGGACCACCCCCGCTCGCGCGGGGATCACTCGCGGGTGGCCTGCTCCAGCAGGGCGGGCCGCGGACCACCCCCGCTCGCGCGGGGATCACTCGGCCTGCGCCGCCCGCTGCTCGGCCGCCGTCGGACCACCCCCGCTCGCGCGGGGATCACCGTCCGAGTTCGCGGGCGATGGCGTTGCGTCCCGGACCACCCCCGCTCGCGCGGGGATCACGCCCACGCCGAGGGCCAGCGGCACCGGGACCGCGGACCACCCCCGCTCGCGCGGGGATCACTCGTTCACGAACCCGCGCGCGTTCGGCGACAGCGGACCACCCCCGCTCGCGCGGGGATCACTCATCCGAGCAGCCGCAGCGTTCGAGGACCTGCGGACCACCCCCGCTCGCGCGGGGATCACGATCGACACCAGCAGCGCCACGGCCGTCAGCGAGGACCACCCCCGCTCGCGCGGGGATCACTCCTGGGCACGGGTCCACACCGTCAGCGACAGCGGACCACCCCCGCTCGCGCGGGGATCACAGCCGGGCGATGCGGATGGTGGTGTCGCCGAACGGACCACCCCCGCTCGCGCGGGGATCACGCCAGCGCCTGCGCGGTGGGCATCGCCCACCGCGGACCACCCCCGCTCGCGCGGGGATCACCAGGTGGTGCTGCGCCTCCTGCCCGGAAACGCCGGACCACCCCCGCTCGCGCGGGGATCACTCGGTCACCGTCAGGAAACGGTGGCGCCAGTCCGGACCACCCCCGCTCGCGCGGGGATCACAAGTAGAACAGACTGGTTCCGCGCCGCATGTACGGACCACCCCCGCTCGCGCGGGGATCACGAGGGACGGGGCACTGGCGTGTCTCCGGGGGCTGGACCACCCCCGCTCGCGCGGGGATCACCCTTCCTGAGCTGCACTGTTAGGAGCACTTTGCCATTGCTTGACCATTGCCCGTCATCGTCACCTCCCCATGGTGTCAGAGGCATGTGATGGAGTGCCTGTCTCATGTAACGTCCAGGGAAGGCGCGACGTGGTCGATGTGCGGTTGTGCGGAAAGTCTGAGGGGCTGGCGGAGCCTTACCCCGTCATCGGGCACCTCATCGACTCGGCAATGGTATGCGGGGCCGTGTGGGACAACGTGCTGACCGAGGGGCAGCGCGATCGGATCGCGAAGGCGCTGGAGGTTGACCTACCGGAAGCCAGGCGAATCGTCATGTTCTGGGCTGGATTACATGATCTGGGCAAGATCATGCCGCAATTCCAGGACATGATCCTCAAGGAGCGGTCGGGATACTGCGGGTTCCTCAGCGAGGAGGCTTACGCGCACGACCGGCAAGCCGACGGCAAGGCCGGCAGGACGCGTCACGAGAATGCCACGCACGGGGCTTTGCCGCAGCTGCTGGCCCAGCTCGGTTACCCGGTCGCAGGGGGACGTCCTGCGAAACTCCTGCTGACTCAGGTGGCTCAGATCCTGGGCGGGCACCACGGGCGTTACCCACTGGACAACGATCCGCGGGATCTGCGCAACCCTCTGGCCCGGCTTCCCGAACTCGGTTCCGGTGCCTGGGCGGAGCAGCGGCAGGAGCATGCCGAGGCTTTGCACGAGGTGCTGGGGCGGCCTGCTGTACCCGACTGCCGCGCAATGCCGCCGACCACAGCGGTCGTGGTTGCCGGGATGGTGATCGTCTCCGATTGGATCGCCAGCCAGGAGCATGTGATCGAGACCCAGCAGAAAGCAGACGGGGCGCAGGCGGGCTTCGGTTCCCGCGCCTCGTTGCGAGTCCATGCGCGCAACGCGGAACGTATGGCGCCCGCTCTGCTGGAGGATGCCGGCCTTGGGCGGGCTTCCCTCAGGACCGGCGGGTTCCGTGACCTGTTTCCGCGTATCCGGTCGCCCTTCCCGCTGCAGCTGAGTGTCGAGGAGGGGTTGTCCGGCGCCGGTCTGCGGGGGCCGGGCGTCCTGCTGGTGACAGCGCCGACAGGAGACGGCAAGACGGAGACGGCGCTGTATGCCGCATCGCTGATGGGAGCAGCCTGCGGAAGCAGCGGGCTGTTCTTCGCCCTGCCGACCCAGGCCACGGCGAACCAGATGTACGGCAGGCTCGTGGCGTTCGCCGAGCGAAACCTGCTGGATCCGGCTCAGCTGACTCTGCTGCACGGCGCGGCCGACCTGTACCTTCCCTACGCCGGATCGCAGCGCGACGCCCCTGCGGACGTTCCTGAGCCGCGCGTGCTGTCCGACTGCGAGCCGGGTGCCGAGAGGAACGCAGGGATCTCCGTCGAGGCAGGACGCTGGCTGCGCAATCGCGGACGGGGCATCCTGGCGCCGCTGGCCGTCGGCACGATCGACCAGGCCCTGATGGGCGTCCTGCCACTCAAACGGAACGCACTGCGGCACCTGGGTCTGTCCGGGAAGACCGTGGTGATCGACGAGGCACACGCCTACGACGCCTACACCCACGCACTGCTGCTCCGGCTGCTGGAGTGGCTGGGAGCCCTGGGCGCCCCGGTGGTGCTGCTGTCCGCCACACTCACCGGTGACATCGCGCGCGGGCTGGTACGGGCCTACCTGACCGGCGCCGACCCCTCCAACTCCTCCCGCGAGATACCCGTACCGGCCTATCCCGGGTGGGTCTACGCCTCCGCACGCGGCGACCTCGTCCTCGAGCCCGCCGGACCGCTCCGCAGCGAACGGGAGCGCAAGCTCGTGGTGGACGTCCGCCACGTCGTGCACACCTACGAGCCGGAGCGGGCCGACGGCCGGCTGGCTGCCGTGCTCGACGAGCTCGACAGCGTGGCCGATGGGGGCGGGTGCGCGGCGGTCATCTGCACCACCGTCGCCGAGGCCCAGCAGACCTACGAGGCGCTCCGCGACCACTACCGCTCCCGCTACGGACAGGGCTACCTGGGTTGGGACGACCGCTCGGCGGAGGACGGCGAGCGGGAGGACGCCGCGGCAGGCCCCCGGCTGCGGCTGCTTCATGCCCGGTTCCCCGCACGCCGTCGCGCCGAGATCACCGCAGAGGCCGAGAGCTGGTTCGGCCGTACGGACAAGCCCGGAGTGCGTCGGCCCGCCGGCCCGCGCGGAGCTGTCCTGGTCGCCACCCAGGTGATCGAGCAGTCCCTCGACCTCGACTTCGATCTGGTGGTCTCCGACTTGGCGCCCATGGCCATGCTGCTGCAGCGGGCGGGCCGGATCTGGCGCCACCTGGATCCGCCGCCGTCCCGCCCTGCCTGGACGGAGGCTCCCAGGCTCGTCGTGCTGGCTCCCGTCGGAAAGGACGGCCATCTGGCGATTCCGAGGACGTGGGGTGAGGTGTACCAGCCCTCTCTGCTCCAGCGGACCCTGGAACTGCTGGACCGGCGCAACGGAACACCGATTGCCGTTCCCGACGACGTCCAGACCCTGGTGGACGACGTGTACGCGGAGGAGTTCGTCTCCGCCGCCCCCGACAAATTGATGGAGCGGGATTTCCGGCGGCTGGCGGACGACATGGCCCGCAGCGCCATGGCCGACATGGTCGCCCTGCCCCCACCGCACCGGGTCACCTCACTGCACCCCCTGACCACCAGCGACGCCGACGAGGAGCTGGTGCGTACGCGCCTGGGAGCCGAGGCCGTCCAGGTGCTGCCGGTGTTCGAGAACGAGGACGGGCGGTGGCTGGACGAAGGATGCAGCATCCCGCTGCCGGAGTCCGGCCGGGGGCGGAAGGGGCGCTTCACCTCGTCCGAGGTCCGGGAACTGCTCGCCTATGTCGTGCCCCTTGCCCACGGAGATTGGCGCAAGGCGTGCGGACCGGCGAACGAGCCGCCTGCCGCCTGGAGCAAGGAGTCCCGGTTGGCCCGCATCGTTCTGCTGCCCCAGCGCGTGACGGGCGACGGGACAGTCGGGGCGCTGCTCGGAAAGTCCGTGATCACTTATGACTATGCGCTGGGTTTGATCAAACGATGAAAGGATTTGATCGCTTGAACAACTCGAGTACTCATCTTCACGGAATCTGTGGACGCAGGGTGCTCGACTTCTCTAATCTCTTTCCCGTCGCCGCGACGAACTGGGCACTTGCCGACCCCGCAGCCAGCAGGGAGCGGCAAGTGCTGCAGGCCCCCGCCCGCGCGGGGATCAGAGCCTGAGTCAGCGAATCCAACGCGACTCCTCATCGGCTCACCTCCGCCTGCGCGGAGCCTCTCCGCTGCTGCGGAGGTTTCCAGACTACGGCCTTCCCCCCACAGCCGTCCCTGCCTACCGGTGCTGCTATGTGATCGGGGTGCTGTTCCTCCATGTCCTCTGGCGCGGTCAACGACCGCTTCCCCCTTGATCTTCGACCGTGGACACCCGTCTTCGCAGGCGGTGACACGGAACGGGTCGGCTTGCGTGAACTGTTTCTCCGGGCCCACCAGTTCAGCGGTCTCGCCGTGGCTGTCCCACCTGCCGCCTCCGGACTGATGCGTGTGCTGTACGCGATGGCCGCCCGGATCACCGGCCTGCACGAGCTGGCCGACGGCAGTGTCGAGACGTGGCTGGACCGGCGCTACGAACTCCTGGAGGACGGCTCCGCATTCGAACCGGCCAGGGTGCACGCCTACTTCGACGAACATGCGGAGGGGCTGCGCCTGTACGACCCCGTCCGCCCGTTCCTGCAGGATCCGCGCCTGGCAGCCGAGTGCTCTGGCTCGTCCGGAGTCAACAAGCTGGTGATGGCCCGACCAGCCGGCAACAACCAGGTGTTCTTCGGTCACTTCACCGATACCGAACAGGTGGCGCTCCCGTCCGCAGAGGCGGTCCTCCACCTCATCGCCCAGCTCTACTACGGCCCGTCCGGACAGTGCACGCCGCGCACCGTCGACGGACAGCGGTACGGCAACACCATGGCCGGCCCACTGCGCCGCACCCTGTCCTGCCACCCCACGGGAAGGAACCTGTACGAAACCCTGCTGCTGGGCATCCCCGCCCCTGACACCTGGCCGCAGAGCACCGACGGCAGCGACGCCTGCCCCTGGGAGCGCACGGAACCCATCAACCCCCTCAAGCCGCCGAAGCCGGCAGCCGGCCCGCTGTCGATACTGACCGAGCAGTACCAGCATGCCGTCCTTCTGCGGCCCTCACCGGACGGGGAAAGCGTGGTGGACGCGACGATCACCTGGGCCCTTCGCGTCAACCGGCCGGAGCAGCAGGACCCGTACCTCATCTGGGACGAGTCCAGGGACGGCACCCTGCGCCCGCGGGACGCCGATGCGGAGAGAGCGCTGTGGCGGGACCTCGACGGCATGATCCTCCAGAACCGGGGCGACGGCGGACGCAGGCCACCGGCCTTCGACCAGCTGACAGGCGGGCAGCTGCCGGAGCCGGTCTTCCGGGAACTCCGCGTCACCGCCTACGGCTTCGACCAGGACGGCCAGACCCGGGACCGCACCTACTTCAGCGCCATGACCCCGCCTCTGTTCGCGCTCCTCGACTCCACCGGAACCGAGGCCGACACCGCGCTGGCCCTCGGGGTCAAAGAGGGCCGCGAAGCGGCCGAGAAGGCGGCCTGGCACCTGGCGACCGCTCTGCGCACCGCCTGGCGTGAGTACACCAAGCCGCCCGCGGAGGACCGCTCCGGCGGCAGCACCGGAAAACCCGCCAAGAAGCAGCAGGAGAAGAACCCCGGCCCCTGGCCGGAGGCCGCGCTGGCCGCCTACTGGCCGGCAGCGGAGGAACGCTTCTGGAAGCTGCTGGACGCCGAGGACTTCACCACCGCCCTCCCGTCCTTCGGACGGATCGCCCTGCGCGTCTACGACGACATCACCGCATCGGTAGCAGCCGAGCCCCGCGGGGCCAAGGCCCGCGAAAGCGCCCGCGGCCTGGTCCTGACCCTGCTCGCCCGAGGCCGTTGAACCGCCCCTCGACCGGCCGGTGTCGCCGAGACCGCGCACCTGCGGCCCGCAACCGTACGCACCGATGAACCGGCCCCAGCGAAAGAAGCACCCATGAACACCCCCGAAGAGAACCGCACCCCGCCCCCGGGCGGCGCGGAGCCCCCGCCGCGCCACAACAGGCTCACCGGATACGACACCTTCGTCGGACGCGTACGCAGAGCATGCGCCAACCCCGGCACCCAGCAGGCGCTCCGGCGAGGCCTGGCCAAATCCGTGCACGAGGTACCTGCCCGGACCCACGCGGCACTGCTGCGCGACGGCCTCGTCCCCGACGAGGCGAAGGGAGAAGTACGGCGGGCCTACTACGCGGTGGCCGCGCTGATCGCGGCACGCCCCCGCGCCGAACGCATCGCGGATACCGCCCAAGACGGCCAGGACACCGCCGGGCAGCCGCCCAACCCCACAGAGCAGCCGCCCACCAGCGATGCCCCGCACACCCCCACGGAGCAGAAGCCGTCCTGGGGAACGAGCCTGGGCGCGAGCCTGGCCCAGGCCGTCATCCGGGACAGGGACCGGGCGAACGGCGCCGAGTCACGGCTGCACCTCCTGGTGCGGCAGGAAACCGACGGCCTGCACCGCATGCTGCCCGCCGTCATGCGCCTACTCGGTTCGGCGGGAGTGCCCGCCGACTACGGACGCCTCCTGCACGACATCGCGCGCTGGACCCACCGGCGTGACGAGACGGCCACTCGCTGGCTGGAGGACTACTACCGGACTCTCCGCCGTGCCGAACCGGCCGACCGAGGCGGCAGCTGACCGGCGTCCACGCCGCCCCCTCACACGACGTACTCCACGCCACCACCTTCGGACAGAACCGGGAACCACACCATGACCACGCCCACCGCAGCAGCGGGCACCGCCCCGCAGGCCCCCCGCTTCCTCGACCTGCACATCCTCCAGACCCTGCCGTTCAGCAACGTCAACCGCGACGACCTCGGCTCCCCCAAGACCGTTGCCTTCGGCGGCAGCACCAGGACACGGGTCTCCAGCCAGGCGTGGAAGAGGCCGACCCGGCTGGCCGTCGAGGCCCGCATCGGCGAGCGGGCCCTGCGCACCCGCAGGCTCCCCCTGCAGGTGGCCAAGGCCCTCACCGACCGGGGCTGGCCCAAGGACCTGGCCGAGCTGGCCGGAGCCCAGGTCATCCGGTCCACCGAGTCCAAGCTCGACCTGGAGAAGGAGGACGCCCTGAACACCGCCTCCCTGCTGTTCCTCCCCGACAGCGCGGCCCAGAAGCTGGCCGACATCGCCGAAGAGCACCGGGAGAAGCTGGAGAAGGCCCTGGGCACCAAGGCGGCCGCCAAGCCCCTGCTTCCCAAGGACGCGGTGCACGAGGTGATGAAGTCGCGCAACGGTTCCATCGCGCTCTTCGGCCGCATGCTCGCCGAGATTCCCGGCGCCGGAGTCGACGGCGCGGTGCAGGTCGCCCACGCCTTCACCACTCACACCACCTCGGTGCAGGCCGACTTCTTCACCGCGGTCGACGACGTCGACCAGTGGGCCACCGACGCCGGCAGCGCCCACATGAACACCGGCGAGTACAGCAGCGGCGTCTTCTACCGCTACGCCACCCTCGACCTGCGCGACCTGGCCGAGAACGTCTCCGACCCGGTCATGGCGAAGGAGCTGGCCGAGGCGTTCGCCACCGCCTTCATCCAGAGCCTGCCGTCCGCCAAGAAGAACTCCACCGCCCCGCACAGCATCCCCGACCTGGTGCACATCGCCGTCCGCTCCGACCGGCCGGTGTCCCTGGCCGCGGCGTTCGAGAACCCGGTCAAGGCCGGGCGAGCCGGCTGGAGCGAGCCCTCCCGAGTTGCCCTGGACGCCTACGCGGCGAAGGTGAACAAGCTGCTGGGCACCTCCGGTCTCGTCCACAGCGCATACGCCGGAGTGGACGACACCGCCCGGGACGGCCTCGGCACCCGGGCCGGCTCCTACCCCGATCTGGTGGCCGGCGCGCTGGCCGCCGCCTTGCCGAAGGACGGGAGCTCCGCAGCGTGAGCGGTCTCCTGATCCAGCTCGGCGGCACCCCGCTGCAGTCATGGGGCGAACACAGCGCCTTCACCGACCGCGACACCGTCGCCCACCCCACCCGCTCCGGGCTCATCGGCATGATCGCCTCAGCCTTCGGCATCCCCCGGGAACAGGCCGTCGCCGACTCCACGGACGCCTCGCAGACGGAGGCACTGTTCACCCGGCTCACCCGCCTGCGATTCACCGTCCGGCACGACCGCCCCGGCGTCCGGCTGCGCGACTTCCACACCGTCGGCGGCGGCTACCCCGCCCACCGGACGGTACCCACCGCCAAGGGCGGGCGGCGCGGCGCCGGACAGGCCACCATCGTCTCCCGCCGCCACTACCTGGCAGACGCCGTCTTCACCGTCGCCGTCACCGCCCCGGACGACCCCGACCTGACGGCCCGGTGCGCCCAGGCACTCGCCGCACCCCACTGGCCGCTCCACTTCGGCCGCCGCTCCTGCCCGCCCGGCGCACTGCTCCTGCTGAGCACCGACGTACCCGACCCGGTATCCGAGCTGCTGAACGTCCCCCTGGCCCGGCCTCGGCCCCAAGACGCACCGCCGGAAGAAACCGGTGCGGCGACCGGCGGAGACGACGCCCCCACCCCCGCCACCGTCACTGTGCGGTTCACGGCGGACACCCCCTTCCCGCCAGGCTTCCCCGGCTCCGCCTCCAGCCGGACCCCCGTCACCACCCTCAACGACGAACCCGTACGGCTGAAACCCCTCGATCGCATCTACCGCAGCCGCCCGGCCTACACAACGAGCTGCCCGCTGCCCGCCGACCTGTGCAAGGGCTACGGCCTCGACTACCTCGACGCCCTCAACACCCACTTCCGCCTGTCCCCGCCCGAACGGACCGACGCATGACCACCGCAGCCCCCCCCACGCCTCCCACCTCAACCGGAAGCGCCTGGCTCACCCGACTGCGCCTCAACACCGCCAGCCGGACCGTGCAGCGCGACCTCGGCAACGCCGCCGCCCTGCACCGGCGCGTCATGACCCTCGTGCCGGACGGGCTCGGCGACAGCCCCCGCTCCCGCGCCGGCGTCCTGTTCCGACTGGATGCCGACAGCGTCGGAGCCCCCGTCCTGCTCGTCCAAAGCCGCATCGCCCCCGACACCTCACGCCTGCCCCAGGGCTACGCGGACGCCCGGACCAAGGACATGAGTGCCCTGCTCGCCGCCCTGCGCCCCGGGCTTGCCGTCCGGTACCGGCTACTCGGCAACGCCGTCCGCCGATGCGGACGCAACAGCACCGCAGGCCGCTGGAAGCAGGCCATTCCCCTGCGCGGCGAGGAAGCCGACCGCTGGTGGGCCGAGCGGGCCGCAGCCGCCGGACTCGCCCTGCGCACCGTCTTCTCCGAACCGTCGGAACCGCTCACCGCCTGGCATCCCGCCGGCCGCGGCATCACACCGCCCGCGGCAGCGAAGAGCAGCGGCAAACGGAACGAAGACCAGGTGCTCGTACCCCACGAGGCCACACGCTTCGAGGGCACCGCAACGGTCCGCGACGCAGAGGCGCTGCGGCAGGCACTGCTGAACGGCATCGGCCGCAGCAAGTCCTACGGGTGCGGGCTGCTCAGCCTCGCCCCCGGCAGCCAGGACCGGTGAAAGAGGCCCACCATGACAGCCCCCACGGCATCCCGTTTCCCACACGAGAGGAACACGGCCCGGCGCCGCATCGCCGCGCCCACGCTCGCCATGCTGCCCAGGGTCGGCGACTCCCTGTCGTTCCTGTACGCGGACGTGGTCCGCATCGTCCAGGACGACACCGGCGTCTGCGCCGAGACCACCAGCGCCGACGGAGAGACCACCCGCGTCTACCTGCCGGCCTCGGCGCTCTCCTG
This sequence comes from Streptomyces glaucosporus, assembly GCF_039533345.1. NCBI lineage: Bacteria > Bacillati > Actinomycetota > Actinomycetes > Kitasatosporales > Streptomycetaceae > Streptomyces > Streptomyces glaucosporus. The sequence continues at coordinate 85,574 of NZ_BAAATJ010000017.1, read as the reverse complement.
CCTCCTCCTCGGCCCCGGAACCTCCATCACCCAACCCGCCATGGCCACCTTCGCCCGCCACGGGACCACCGTGGTGTGCACCGGTTCTGGCGGCGTCCGCTGCTACTCCGCCACCACCTCTGACGCCCTCACCACCCGCTGGCTCGAACACCAGGTGCACCAGTGGAGCGACCCCGAACGCCGACTGGCCGTGGCCCGGCAGATGTACCTCAAGCGGTTCAACGTCGCCGTCCCGCCGACGGCACCGCTGAACACGCTGCGAGGCCTGGAAGGGCAGCGCATCAAGGCGCTTTACAAACACCTGGCGCAACAGCACCGCATCGGCCGGTTCAAACGCAATTACGACCCGGCCGCCTGGGACGAACAGGACCCGGTCAACCTCGCCCTGTCCTCCGCCAACACCTGCCTGTACGGCATCGTCCACGCCGCGCTTGTCGCTCTGGGCTGCTCGCCCGCCCTCGGCTTCGTACACCAAGGCAAGCAGCACGCGATGGTCTACGACATCGCCGACCTCTACAAAGCCGAACTCACCATCCCCCTGGCCTTCTCGCTGCACGACTCGTCCCATCCCGAAGCCATGGCCCGTCGCAGCTTCAGGGAAGGGCTGCGCCTGTACAAACTGCTGCCGAGGATCGTCGCGGACGTCCAGTCCCTCCTTGCCCCCGACGAGGCCCAACCGCTGCCGGACGGCCACGCGGTGGAGCTGGTCAATCTCTGGGATCCGGAGGTCGGCTCCGTCCCCGCCGGCGTGAACTACGCAGGCCAGGCCGATCAGCCCCACGTCTCCGACCCGGGGGAGGAACCACTCGAGGAGGACGACCTCGGCGACCCACACTGAGCCCCGCACTGTCTTTCCCGGAAGGCTACCGACCCGTGCCGTCCATGACCGTCCTGTCCACCACAGCCGTCCCCGACCACGTCCGCGGCGCTCTCACCCGCTGGATGATTGAACCCGCCCCCGGCCTCTACGTCGGCACACTTTCGGCCCGTGTCCGCAACGAACTCTGGCGCGTGGTCAGCGCCTCCATCGGTAACGGTGCCGCAGTGCTCATCCACCCGGAAGCCAACGAGCAGGGCTACGTCCTCCGCACTGCAGGCGAACGCCGACGCATCCCGGTCGACTTCGACGGCCTTACTCTCGTTGCCTTCCGCCCCGAGGAGTACGTGGAAGCTGCCGATCCGCCTTTTTGAACCGGGCCTTCATGGCTTTGAGGGCTGCGAGGGCTGTCACGGATATAGCGAGGAGCGTCCGTGCAGACGGAGATGGAGCCGACAACAGACACCTCCGTTTGCACGGAGATCGCTGCGTCCGCGCCGGTCCGCTTGTGCCCTGTGCGAACACCCCCGCTCGCGCGGGGACCACGTTTCCCTTCGGGCTCTGGCTGCGATCGTGCCTTGTACGCTGGTGGCGCTTCCCCGCGTCGGCGTCATGCCGATCGCGGAAATGCTGGTTAAGGGCCGGTGGTGTGCCGGGCCGCTTCTCGCGAGCGGCTCTCCGCCGGCCCTTTCGCTGTCTGCTGCCTCCAGCGCTGGACATCGCGCGGGCTGCGGAGCCTGACGACCTCGACGCCCAGGGCGGCGGTTTCGGCTACCTGCCGGGCGTAGCGGGGGCGGTTGGTCCGGTACTTACGGATGACGGTGCGCAGGAGTGACCTGCGGGCGAAGAACGCGGTGGACCAGGTCAGGCGGCGGGCCTGTGCACTGTCTTCGCGCCCCGTCAGCTGGCGCAGGCTGCGGCGGACGATCCGGTACAGGATCAGGGGCAGGGGAAGGTCGAGCCAGACCAGGGTGTCGGCCCGATGCCAGACGACGTCCGCGAGTTTGGAGAAGTTGCCTTCGACGATCCATCCGTCGGTGCGGGTGATCTCTGCGGCCTGCCGACGGAATTCCTCCAGTGGCAGCGGTCCGTCGGGGGTGAACAGGAGGTCATCGAGATCGGTGTGGGGTTCGTCGAGTTCCGTGGAGAGCCAGCGGGCGAGCGTCGATTTTCCCGTGGCGGGGGGACCGAACAGTGCAACCCGTCGCATGTGCGCCTCATTCCTACAGGGGATGACACAAGAAATCGGAACACCCCCGCTCGCGCGGGGACCACTGCCGGGGGTCGAGGCTGAACGTGCACTCGACCGGAACACCCCCGCTCGCGCGGGGACCACTCCAGCGTGGCCGTGGCCCGGTTCGGCTCCGCCGGAACACCCCCGCTCGCGCGGGGACCACGCCGAACAGGACGACCTCCGCCACCGCATCGCCGGAACACCCCCGCTCGCGCGGGGACCACGGCCGCTGGGCGACGACGGTTCCGGCCCCCGCCGGAACACCCCCGCTCGCGCGGGGACCACCCGGCGAGGGCGTCCAGGATCGCCTGGGTCAGCGGAACACCCCCGCTCGCGCGGGGACCACGTCGCCGTTGCCCATGGTTCTCAGCAGGGGGTCGGAACACCCCCGCTCGCGCGGGGACCACAGCCGCTCCGCGACCCGCACCGCCACCCCCGCCGGAACACCCCCGCTCGCGCGGGGACCACAGCCGGTACACCCCGTCGCCCAGCAGCACGGCCGGAACACCCCCGCTCGCGCGGGGACCACGGCCTGTCCGCGGCCACCCCGCGGATCGCGGACGGAACACCCCCGCTCGCGCGGGGACCACTTTCTGGGGTTGGTGGTAGGGCGGGTTATCGGCGGAACACCCCCGCTCGCGCGGGGACCACGGCTTGGTGCGGGGTTCGGTGCGGGAGCGGTCCGGAACACCCCCGCTCGCGCGGGGACCACGTGTCCTGGGTGAGGGTGGCGGGGCGGACGAGCGGAACACCCCCGCTCGCGCGGGGACCACGCGGCGTGTTCGGCGTCGGCCTCCTTGGCCGCCGGAACACCCCCGCTCGCGCGGGGACCACGGGATCCACCGGCCGACCTGGTCCGCGAGTACCGGAACACCCCCGCTCGCGCGGGGACCACGGAGAGGGGGTCGCGGTCCATGTCGGCGAGGTCGGAACACCCCCGCTCGCGCGGGGACCACGCGCGGTCGGTGGGGATGTCGGGGTGGACCGGCGGAACACCCCCGCTCGCGCGGGGACCACGCGGCGAGGAGGAGGTCGACGACGGCCTGGCGCGGAACACCCCCGCTCGCGCGGGGACCACCCCGGGATCAGGCCCATGGCGTCGGCCACGCCCGGAACACCCCCGCTCGCGCGGGGACCACGCCTTCCTGCGGCGTTCCGCTACCTGTGCCTGCGGAACACCCCCGCTCGCGCGGGGACCACGCGCACGCGCGCGTGCGAGGAACTTCCGGTCACGGAACACCCCCGCTCGCGCGGGGACCACCGCTGCTGGTCGAACTGCGCGGCCAGCAGCCGCGGAACACCCCCGCTCGCGCGGGGACCACTCTTCCTGACCTGCGGCGTTAAAGGGGCTTTGCCGATTCTTGACTGAGCTGGATCCTCGTCACTGGTTCATGGTGCCAGATGCGGCACCGAGGTGAAGCAGAGAACCAGGTTGCGTGAGGGCTGAGGGCTGGACGACTAGGGAACGACGGCAGCCGTTGCCAGGAGTGCGGTCAAGGGATCCGGTGTTATGGCTGCCGGCGTTTCCCGTCGGCGCTTACGGCAGCAGCCCCGGCTCCTGCACCGGACATGACCGGCGCTCCGGGCGATGCGTCGACTGCGGCGTGTTGGACCTTCTGAATCTACGGAAACAACTTGCAAAAACTGTGCCAAGCGAACCAGAGCGATGGGCTGGAGCAGGAAGAAAACCACCGGAGAAGCCCGATTGATCAGCATGGGACGTGCCGTCCGCCCCGCCAGGTCAAGAGAGGAGTGGCCGTGTAAAAGACGCTGACCGCGGCACTCCCTGTAAAGGATGACCGTCTGGGGGGGGGAAGTGTGGTGTGGGGCGGAGGGTGGGGTCCGGTCGGCGAGCAGGAGTCGGTACCGAACCAGTGCGGCGGACCGAATGGGCCGGGACGGACGGCAACGGGCCCGTGCCGAGTCGGCACAGGAGTGATGTGGGCCTGCCCGTGGTGGACAAACCCCACGGTTGACCTGTGCGTTTACTGAGCCTTTTCAGCGCTGACGCTCCAGGGTGAGGACGGCTTTGGCGATTGACGTCATGCGGTTCGGGCTGCATCGGGCCCGGCGGAAGATCCGCCAGGACTTCAGCCTCGCGACGCTCCGTTCGACCGGTGCTCGCGCCGCCGACAGCGCCCGGTTGACCGTGCGCTGGGTCGGGGTGAGCTCCCGGCGAGGCGGACGCCTGACCGGCGTGGTCACCCAGGAGCCGGCTCCGAGGTAGGCGCGGTCGGCGAGGACGGGAACGCCCTGGCGTTCGCAGATCCGGATGATCCGGTGGGTGCGGGCCGCGGTGAGGTCGTGGGTGCGGCCGGGCAGCGCGGGTGAGATCCACAGCAGTCTGCCCGCGGGATCGGTGGCGACCTGCACGTTCACGCCGTGGCGGCGGTGTTTCTGCGAGAAGTCGGCCCGACTGTCGCCGACCCGGTCGCACTCGGCGAGGGTGCCGTCGAGCAGGACGTGCCCGGGGTCGCTCTCCCGCAGGACCCGCAGCAGTCCGGGTGCCCGGCGGGACAGGTGGTCGATGACGGCCGTGACGTAGGCGTGGGCGGTGCCCACCGAGATCCCGAAGCCGGCGGCGAGCTGCGCGAGGGTGTCGTGGCGGCGGAGGTAGACGAGGCCGACGAGGGCCCGCTGGTGGGGCGGCAGCTTGCAGCGGCGGTCACCCTCCCGGGTGACGATGAGCAGGGTGACCCACTCGACCAGGGCGTGCGGCAGGTCGAGTGCGGCAGGATAGGGAACCAACGAGGCTCCTGTGCTGATGAGTTGAGACGTTGAACACCTCTCTCAACGGCACGGGAGCCTCGTGCGTTGCGGAGAGTGTCCTCGCCACCCGATCGGTGGGCACTCTGAAAACGCTCACTGTGTGGTGCCGCTTCCGGCCCGGTGTGCCGGGGCAGTTCGAGAACATCTGGCTCAGAACCAAGCGCTACAACGCGAACGGCCAGGTCAGAAGCGGCACGGGAGGCATCTGCTATGTGATCTTCCCGGCAAAGCCCGCACCGGCCCAGCACCGGGTGCTACGGGAGCTGGGCATCTGCTGAGCCGCCGCCGAGAACGGCCTCCAGCACCTGCCGGCAGCGGTCGCCGCCGTCGGCGGTGAGGTGGCCGTAGCGGTCCGCCGTGACCCTGACCGACCGGTGCCCCATCCACCGCGACACCTCGTGGAGGGGAACACCGTTACTCAGGGTCTCGGTGGCTCACTTGTGCCTCAAGTCGTGCGGGGTGTACTCCCGCATCTTCAGCCGCCGGATCGCACGGACCCAGGAATTGCGCAGCAGATTCGGATAGGGAATTCTTCCGCTGCTGCTGCGTATCGGCAGCAGATCGGCGAGGGAGGCTATTGAGGAAGGGGCCGGGACATCGCGCCACTCGCCTTCCCTGCGGTACTTGAGCGGCGCGTAACGGACCACATACTTTCCCGAACCATCCCTCACCCTTATCACCTGCCGGCGCATCCGCAGAATTCCGCCGGAGATGTCCTCGGGGAACACGCCGAGGGATTCCCCGATACGCAGTCCGCAGCCGGCCATGAGCCAGACCGCGGGTTCCAGCCGCGGCCCGATCTCTTTTGCCAGGGCGGCTATCTCCTCGAAACTGGGCAGGCTCCGCTCGTCCACCCGCGGTACGGCGCCGACCGGTTTCCCGGCCTCCCGCACCGGGCTGAAGGGGATCCGGCGGTGCCGCACCGCGTGCGAGAACAAGCCCGACAGGACGATGCGGCGGGACTGGACCGTGCCCGGGGCCGCGCCCTCCTGCCGCCACCGCGCGTACAGGTCCTCCACGTCGGCGGTGGTGACCTGGGCCAGCGCCTTGCGGCCCAGGTGGGGCAGGACGTGGAGCCGCAGGATGCGCTCATAGGCCTCGGCGGTGCCCGGGGCCATGCTCTTGGACGCCAGCCACTGCTCCGCGTACCGGTGCAGGGGGACCCTCCCGGCGTCCGGGTCGATGTACAGGTTCTCCCGCTTGTCGTTCTCCACTTTCACGGCGAAGGCCAGCGCGTCCCGCTTTAAGGCGAACGACTTCTCGCGCTGCCGCCCAGCCCTCCCACCGGGCTCCCGGTAGCGCACAGTCCACCGCTTTCCGCTATGGCCGGGGCCCTTGTCGACAATCCGCGCCAATCTCTCACCTTCCGTGCATGCTCATCCCGCCGGAGGAATTCCAGCGGGGGCGTGATGCGCCGTGGTGAGTGATGTTATGGATTATCCCGGCCGCACCAAATCAGCGCAGGACTAGGGGAACTGGCGGCGGTGATTCCGAAGGAGGCTCCTACCGCCCGGGGAAACCCTGCTCCAGCCACTGCTGAACAGCCGCCGGGGTGGTGTAGCCGTACCGGCGCAGAGCGCCGACGATGTCCCGGCCGCACACAAGGGCGATGGGATGGCCGTCTTCGCGGACCTCTTCCTGCACCTGCCTGTGGAAGTACGAGGTCGTGACGAGGACACCGAAGGTGCGGTGCCGCAGACGGGAGATAAGGCGCGAGACCTCTCTGACCCCGACAGAGTTCGAGGCCGCGTAGCACTTCGCTTCCAGAGCGAAGTCGATGGAGATGGGGCTCGCCTCCGGGCCGAGAACGTACTCGCCGACTGCATCGCGCCCTCCGTCGCGACTGGGGCGGGTGAGGTCGCAGGCGCCGGTCCTGGGCGCCATCAGCCGCCAGACAGCGACCGCGCACTCCTCGAAGTCGTGCTCCCGGCCGCGGAAGTGGGCCCGGATCATCTCCAGGATGGCCCGGCCTTCGGGGTCATCGGGGAGTTGGTCCGCCTTGGACCTGATGACGGTGGTGGAAGGCGCGAGCAGGGGGGTGTAGACGCGTCCCTTGACCCAGGCGCCCCATGCCGGAGGGCAGCCGCCTTCAAGCGGATCCCCTCCCTCCAGGAGATGCTGGAGCCAAGTACGGGGAACCCTGGCATGGTCCAGCACCGTGAATCGGGCCCGGTAGTTCTGGAAGCGGCGGCCGCCGGTGGTCCGCCAGATGGCCGCCAGTTCGTCGTCGGGCGCCATGTTGGGCCCGCCGGGTGCCAGAAGGCCGCGGAAGCGCACAGCGCGGCCGGCACCCCCTGCCTTCTCGAACAGGAAAGGCGGCACGCCTGCGGCGCGTTCGGCGGCGGTGCCGTGCGAAGCCGCGAAGGCGTCCCTCAGCAGTACGTTGCCTCCGCGGGGAGTGCCGTGCAGGTCCCGGCCCGGAGTCCTGTTGTCGCCGTAGTAGGTGAAGGTACCGGTCTGCGTGTCGAGGTGGTCGGGCCAGTCCACTACACCTCCGGTCGTGTAGAGCACTGATAGGCGGACGGTGCCCTTGGCGGGCGAGCCGCAGTGCCGGAACCCTCCCTGGTTGCCGACCCCTGGTACTAGCTTGGCGATCGGGTCATCGCCGGCGTTGCCGTTGGCCCCTCCGGCGTAGAGGGCGTCCACCACCAGGTCGGCAGTGCCGAGGTCATCGAAGGCGACATGGGGGTCGGGCAGGGGCGCAAGGCTCATGGAGCATGGTCTAGCACCTGCCGCTGACACTGCCCTGTGCCCTTCGCTGGGGTGACTCGGGTGGTGCCAGGAACGGGGCGGGCGCCAGCGCTGCTGGTGGAGCGGGAGAGCGCGGCGACTGTCCTGCGGTTCGGCGCGTCGGGGTGTTGTGCGGGTTCGGGGAGTGGTGTGTCGCGGTCGGTCAGCCACTGGTTGGCGCTGACGCCGTCCGGGAAGGCGCCTTCGCGCATGGTGTAGGTGAAGGTGTCGAGGTCGGCCTCTTCGAGGAAGATCCGGATCGGGTGCTGGGCGGCGCCGGGATCGGTGTCCCGGACCATGACCCAGATCTCGTGCGGTTCGTCGTCGCGGGTGTGGTGATCGAGAACCTGGTACCGCTCGCCCGAGCGGACGATGCGCTCTTCGAGCTGGGCGGTCAGGGCGTCAGCGGGACGGCTGTACCTGCCCTCCGGGAGACGGATGGCCGCAGGGTCGCAGCCGCGGGCGACCAGCCATCGCTGGGCGAACGGCAGCATCGCGTGCTGCGCGTGCTCGACCTGAAAGGTGCGGGCCCGCAGATCGCGGGTGATGTGCAGCGAGACGAGCTGGGGAGCGCCTGGGACGCCCCAGGTGGCCGAGCCGTCATGGACGACGAGGAAGCTGTGTGCCGCGTCGGCGGTGTGGTGGTCGGCCAGGACGTGGAAGTCGTCGCCGGCCAGGTCGAGGTAGTCCCTGGCGTCGGCGGCTGCCTGATCGGCCGGGGTGAAGCCGTCAAGGTGGTAGTCGGGCACGGTCACCTCTCCTCCGGGTCGGACTGGGGCGTGGCGAGCAGGCGGTGGTTCGGCCGTCCCGGGTTGGTGGTGCAGGCGGCAAAGGGGCCGTCAGGAGCGCGTAGCTGCAGCAGGGCGGGGCCGAGGTGGTCGCGGTGCCAGATGTTGGGCCCGACCAGTCCCGCCTCGACGTCGATGAGCTGCTGCCAGGCCAGCCACAGGGCGTGCAGACGCGCGACGGCCTCGGGATGCTCGTACCACTGCCAGCACCAGGGCCGGTTGGTGGTGACTTCCCGCCCGTAGGTGGGGAGCAGGAGGTTGTCCACCCAGAAGCGCAGCGCCTTCAACTCCGCCGCGTAAGCCTCCTCGTCCAGGGCCAGGATGAACACTGACCTCGGTCCCTTGCCGCCGTGAGCAGGAACGGGTGCCGTATCCGCTGATGCAGCGGCTGCTTTCAAGGCGTCGCCGGATTCGTCGGCGAGCCGGTCTAGCAGGCGGCCGTGGGCTCGGGTGTCGGCAACCAGCCGGGCGACGGTGGCAGCGAGGTCGTCGATGTCGGGACCGGATACCGAGGCGGACTCTTGGGAGCCCTCGGAACGCTCGGGCACGGTGGATCTCCTCGCGCGGTCGGACTGCGAACTACCGAGCACGAGACTCACCGAAGAACCGGATTTGGCCTGGCCGGTGTTCGCGGGTATGGGGATTCGCGCTTTGGCCCTCTCGGGCATGCGACCGAGCGAGGTGGTGGAACAGGACCGGCAAGGCGCCGTCGCCACCGATCCTCAGCGCCGTTCGGTGGTGCCTTTCCTGAAGATGCTCAGCGTCCGTGACGGGGACGGCAGTCGATCCAGGATGTTGCGCTGGGGGAGAGGAATGAACCTGTGCGGCGTGGCGCGGAACGGGGAGAGCGGAACGGCTGCGCGCGGCGGTGACGCGAGGCGACAGGGCACTGTGCTGTTCCGCGGCCCGGTGGAGGAGGAAGCCGCCGGTGAGGACGGCCAGGCGTGCTTCGGCCAGTCGGTCCGTTACCGCAGCGGCGATCCTGCCCTGATCGGCGACCTCGGGGTCGACGTCCACCGTGTGAGGGGCGCTGAGCTGCTGGTAGACCTCGGTGATCAGGCATATGGCGTGCCGGACGTGCACGGCGGCTGCGGTGGACAGGCCGACTGCCCGGAGCTGTGATCCGGTTGGTTCGGAACCTGTTGAGCGGAACAGCACCTCGTCCGATACTTCGGTCAGCAGCCCGCTGAGGCTGCTGAGCCGTTGGGAGAGGTCGACGATGCTCGGTAGGTGGCCGTGGTGTTCGGGAAAGGCAGGCGCTTCCGCTCGGTGTTGAAGCGCAGGGCCATCTCGTACAGGACTTTGACGTCCTCGGCGGTCAAGCTGGTCACGAGCAGCTCCGGGAAGACGATCAGGAGGAAGCGGGCCAGGGGCAGTTAGGGAAGAGAGCTGGCCATCTGGTGGGCAGGTTGTACTGAGGAGCTGCGGCGGGGGTGGGCGCGGGGTGCCGGGCCATGGCTCACCGGCCCAGTCGTGCGGCAGGGGTGTCGGTCGGCCGGGTGGTGGGAGGCGCCGCTGCCGGACGTAGCGCGGTGGTGAACGCATCGGTGGTGGTGCGGCTGCGGGCCGCCGTTGTGCGAGGCGAGGACGTGAGGAGGTCCTCGGACGCCCTGCGCAGGGTGAGGTAGGTCTCCAGGAGTGCCTTGCGGGCTTCGACGAGCCGGTCCTCGACTACTCGGTCGGCGGCCTGTCGGGCATCACGTAGATCTGGGGAGTTGGAGTGGTGGCGAACCAGTAGAGGAAGCCGAACTGCTCGTATACCTCGGTGAGCCCCTGCAAGGCCCGGCCGACGGAGGCGGCGGCAGAGGAGAGGGCGCCGACGAGGTGCCGGTACTCGCGGGAGACGGGACCCTCGGCGCCGGTCACGCGGAACAGCACCTCGTCGGAGAGACGGGCGTGCAGGGTACGGGCGGTGCCGAGCCGGTGTGAGACGGCGACGAGGTCGGGCAGGCGGTCGGAGAGCGGAGATGCCGGCAGACGCCTGCGCAGGCTGTCGGCCTCGTCGGCCAGGGTCTCGGCACCGTTGTCGGACCGGTTGCTCATGAGCGGCTCCGATGGGGTGGACGGGTAGGGGAGGCCGTGCGGGCTGCCGCGGCGGGTAGGTGATCGGTCGGAGTCGGCGGGGAGAGGCGGGTACGGGCGCGGGCGGCGGCGACACGGGCGGGGAACGGCCGGGCGGTGGCGGGCGGTTCAGAGGAGCCGGTGGCCTGCTGCCAGCGGCGTACGGTTTCCGCCAGCGGTTCCAGGACGTGGAGGGCGTAGCCGATGAGGCGGCCGGGGGAGAGGGACTCGTCGTCCGCCAACTCCTGTACGGCCCGGGCGGAGACAGCGGCGGTCCGTAGCACGGAGGCGCGTACGACCTGCTGCGCCAGGTAATCGGCGGAGCCGGCTGCCGCACTACTACAGACGTCCCTGACCTGCTCGGCCGTCACGCTGCCGTCGGCCAGCAGGCCCCGGTGCTGCGCCTCCCACAGCACGGTGAGGTGGTCCACGGGCTCGCCGCGGTGGTGAAGCGCTGCCACGCACCGGTAGAGCCGGCCGTGGGCGGGGACGGCGAAGTCCTCCGGCCGGAGCCAGGCGACGACCCGGTCCAGCTGGGCCGGGCGCTCGACCAGTGCGCCGAGCAGGTTCCGCTCGTCGGCGAGCAGGTGCTCGTCCGGCAGAGGAAGGAATCGGGAGGCCGCCGGTGCGGAGCCTGGCGGAGCGATGGCACGCGGCTCGGTGCCCCACCGACGGCCGAGGTCCGCGAGCACCTCGGCCAGCGTCCGGGCGCGGTGCAGGCTCTCCTCCACCTCGCCCCGGACCGCGTCGGCGCGGGCGGCTTGGTGCAGGCGGACGGCGTGCTCCGCGACGCTGCGGTGGATGGCGCCTTCCAGCACCATCCGCCCGTACGCCGGGGCGTGACCGGGGTGCGGGCATGCGGCGACGAGGGCGTGCGGGTACGCCGCAGTGAGTCCCCGCACATGGCGGCTCGCTTCGGCGACGGTGTCGGTGACCCAGGACAGCGGCACCTCGTCGGCGCTCGCGCGCGCCGCGGGGTGGCCGCCAGCGCGGAGCCTGAGCATCGCCGCGTACAGGGCGGCGTGGACGGGCCGGGAGAAGTGGGCCGGGGCCAGCCAGTCCGCCAGGCGTGGAAGCTGGCCGGGGTCGAGGAGCACCGCGCCGAGCACCGCCTGCTCGACTTCCACCAGGGGCTTCACCGGCGGCCCTCGGTCTCGGAGGCTCGAACGGTGGCCATGTGGCCGGAGGCCTTGGCCAGGGCGCGTTCGGTGATCTCCGCGGTCGCCCTGGCCGAGGCGGCGCTGAGCGCCTCGGCGCCCGGCTCCTTGTACCAGGGCCTGAGCTTCAGCAGGGCGGGCCGTACGCCGGTGGCGAGCAGCAGCGCCGAACCCTTGGGCAGGGCGCGGATGGCGTCGGTCGGGAGCGCGCGCTCCTGCCGCAGGGAGACGGAGGTCGACCCGCCGGACCCGCCGGTGGTCTTCGAGACCGTGGGCACGTCGTGGTCGCCGACGAGACGGGAGAGCTTGTCGGCGAAGTCCGCGTCGTCGATGCCGGAGCCGACCAGCTTGATCGTGGCCGCCGACCACAGGGCGTCCATGCCCGCCTCGCCCCACACCCGTACGCCCTGCCGGTAGGACTGCAGGATCGTGATCGGGATGACGCCCCGGGAGCCGAGGTGGGAGTACAGGTCGGGCAGGTCACCGATCTTGCAGACGTTCGCGGCCTCGTCCAGGATCGCCAGTAGCGGCGGGTCCAGGCGCCCGCCATCGCGCTCGGCCTGGACGACGGACGCGCGCATCACCGCGTCCGCCGCTGCGGCGATGATCGCCGAGGCGGAGCCGCCGCCGTCCTTGGACAGAAGGAACAGCGTGTCGCGGCTGGTGACGAACTCCTGCGGTCGGAACTCGGGCAACTCGTCGGTGGGGGTGACCCAGGCGGCGACCTCCGGGTCGAGCAGGCAGGCCGCGTACTGGCGGGCGGTCTCGAAGATGCCGTCCCGGGTCTCCACCGCCCCGGCGACGGTGCCCTGGAGTTGGGCGGCGACGGCCTCCAGCCCGGCGTCCTGCAGCAGGTCGACCGGGGTGCGGTCGGCCGGTGAGGCGAGCCAGGCCAGCACGTCGGTGATCGGACGCCCGCTGCGGGCCGCGGCCAGGAACAGGGCGGTCAGGGTGTTGGCTGCGGCGGTGGACCAGAAGTCGCCTTGCGAGGACTCGTCCACCGAGGCCGACACGAAGTGGCCGGCCAGGCGCCGGGCCCCGGGCAGGTCGCGGGCGTCGGCGAGGATGTCCCACCACATCCGGCGTGGGGCGTGGGCGATTTGCTGCGGATCCAGCGTCCAGACTCGGCCGACCTCGGCACGGGCGCCGACAGTGGCGGTGTAGGCGTCCCGGGCGGCCTTGTTGGAGGTCAGCAGCACCGGGCCGGGAGCGCGGAGGATGGCGGGGACGGCCAGGCAGGAGGTCTTGCCCGAGCGCGGAGCCATGATCGCCAGCAGGACGTCCTCCCAGGAGGAGCGCACCTCGGCCCGGCCCGGGGCGAGGGCGCCGAGCAGGACGCCGCGGTCGTCCGGGCGCACGTCCCTCGGCCTGCGGCCCGACAAGCTGGGACGCAGATCGACGGCCTTGGCCGCGCTCTGCTCGGGCAGCAGCGCCGCCAGGTCCCGCGGACCGGCCAGCCCGTTCCGCGGACCGCGCAGACGCAGCCACAGGAGCAGCCCGGCGGCGATGACGGCGGCAGTGGCCAGGGCGGGGCCGGCGCGGGTGCCGACGAGTACGGCGGTGGGCGACAGGTGGGGCCACAGGCGCTCGGGGTGGAACAGCGCCTCGACGGGCCGGTAGGCGGCCCACCGGCCGTGACCGGCGAGGAGGCTGGTGAGGTTGCCGGTCAGCCAGGCCAGGGAGCCGCCGGCCAGCCCCGCGGCGGCGAGTCCGAGCAGGGGGTAGAGCAGCAGGTCGATACCGGTGGTGGGGGAGGGCGTACGGGTGCGCGGAGACGGCACGGCGGGCTCCGGGAACGGACGGGGGCGGTGGTGGGTGCGACTCGGCGGGCTTCCAGCGGCCATCACGCGGTCCTCATTGCGAGCGTCGGGACGCGGCTGCGCTGGTAGGTGTCGCGGTCGTACAGGTCGAAGTCGAACTCCACGTGGTAGCCGCTTTGGTCCAGCCGGAAGAGGGCGCGTGGCCTGGGCGTAGACGTCGGCCTCGTCGAGATCGACCTTGTAGCCGACGGCGCGCGGCATCTGCGTGGCGTGGTCGGCCATCTCGTTCTCGGTCTGCTCCCCCAGGTCGTAGGGGAGTCCGTACCACTGCTGCCTGGGCGAGGGCTGCGGATGAAGCCCGCGCGCCGTAGGAGGGCGGCGGCCGGCTCGTCGCCGCCTTCGGCGGTGACGCCGCTCTCGGGGCGCCGGGTGATGACGACATCGGGGGCACGCATGGCGACCTCGGTGGAGAGCGGGTCAGACGTAGGGGTTCTCGGTAGGACGGTCGGTCTCGGTGGCGGCCTCCAGCAGCTCGGGCAGGTCCTCGGGATCGGCGTCGCGTTGGTCGACCCACCACCCGGCGCGGGTGATGGTTCGGGCGGCGTCCTCAATGCGCTCCCACTCCGCCTCGCCGACCTCGCCCTCGACGACCAGGACCGTGTAGGCGGCGGTCATGAGCCGGTGGCGGCAGCGGATGCCCCAGGGGATGAGGCGGTCGGTACCTTCCAGCGGAGGCATCCGGTACTGCGCGGACCATGCTTCGGCCTCGGCCAATTCCTCCGCCCGCTTCGCCTCCACCCAGGCTGCCTTGGCTTCGGCGTCCTTGGTGTGGGAGGCCCTCCAGCAGGAGGTGCAGTCACGCTCGGCGAGCCACCGGGCGTACCCGGCCCGGCGGTCAGCCGGCCGGTTGGACAGGTCCCGGTCGACCCGGTGCCCGCAGGCGTGGTCGATGGTCCAGATCTTCTTCACGGCCATCGAAGACATGGCTCCTTTCGGGAAGGACTGATCAGCGGGAGAGGCCGTGGGCGGGGCGCGTTTCGGCGGTCGCGGTCCGACAGGTGACGGCTGCCTGCGCCGTCCTCGTCTCAGGAGCACGGGCGGGACCGCCGTCGAGCGCGGTGCTCCCGACCTGTGTGGGTGCGATTCGGGAGGAGGCGCGTATCGCGGTCACGGACGCGGCCAGGTGCGGCTGGGCGGCGACGGTCAGACCGGCGCCCTGCATCACCGCACTGGCCCGTGCGACCTTCCGCACGGCATCGCAGTACTCGACGGTGTCCGGCAACGCGTAGACATCCAGTCGGGGCTGGTACTGGAAGCCCTGCTCCCGCAGGATCCGTTCGCCCGCCGGGCGGCCGTCGGTGACGGCGGCGACGACACCCAGGGAGAAATGCACGCCGAAGGCCACGTCCGGGCCGGTCTCCGCGGATGAAGCTCGGTCGCCGGCCCCAGCACGGCCATCTGATGCCGGATCCTCGATACGCGAGTCGCTTTGGGCGACGGTCTGGTCTGCAACGCGGTCGTGCCGATCAAGGGAACCGCAGCCAGCAGGGGGGCGGCGGGGCGGGGTGACGTCGTAGGCGGCATCGGCGGTGACGGTGAGACGAGCTGCCCGGAGGGAGCTGACCGCCTGCTGCGCGCGCCGGGTCAGGCCGCGGTGCGGCTCGGTGAGGGCGTACAGCGCCTGCCCGGGAACCGGCTCGAACCCGACCAGACGCAGCATGTGATCGGCGAGGTGGTGACCGTGCACATTCTGGGCCACGACACCGAACTCGTCATGGTGGTAAACCATGATGTGCGGGCTATTCATGGAAGCTGCTCCGAGAGAGAAGCGCCCGGGAGCGGAGTGAGAGCCGCTTCCCGGAGCGAGAACGACCGGGTAGGAGCAGGATCCGGAAGCTGGGGGATTTGGCCGGGCCGCCGATTTTCGGTAGCAAGCCGATAAGCTCGAGGTTGCTGCGGCGCGAGGGAAACCTTGTCAGGGTGTGGCAGTCGGAAATCCCACCTCAAGGCCCCTCAAAGGCCCTGTCCTCTGTGTCAAGCGCACCAATGCGGTCTTCGAAGAACAGACTTGACGGCCGCCGGTGTCCGGTCAGTCAAGTGTCTCCTCCCAAGATGCGACAGAAGGGCTGTGATGAGACCGGGGAGCGGTACATCCGGTACCGGAGCATCGGGGATGCCGTCTTCCACTCCCCACTCGGTGTTGACCACCATGGGCATTCCGCTCGGCACGACGTGGTCGCGGAGCCACATCGTGAACTCCGCCGCCCGGGCTGTCACGTCGGTGACGACTGCGCCTTCCGGGGTCGTCAGGCCGAATCCTTCAATGGCTTCGTCCTGGAGAGTGAAGCCGAAGCTCATGGACGGGCCGCGGGAACCCGGCCCTCTGGGGCGTCATCGATGCAGGCGAACTCGTCCGGGGCGCGCTCGCACAGACGTGCGTCTTCGCACCTTTCTTTCTCCTTCCTGAAATGGCCAGTCGTGGTCCTCTCAGTCCAAGTCCAGTCCGCCAGTGGCTTCGATGTGGGTCACGAAGACGCCGACGAGTCGAGGGCGTGGGACGTCGGGAACGATGTCGTCGGGGAGGTCGCTCTCCAGCCCCCATTCCGTGTTGTAGGTGATCGTTGCACCGTTCGGTACGACCTCGGTTCGGAGCCACCGCACGAACTCGACGGCCAGGTGAGCCGTACAGTCCTGAATGGCCACGCCCTCGGGCGACAGCCGTGCGATGCCCTCCAGCTCCTCTCCGTCGAGAGTGATGCCGAAGTACATGACCGAGCCGTGCGCGGGACCGTCCGGATCGCCGTCAAAGCGGATGAACTCGTCAGGATCTCGAGCCCGCAGTTTCTCCTCGAGAAGCGAGTAGGTGAGGCCCCATGTCGCTCCTTCCGCGGGGGTGAAGATGTACATGGTGCGGAGTTCGGCGATCTCCTGCGCTTCCACAATGCCCTCCTGCGGTGTGGCGATTTGTTGATCATGGAACGTGGCGGGCGTAACCCTTGACGCCGTAGGCGGCCATCATCACGCGCCAGTAGGACACGGAGTCCGGGTTGTTGGTGGCGATCTCCACCCCTCGCATCTCCGCGTTACGCGGATCTTTCAAGGCCGCGGCGTACTTCTTCAATTCCGCTCGGTCGCTGTCATAGAGAAAGTCTCTCTTGCCGGTTCTGTGGTTCTCGCGCAGTTCTTCGAGGGAGCGGTAACATTTCCTGTTCGGGTCGTTGACGTACTTGGCATCGATGGCCATGCCGTCGACCTCCCGGAAGCCGTCGACCATCAGGGTGTTGCTCTTGCCGAGGCCCTGGGGGATGGGCACCTCGTACTCCGGGTATCCGGCCACCCGCTTCTGGTAGGCAACCTCGGCGGGTTTGCCGCCCGAGACATCACCGGGCCGCAGCGACGCCAGCCACGTCTGAAACTTCTGCCGCTCGGGCCCGGTGAGGGCGGGGAAGCGCGGGTCGGGAGGTGTCGGGGGCGGAACCGGTTGGATGCGCAACCCGGGGACCGGCGGGCGGTAGGCCACCGGGACAAGGGTGGGAATGCGGACCAGGGGCGCGAGGAACGGCGGGACCGAGGGGAGGAGGCCGAACCCGCCACCGTCGGGCTGCGGCATCTTCACCCGCTCCCGGGCGCTGTCGAGTGAGGGCGGTATGGTGCCCAGCCCCGCGATGCGAACATCGCCGGAGACGAGTTCGTGCAGACCGCCGTCGTGCCCGTTGCCGCCGAACAACGGATTCTCCCAGAGGGGGAGGGACTCGCCGATGAACGGGTTCGACTCCAGGGGGATGCGCTCCAGCGCGGTGTCGATGTGGTCGGCGTAGGCATCGCACGCTTTGGCGATCATTCTGCACGCGGTGGGCAGGTTCGCCATCAGCGTCTCGCCCTCGCCGACTTCACCGGGCGGGGGTGTCTTGCCCACGAATTTCTTGAAGAAGTCCTCCACGGCATCGGCGGTGTCGCCGACCTGGCCGAGGTTGGCGGTCTGCCAGGCACGTTCCGAGTCCCAATAAGCGTCTTCCAGGATCTTCGCGGCGTTCCGCCAAGTCGTGGCGACGGCGCGCAGCTTGCCCTGCTGACCGCGGAAGCGTTTGTGCAGCAGGTACTGGTCGACCCAGCCGGTCTCGCCGACGATCTCGGGCAGGTCCTCGGCGTTGTGGCTGGCGCGAGGCGTGCAGTCGGGGCCGGAGGGCTGCGGGGCGACGCCGGGGGTGCTGGGGGCGCCGGGGTCCTGTTTGAGGAAAGCGGCGGCGGTGTCGCTCTCGTTCTTCAAGAACTCCTCGGCCGCCTTCAGCAGGGATCCGGCACCGCCGGCCATGACCTGGTGGGCGAAGCCGGCCTTGTCGAAGACGGCCTGCACGGCGGGCTTGTACACGGCGGCGAAGGCCCGGCCGGCGTCGTCGTCCCCGACCATGCCCTCCTGCTTGCCGAGCTCGGTGGAGAGCAACCCCAGCATCTCGAAGATCAGATCGCGCAACCCCACCAGGGACCATGACGCATTGACGAACTTCTCGGTCTGATGCACAAGGTTCATCGCCACCCCCAGGCATGACTCCTGAAACGCCCCAGGAACCGTACACGTCCGCGAAGACAGAGATGGTGTCGGGACCGGTCCGATGAGGGAGGGAACTCCGTCGCCTTGCCGGTGAACTTGGCGTCCTGTACCGGTTCCGGTGGTCTCCCGGGTGCTGATCGGCACAGCGCGGAAGGCCGGGCGATGCATGGACGTCAGGCATGCATGCGGGCGTCGGTGTCGAACAACTCTCGCTCAGCGGGGTGGAGGAGGTGCTGGGTGATGAAGGAGCGGCCCGCGACCTTCCACAGGCCCCGGCCCTTGGCCAGGGCGCCGACGGCCTGGGCCTCGACGCCGGTCAGGCCGAGGAGGGAAGCGGCGGTGGCGAGCTGGTCGGGTTCCTGGCGGTAGACGATGCGGGTGGAGCAGTCGGGCAGCAGCCCTTCGGCCAGGGCGCGGCTGCGGGAGTCGGCGTCGCCTGCGGTGAGCAGGTCGGACAGACGGTGGATGACCATCATGTTGGCGATGCCCAGGCCGCGGCTGAGCTTCCACTGGGACTGCATGCGCTCCAGCAGGGCGACGTGGCGCATTACGCGCCAGGCCTCGTCGTAGATCACCTAGCGCCTGCCGCCGGGGTCCCCGGACGGCACCCTGCTGCCGATCGACTGGGGGCACCTCCCGGCCGAAGGCTGGGGGAGATCGCCGCCGACCGGCCGTACCACTCGGGAAAGCACCAGCGGCACGGCATGAACGTCCAGGTCCCCGCCGACCCGTCCGGGAAGCTGCTCTGGGCCTCCCCGGCCCTGCCCGGCGCGGTCCACGATCTCCGTGCGGCCCGCACCCGCTGGGGGGCGCCCCCTCCGGGGACATCATCGACGCCTTGACCGAGGCCGGCGCGGCCTGCTGGGCGGACCAGGCCTACCGAGGCGCCGGCCCTGCCGTGCGGGTGCCCTACTGGGGCCGCTGGGCGAAGCTCTCGGCCGGGCAGCAGGCCCATAACCGCTCCCACGCCCGCATCCGCGCCCTGGGCGAGCAGGCGGTGGCCGCCCTCACGTCCTGGCAGCTACTGCGCAAGCTCCGCTGCAGCACCACCCGCATCACCGGCCTGGTCCAGGCCGTTCTTATTCTCCACCTCGCCGTATCAGCATGAGGTTGGAAAACGCTCATTGTCCGTTTCTCTGACAGGCGGTCACCATCTGTGATGGGTGGTTGTTTCGGTGGAAAAGTGTGGTGCGGGGAGGGCGCCGGTGTCCCAGTCGGTGGGCGGGAGTCAGCGCCGAACCAGTGCGATGGGCCTGAGCGGACCGGAATGAGGGGCGCTGGGGGCAGCACTGAGCCAACGCGGAGAGCGGCTTGGGCCCGTCCGTGGTGGACGGGTCCAAGCCTCTGAGCCGGGCTTTTGCCTCGTGGTGCCGCTTCTGGCCCGGCTTGCCGTAGCAGTTTGAAAATGTCTGGCTGCGCACCTAGTACTCCAGTGTGACTTCGCGATCTTGGGTCAGATCCGCGTGAGAACTGGAACGGCCACCGCGTGATCATCAAGGGTTGTGTGGACTCATGACGATCGTGCGATGGCCGCAGGTCACAGCATAGACGGCGCCCGATGGCGGGCGATGTTCGAGCAGGCCATGGCGCGGATTGCGGGCCGGTTCAGCCGAGTTGAACCCCGGGCTACCGCCCGCGCCTACCTGCTCGGACTGCTGTCGCATGCCGAGCGGAAGAACTGCTGGCATCTGGCCGAACAGGCAGGCCATGCGCGACCGGGCCCGATGCAGCGGCTGCTGCGCTGCGCCCGCTGGGACGCCGACGCCGTCCGCGACGACATCCGCGCCTACGCCGTCGAACACCTCGGCGCCCAGGGCGCGGTGCTGATCGTGGACGAGACCGGCTTCGTGAAGAAGGGCCGGGCCTCGGCGGGCGTGCAGCGCCAGTACACCGGCACCGCCGGGCGCATCGAGAACTCCCAGGTCGGCGTCTTCCTCGCCTATGCCACCAGCCGGGGACGGACACTGATCGACCGCAGGCTCTACCTGCCCGAACAGTCCTGGTGCTCCGATCCCGGACGCCGCCAGGCGGCCGGGATACCCGAGACTATGCAGTTCCAGACCAAGCCCCGCCTGGCCTGGGAGATGATCGCCACCGCGCTGGACGCCGGGGTGGAGACACCGTGGGTGACCGGCGACGAAGCCTACGGGCAGGACCCTCAGCTTCGTGCCGCCCTGGAGGCACGCGGGACCGGCTACGTCATGGCCGTCGCCTGCTCCACCCGGGTACGGATCAACTCAGGCCGCACCACCATGCGCGCGGACACCGTCGCCGAACGCCTGCCCGCCAGCGCCTGGCAGCGGCACAGCGCAGGCAACGGCGCGAAGGGCCCGCGCTACTACGACTGGGCCTGGATCCACATCGGCACCGACGGACACCGCCACCTGCTCGTCCGCCGCAACCGCACCAGTGGTGAACTTGCCTTCTACCTGTGCTGGTCACCTGCCGCGGTCACCCTTGCGGAACTCGTCCGGGTCGCCGGCGTCCGCTGGAGCGTCGAGGAGTGCTTCCAGGCCGCCAAGGGCCAGGTCGGACTCGATCACTACCAGGTCCGCAACTGGACCTCGTGGCACCGCCACATCACACTCGCCATGCTCGCCCTGGCCTTCCTGACCGCCCTCGCCGCCGACGCAGCCCCCGACCGACCCATCGATCCCCACCACCCCGCCCGCGGCAGCGACCCGATCACGCTGACCGTCCCCGAGATCCGCCGCCTACTCGTCGTCGCGCTCATCCCCCCGGCCGTGACAGCGGCCAGGCTCCTGCACTGGTCCACATGGCGCCGACGCCACCAAGCAACAGCCCGCCGCAGCCACTACCGACAACGGTCAACTGACCAACTCACTGGATAGATCACGAAACCGCACTGGAGTACTAGCGCTACAACGAGAAAGGCCAGGTCAGAAGCGGTACGGGAGGTATCTGCTACATCCTCTTCCCCGCGGAGCCGTCACCGGGTGCTACGGGAGCTGGGCATCCTCTGACCCGACGCCGCCCCCGTGGCGGCTGCGCCCACGGCTCGTCGGGCCACCCGAGGCGTCCGCCTCCACTTCAGGGAAGCGGCGGCGGACCGGCCGGACCGCCGCCGTCCGCGCCTCCGGCTACGGCGGCACCCTGGCCGGCGCCTACCTGCCTGAACCCGGTACCGAGCAGTGACACGACCGGGTGTCAGGGCGGTATGGGAGATTGCCGCTCGTGACGACGGAGGACAATCCTCTGGCCGGGCTGGACGCGGTCGACTGGGCGGCCCTGGAGCACGCCTACGGCGCCGCGGACGACGTCCCGGGACAGCTACGGGCGCTGTGCGAGGCGGATGCGGACGGGCGGCAGAAAGCCCTGCAGGGGTTGTACGGCAACATCTTCCACCAGGGCAGCCGCTACGAGGCGTCGGCTGCGGCCGTGCCGTTCCTGGCCCGTATGGCGGCCGATGTCTCGCTGCCCGACCGGCACGAGGTCCTGGAACTGCTGGCGGCGCTGGCCATCGGGTACGACGATGCCCATCTGCCGGGCGGCGTCGACGTGGCCGGGTGGCGGCGGAAGATCGCGGAGTTCGCGGCGAGGGACCCGGAGCAGGTGCGCGCCGAGTACGACACCTGGGTGGAGGAGGCGCCCGACGAGGGCGAGCGGCGCGTGCGTGAGATGCGGCGCGCGATGTTCGACTTCGATGCGCACCTGCGGGCCGCGGGCGCCGAGTTGGGCGCCTACGACGCGGTGCGGCAGGAGGTGCCGGCCCTGTGCGCGCTGCTGGGAGACGGCGATCCGGCCGTCCGTGCGGCGACGGCCTACCTCGTGGCCTGGTTTCCCGAGGAGGCCGACCGCACGGTGCCGCAACTGCTGCGGCTGCTCGACCACGAGACGGACCAGGCCGTCGTGGCCACGGCGCTGGTGGCGGCGGGGCTGCTGGGCGATGCCACGTTGACCGACGGGCTGCGGCCGTTCCTCGCCGCCGGGGACCGAGCGGTGCGGTGGGCGGCGGCAACCGCCCTGGCACGCCTGGGCAGTACGGAGGCCGGAGCCACGGTAGGCGCGGAGGTGCTCGCCGAACTGGCCGCCGCCGAGGCGGATCCGCCGGAGCCCGGACCGCCCGGCATCCTGTTCCACGAAGGCAACCTGCGCGGCTACGCCGCGGCGAGCCTCACCCTGCTCGCCGACCGCTACCCGGCCGAGGCCCTGGACGCGGTGACGGACGGACTGGCCGCGACGGCGGGACCTGCCGGCTTCGCGGTCGCCGCGGCCGCCCTGCACCTGGCCTTCGGCCCGCAGCGCCCCGCCGGCCTTCCGGAGTTCGCGGACCTGGACAGCCGTCAGCAGCGCCTGGTCCGCGTACTGGCCGCGCTCGACGAGGACACGTGGCGGTGGGTGAACTTCCTGGAGATCCTGCGCGCGTGGGGCCTCCCCCAGGACCGCGCGGCGATGCGCGCCTATGCGGGACTGTCCTCATAGAGACTCGTGGAGACTCGTAGAGGAGAGAGCGCTCGCCGTCGGATGTGGCGTCGGGCGGCTCCTGCCCCGGCACCGGAGCCGCCCTGAACGCTGTATCGCTCCGGGGCAGGAAGGCGAGTTCCGTCGGCGTCTCCTGGAGGGTGGCGACGGTTCAGCAGCGACGGCTTGCGGTGGATGAGGGGAGGATTGCCCCCGGTTGCCAGGTGGAACTCGTGGTCATGGTCGGGATTCCGGGCGGGTTCCGGGTCCTCCTCGGCCGAGTCGAAACTTCGGCGCAGCCGTGGCGTGGGCGGGTTTTCCGACATGCGCCGGCGGCGGCCCGGACGCGGAGCAGGCACGAGCTTCCAGGACCATGCGGGTGTCGAGCCCAGTGATCCCTACGGAAGCCCGTGCCTTCCGTCGTGTCCTTTCCGATTCCGCCCGTCCTTGGCCGACTCCGCGATCGGCCTGACGCCGCCGAGGACGGCCTGACCGGGCCGCCGGTCCGGTCGGCGCAGGTTCCCGATCTCCGCAAGCCGCGTGGGGTGCGCTACAGCCCGGTGTGCGTACCGGCACTGGCGGCCTGCGCAGTGCTGACCGGTGCGACGTCGCTGCTGGCGATCAGCGAGTGGGCCGCCGATGCCCCACCGTCGGTCCTGGACCGCATCGGCGCCCGTACGCAACCACGCCGAAACCCCGGGCAGGAGACGGCGCCTGTCAGCGCAGAGGCGCTTCTCCGGTGATACGGCCGCCGATACGGGGGTTTCCGTGATGTGGGGGCGGTACTCCGGTCGGGCCGCCTCCCATGGCTTCCCGGCCCTCACAGTTCCGCGTCAGGTCACCGGTGTCCCGACGAAACGGGTGAGGTCGCCGATGGGCTCGGTGGGTCGCCAACTGAGCGCGGGAATGTGCGCGTTCACGGTGTCCCCGTCTTCGCGCAGGAGGGCCGAGGACGGGTGGTACATGTGTAGCAGTGGATCGTTGTAATGGTCGAATGCCGAGTGGTAATCCATGCGGTAGGCGAAATCATTGTCCTCTCCGCCCCAGCCCTCAAAGCGTTCGTCCATGCCCTGGATCCTGTGGTACGCGCTTGCACGCGCCCACACACAGCAGCCCGGTGGGCGCCGTAGCACGAATGCCCTGAGGTGGTCGCTGCCTGCCTCTGGAGCTCGCTCGTGTAGCCGCTGCCTGATCGCCCAGGACGTCGAGGGTTCGTCGAGACACCACATGTCACGGTAGGTGAGGTGCCCCATGGTGCCGGGCCGGCGGAAGCGGGCGGCGTTCCGGGAGACGAAGTCCCGGTCGGTGAGCACATCCGCGTCCAGTACGCAGATGATCTCCGGGCGGCCGGGGGTGTTGACCGCTCCGGCGTTGACCGCCCACGACTTGTTGAAGGTGCCGCTCTTGGGGGCGAACAGGTAGTGGTCGGTGTACGGCAGGATGACGTCACGCCAGCGCGGGGTGTCGTCAGACTCGACCACCACGACCCGGTAGGAGGAGCGCGGTGCGGACTGATCGCGCAGGGACAGCAGGCAGGCCAGCAGGTTGCGCAGCCGCAGCCCCGGGCCTCGGTCCCGGAATGGCACCACGATGAGTACGGGGGGATCTGCTGCGGCGGGGAGGGAGGCGCCGGCCTGCAGCGCGCGCAGCTCGCCGACCTCTGCCTTGGTGGCCGGAGGGCCGCCGTACCGCTGCCCCAGATGGTAGCCGAGGCGGGAGTTCGACTCCGCCTGCCAGGCGAGCGCGAACAACTCTTCGGTGCTGAGGTCCCGAAGGGCTGCGAGGTCTCGCAGATGGTTTGTGAGCTCCCGTTGGGGGTGTGTATCGGTGGGGTCCGCCCGCAGTGCCGCCAGGAGTCGGCAGATCGTGTCGTCCGCGACTTTCTCCGCGGCCTCCAGAACCGCTCGCCGGTACGCCACGCCCCGCTCCCAGAAGGCGATGCTGGCTTCCCGGGCCTGGGGGTCAACGTCGACGGTCAAGGCAGTGACGACAGCTTGGGCCAGGACCTGCGGATCGTCGGGGGTCAATGCCGGCATACGGGGGCCTGCCTTTCGGTGTGTGGATCCATTACGGGGGATTCCGCGGACCGCCAGGCGGCCTGCGGGATTTTTCGCCGTGGGATATCCGTGCTGGCCGGGTATGTGCGATCTCACGGGCGATGAAGCGTTTGAGGCAGCGGAGGAGTCCTTCTTCGACATACCTCGGGCTGTGCGTCACGCGATGCGGAGCCGCGCGCGGGGGCGTGGCGCGCCCACACGCGTGCGGTCGCGTGGAGGGCATGGCCGACCCGGCGGTCGCCGCCGGGGCCGGGGGCGGTGCGGCCGGTCCGTCCGGAGCCGGCGGAGACCTGGACCGCCCCGCAGAGACGGGCGAGGCCGGGCTCCGGATCCCGGCCGGTCGTGGTTGTCCCCCGCTGCGGTCAGGAGCCGGGCCGCCGTCTCGACGCCGTCCGGCTCCGCCGGCCCCAAGGCCGCCTGCACGATCGGAGGCCCGCGTTCGGCGTCAGCCATTCGGTGGGTCTCAGGCCGCCGAGTACTTCCATGTCAGTCCTTGCGATCGCTCGGGGGACGGGGAGCCGAGGCACTGCGGGTACGACTGTCATCGGGACGTCGCCGCAGGGCGACACCGGCGAGGTCGCTACGCCTGCGACGTGGTACGGCGGGCTGGTGGAGGGAACGGACCCGAAGCCTCGGCCGGGATGGACATCGCAGGGGGTACCACCGTGTTGGACCGACGGAGACGCGGAACGGACGCGGCCCCGACGTACGCCGAACGACGAGAACGAGTCGCCGGGGCCGGTCGGCGACGTCCTGGCCGCGTTCACCGGCGTGCTTCGACCCGTCGACCCCAGCCACGGTGGTGCCGCTCCGCCGACGGCCTGTCCGGCGAACCAGCGGCCCGTCGTGGCCCGCCCTCCCACAAGGGCGGGGACGCGGACGTGAAGGGCGTCTTCGGCGCCGCCGACGATGCCCGCTTCCGCCGGAGTCCGGGCGACAGCGCTGACTGCTTGGCCGGCGTCGCCGCGCTGGCTCCCAGACTCCGTGACTCCGCCTTGTGGGAGGCGGCCCGTACAGGCACTGCTGAGCGGCGCGCACCTCTCCCAGTGGCCGGCATCAAGGCATCGCTTTTCAAGACCGGCGGCAATGCTTGACAGCGCGGAGGATGATCCGCTCGATTTCCCGCAGGGAATCTTCAATGGCCTGCGGGCCCACTAGCTCGGTGTCCGCGGTGAAGGTCATACGCAGCCGGTCGCCGTCGTCGTGGACATGCAGGGCGATGTCCTCTTCCCCACGGTTGTCTGTAAGTGCGCGCACATCGCACTCGCCGGGCCTGAGAGCCTCGTCCGTGGGCCACTCGGCCGTGACCGGTGATTCGCTTCCTCCCATGCGCGCGTCATTGTAGAACACCGTCCGGTGAAGTCTGCAGCGGTCCGCGCCGCTGCTCTGTATCTCCGACAGCAAGTCGACCTTGTTGTACTGGGAATGCCGGTAGGACGTGAGCGAGGAACGCCATGTCCTCTTCAGCAGTTCAGCGAAGCCGTCACAGGAAACATTGACGGTGAAGAGTCCCTCGAGTACACGAGGGCTGACATTCCTGCGGTCTGCCGCGTTGATTCGGTTCCCGCACATCAGCATGAGGCTCGGTCTTGTGGTCCCTGTCAGTTCTCCCAGTACCAGGGAAGCTGCGGAAAGCAGCACAACGGAACTGCTGACGCCGAATCGGGAAGAGAGCAGGGTGAGAGCGCGGGGCAGACTCCCGGAAGAAAGCTGTCCCTGCCAGAATCGCGGTTCTCTGTGATCGGAAAATCCGGGATCGACGCGCATGGCAGGCAAGTCGAGAAGGGTCCTGATCCAGTACGCGACGGCTCGGTCCGAAAAAGTTTTCCCCTCGTCTGAGTTCTGGAATTCAGCCACCTCACGCGGTTGTACGGGACAGGGAAAGGAGAGGGGATTCGCGCCGCCGAGGACGTCGGTCAACTCCCCGATTGCGATCCGAATTCCGAACAGGTCCGCGCACATGTGCGATATGCTGAGCACCAGCCTCTTCGGCCCGCCGTCAAGGCCTATCAGGCATACCCTGAGCGGTATTTCGGAAACGTGTCGGAATCTTCGGGACACCCACTCTGTCTCCGCATCCGTTTGATCGGCGTCGGCGTCCGACTCCAGTACGCGCACCGGAACCTCCACTGTGCCCTGTACCTGCTGGGTCACTCTCCCTTCGGAGTCTTCGAAAAAAAGCGTTCTGAAAGATTCGTGGCGCCTGACCATCCACGCAACGGCCTCGAATGCTTCGGCAGCGGAAATGTCACCCCCAATGTCGACCGATTGGCTGAGATTGAACTGGTGGTCATCCTCGCCGAGGGCCTTCATGGCGTCCCAGAAGGCTTGCTGTGCCCAGGTTCCTGGAAATGCCTGATCGTGTGTCTCCGCCGACCGCACCTGCAGAAACTCGTCCCTGTGCTGGTCTGGCGTTGTTTTCGTGGACATGCGTCATCCTGCTCGACGATTCGGGTTCCGATTTTCGGACAGCTGTCATTTCTGTCGGTAATCCGCGCGACGGTTGTTTCCCGGTCGGCGTCGGCAGCTCGGTGCAGACGCCGGCGAGCGGGCGGACAAGGTGCTGCGGACAGACGAGCCCCCGCGGTCACCTGCCCGTGGCAGGCACGAGTGGGGCACGGTTGTTTCCCGGCGCCAGCAGACTGTCGATGATCTGCGCCAGATCAACATGCCGGAATGACTCGACCCGCAGGTCGGCGTGGCTGAGATCCAAACCCGCAGTCATTTCATTGGGCACGGTCACGCAGTGCACTCCGGCCGCTCGTGCTGCCCGGATCCCCGTAGGCGAGTCCTCGAAGGCGATGGCCTCCTCGGGAGACACCCCGAGCCTTCGCAGGGCTTTGCTGTACAGGTCGGGCGCAGGCTTGGCGCGGATTCCTGCCGTGTCGGGGCTGTGTATGCCGTGCCATCCGGTGTCGATGCCGCACTGGCGCACGCAACGGGTGATCCACCGGGCCGGGCTGTTGCTGACAATCGACCGGGCGAGCCCGGCCGAGTCCACCTGCTCCAAAAGATTCCGCACACCCGGCCGCGCCTGAAGAAGGCTGGTTCTCTTCTCCACGTCCACGGCAACCCGGTCTTCCAGACCTGCCCGGTCCAGGGACCGTCCAACACGTTCCTCCAGCTCACTCCAGAGGTCGAAGCCGACAGTGCCGATAATGCTTTCCCAGTGTCGGCGGGTCAGTTTATGACCATGCTCTCGAAAAACCTCGGCGTAAGTGGCGAAGATGTGTGACTCGGGATCCCACAGCGTGCCGTCAAGGTCGAAGAGCACTGCTCGGACGGTTGTCCTGTCCAAGCGATGAGGTATGGGCGGCGCGAGAGAACTGCTCACGGTATTTCTTTTCCACTTTCTATCCGGACAGGCAGGTCGATTCCGTCGATGGTTTGTTTCGAGAAAGCGGCGATGGGTCCCGGTTCGGGGTCTATGCGCGATCGCCGGGAGGCGGCCGGAGCGGTGGTGGCAGCGCTGACCCGTACATCCGGGTCAGTAGAGGGCGACGGCGGATCGACTACTCCGGGCGCCTGTCGTGACCTGCGCCCCGCCATGGTCACCTGAGCTTCGAACCGGCTCCGAGGAGCCCGGCAAGGGAACGGGGCGTCGAGTTCTCCAGGAAATCCAAGACACCGACCTCGACGCCAGTGTCCTCCTCGACCCGGCTGAGCAGTCCCACGACTGCCAGAGAGTCCCCGCCGATGAGGAAGAAGTTGTCGTCCGACTCCACCCGCTCCAGCTCCAGCACCTCTTCCCAGAGCCGGCACAGCCGCGCCGCCAGCGGGTCATCGTGCGCGTCATGGGACGAAGACGGTCCTTCCTGCCTGGCCATGGCTCTGCGGCGGAGTGCCTCTTTGTCGGGTTTTCCTGCGTGGTTCAGGGGGAGCTCGTTCATCACGAACACCACCGCGGGGCACTTCGAAGGCTCGAGGCGCTCCCGGCAGTCCCGGCGCAGCCGGGCCGGCTCGGTGGGTTCGTCGCACACCGCGGCCAGAACGACCACCGACCCCATGGAGGCACTCGGAACGCCGAAGACGCAGGCGTCCGCGACGTACGGCAGAGCACACACCACGTCCTCGACCTCAGCCGCGGACACCTTGTACCCCCCCGTCTCGATCACGTCGGTCCGCCGACCGGTCAGGTACAGGTAGTTCTCGTCGTCCAGGTACCCCAAGTCGTCCGTGACAACCTGTGGCCGGTCCGCGGTCCCAGCGTCCCCGGACCGCAGATAGGTCCGCCGTTCCTCACCGGGGACCAGGAACTCGACGGCGCCGACCTCATGGGGTTTGCAGTCCCTGCCCTCGTCCGAGACGACGCGCACCCTTCCGTCCCGGATCCGGCCCACGGACTCCGGCCGCTTTCCGTCGTACTCGATACTCACCCCTGCAGGCCAGGCCTCGGTGGTGGTGTAGAAGTTGGTGATGGTGGCGTTCGGGCAGAGCTCCGCCAGCGCGCCGAGCAGCCCGGGCCTGCTCCGGCCGCCGGTCAGGCCGAGGTTCGTCAGGTTCCCGATCGTCTCGACGCCGTTCTGCCGGCAGTGGGTCACCAAGGCTGCGGCCATCGCCGGGATGAGCAGCGTTCCCGCGTCGCCCTGGAAACCGTCCAGGGCGTCGACGAACCGCCGGCTGTCGAAGCTCGGCAGGACCAGTGTTTCTTCAGGCGCCGTCAGGCAGGTGAGGAGCATCGACTGCGCAGCGTTCCCGCCGATCGGCAGTGCGTGGACGAAAAGGTCCCGTTCCTCGGTAGGCGGTAACGGAACGTAGGAGCCGGTCAGCCCGCGGGCGAGGTTGGCGTAGGTGGCGGCCACGGCCTTCGGCACCGCGGTCGAGCCGGAGGTGAGCAGGATCTGGGCAAGGAAATCCCCTCGCTCGGCGTCCACGGTGGGCGGACGGGCCCCCGCAGCGGACGCCTCGGAGCGCCAGCCCGGCCGCAGCACCAGATCGGCCCGGCAGTTGCGCACGGCACTGTCCACCTCCCGCGCCGTGTACGTCCCCGGAACGGGGCACGTGGTCGCGGTCAGTATGAGAACCGAGACGTAGGTTGTGGCGTACTCCAGGATGTCGGCGTTGGAGAACACCAGCACCGCCCGGCCCCGCGGCTGCAGGCCCATGCTCCGCAGGGCGGCCGCGGACCGCAGTGCTTCATCGAGCCAAACGCCGTAGGTCAAGGCGTTCCCCACCCCATCGACCAGGGCCACTCGGTCCGCGGAATCCGCTGCTCGCCGACGCAGCAGTTCCACGGGGCCGTTCTCGACATACATATTCCTGCTCCTTCACATACCGATGACCGTGCTGGTCGACAACGATCACAACGGGGCCAGCACCAACTGCCGGAGTTGTCGGGCCACCCGCTGCAACGCCCGTCCGTCCATGTCGCGGGCAGACGCGTCACCGGCGAGCACCGAGGTTCCGAAGAGGGGCCCCGGGGGTGTGTCACCCGCCTCCCGGGGGGCGGCAAGCAGGCTTGCCGCCCCGGCGACGATCTCCTGGCCCTCGTCCAGCGCGGGCAGCGCGAGCATCGGCACGCGTGCGTACTGCGCCTGCCCGAACGCCACCGGAGACGGGGAGACGGCGGCGGCACGGACACCGTCCAGCACGAGCCTCCCGTCGGACCGTGTGATCTCGATCCGCTCGGCTGCCGCTGCCAGCCGGGGTGCCCAGTCCTCGCCCAGGCTGCCCTGCACCGAGACGCGCAGCGTCACAGACGCCGGGAGGCTGGCGGCCAGTGCCAGGATTTCGCGTGTCAGGCACTCCACGCGGTCGGCTTCCGCTGCCGGCGGGACGACGATATGGGCCAGCACCACGTCGCCGGACCTCCACCGCGGGGAGCGTCGGGGAATCGCCGATCCCACGCTCCGCAACCCCGCGGCCGACCCGCTCCCGAGCCACTCGGGAGCGGCAAGGCACCACACACCGGCTCCGCCGGACGGCGGCGTCGGCAAGGGCGGGCCAGTGGCCACATGAACGCCGGGCCGGCCGTGATCAGTGTGCTCTGCGGCGGTCTCCGGCTCGTCGACGACGAGGAAGACATCACCGCCGGGCTCCCCGGTGATGTCCAGATCGGTGATGTGTTCGCAGATCCAGGTGAGCACGGCGGTGGAATCGGGGTGCTCACGCGCCCGAATCGAGACACTGCCCAGTGTCCGGGCGGGTTGTCCGGTGTTTCGCGCCATGTCTCTTCCCTCAGTAGCGCCACAACGGCACGGTGCCGTGACGGGCCACGTCGTCGCTGTAACCGGCGGAGGTGGCCGAGCAGCCTTGGCAAACGGAGGGGCCGTTCAGCCGGAAGTACTCCCTCTCGCCCCTGAACCTCGGTGTGTCCAGCAGTACTCGCGCATCACCGGTCACCGTCGGCCCACCCCTGCCTTCATCTCTCCTGTGCGGCAGGCAACTGCAAGGGAACACGGAGTCGTTCCTGGGGTCCAGATAGATGACATCCTCCGTGACCCGGCACAGCGGCCCCGACGCCCGGGGCGGAATCGACTGTTCGAAGAACGCGTCCTGCTCGTGCTCGGTGTCGCCGTAGAAGCGCTTGCCCAGGGGTACCAGAGGGCTGTCCTGTCCGTAGAGCGGCTCGCACACCGCGAGTACGTCCTCTCGGTCCCCGTACGTGATCGAGCGACTGAGCTTGAGTGTCGACAATTCCCACTGCTGTACCTTGAGTTCGGCCAGTACATGCTGCAGCTGGGGCATTTCGGCGTAGTTGTGAGGGCCTACGACAGTGTTCACCCTGGAAACGATCCCGAGTTCGACCGCGCGCCGAAGTCCGCGGACCGCGGCGTCAAAGGTGCCCGGCGACCGCCGGTACAGATCGTGGGTGGCCGCCGAACCGCCGTCGAGGGACACAACGACCTGTGCCAGCCCGGCTGCGGCGAGTCCGTCGATGCTCCGCGGAAGGTGGAGGCCGTTGGTGATCAACGACATCAGCATCCCGTAGCCGGTGCCCATGCGGACCAGTTCCATGATGTCGCGGTGCATCAACGGCTCGCCGCCGGTGAAGCGGACGACCCGGACGCCGATCTCCGCGGCCTGCGGAAGCAGCTCCTCGAACGCCTCCGGGGTGAAGCGGTACGTGTCCCGTGACTGCGCGAACTCGCACATGAAGCAGTCGGCGTTGCAGGCCTCGAGTATTCGGATGAATAAGTACTTGTTCCGGTTGCCCATTTGGCTTCCTATCGTTTCAGCAGTGAGTTGCCACCCGTCAGCGCCGACGGTGCACCCGGCTCTCGTCCCACACCGGTTCCGGTGCCTCGTACACCGAGCCGTCCTGGCCGAACACCAGGAAGCGGTCGAATTCCCGAGCGAACCAACGGTCGTGCGTTACCGCCAGGACAGTGCCCTCGAAGGAGGCGATGGCCTCCTCCAGCGCCTCGGCCGAGTGCAGGTCCAGGTTGTCGGTGGGCTCGTCCAGCAGCAGCAGGGTGGCTCCGGAGAGTTCGAGCAGCAGGATCTGGAACCTGGCCTGCTGCCCGCCTGACAGGGAATCGAAGGTCTGCTCGCACGCCTGAGCGAGGCCGTAACGATCGAGGACGCGGGCGGCCTCGTCCCGCGACCGCCCACTGCGGTGCTCGTCACCGCGGTGCAGCACATCAAGGAGCGTCCGGCCCAGCAGCGAGGGGTGCTCGTGGGTCTGCGCGAACCAGCCGGGCCGAACCCGTGAGCCGAGACTGACCCTCCCATTGTGATCGACTGGCGTCGGCACGGCATCGCCGACGGGCAGGTGCCCCTTGTCGGGGTCGGTGCCGCCCGCCGCGAGCAGACGCAGGAAGTGCGACTTCCCCGAACCGTTGCTGCCCAGCACGGCCACCCGCTCGCCGAACCAGACCTCCAGGTCGAACGGTTTCATCAGCATCTCGTCGCCTGCTGTCGGCGTATCGCCGGACACCCGCAGTCCGAGCCCGTCGCAGATGATCGCCCGTTTGGCGGTGCGGCCGCCTTCCAGCCGCATCCGGACCCGCTGGCGATGCGGCACCTGCTGCGGCGGGCCGGCCGCCTCGAACTTCGCCAGCCGGGTCTGCGCCGCCTGGTACCGGGAGGCCATGTCCGAGTTGTAGGCCGCCTTCTGCTTGTAGCGCAGCATTTGCTCGCGCAGCCGCGCCCAGTCCTCATCCCACCTCCGGCGCAACTCCTCCAGGCGCGAGTTGCGCTGTTCGCGCGCCTCGTCCCAGGTTCCGAAGCCCGCCGGGTGCGTCCACACGGTGGAGCCCGCTGCCCCGGGTTCCACCGTGACGATCATGGTGGCGACCCTGGACAGCAACTCGCGGTCGTGGGAGATGAACAGCACGGTCTTCTCGGAGGCCGCCAACTGCTCCTCCAGCCAGCGCTTGCCCGGCACGTCGAGGTAGTTGTCCGGCTCGTCCAGCAGCAGCACTTCCTCGGGACCGCGCAACAGGGCCTCCAGGACCAACCGCTTCTGCTCGCCGCCGGAGAGCGTGGTCACGCCACGGAACTGAGCCCGGCCGAACGGAACCCCGAGCGCGGCCGTGGTGCACATGTCCCACAGCGTTTCGTACTCGTAACCGCCCACGTCGGCCCAGTCGGCGAGGGCCGTCGCGTATGCCATCTGCGCCGGCTCGTCGTCCGCCTCGATCATCGCGTTCTCAGCGGCCTCGAGCTCCGCCGCCGCCTTGCGGATCCAGGGCGGCGCGACCTCCAGGAGCAGGTCGCGGACGGTGGAGTCACCCCGGACCTGCCCGATGAACTGGCGCATCACGCCCAGGCCCCCCGAGTAGGTCACCGCACCCGCCTGGGGCTTCACGTCGCCCGCCACGATCTGGAGCAGCGTCGTCTTGCCGACGCCGTTCGGACCGACCAGCGCTGCCCGTGACCGCTCGCCGACCCGGAAGCTCACCTGCGTGAGCAACAGTCGTCCGTCGGGCAGGCCGTAGTCGACCTGCTGGACGTCCACGTGTCCCATATGTTTCCCTTCCTCTTCGGCATTGCGCTCCGCCTCATCCAACGAGCCGCTCTATCTCGGCGGCCACTGTGTCGGCTCCGTCGCCCGGGCCGAGTACGGACCTGACGAGGTCCGGGCCCGGGGCTTCGGCCGTCGACTCGAGCAGTACCGCGAACTCACGGGGATCGGGCGCGCCGTCCAGCATTCGCTCGCAGATCGTGTTGCGAACGGCTTGCGAGCCGACCGGCTCGGGCACGACACGTTCCGCCAGCCAGTCGAGCAACTGGGATTCCCAGCGCTGCGCCGCCACATCCAGAACGCTCTGGTTCACTGCCTGCGCTATGCGCAACTGGGAGTAGTTCTGCGGGGGCAGCAGTTGGAACGGGACGCCAGCGTGCAACAGTTCGACGATACTCGTCAATCCGGGTGGAATGAGGACCTTCGCGGCATTCGCCGCGTCGCGCAGGTAGTCCTCCTGGAGGCCGCTGCCGATTCGGCTCACTCCGCGCACTCCGCCCGCCCAGGCGAGGGCCTGCGGATTGCCGTGCACGACCACGCGGGCTGCGAGCTCCGGCTGCTCCTCCTCCAGGGTGCGTACCGCCTGCATCCACATCTGCGCATACCAGACGTTGCCGCGGCACACGTCGTTCTCGAAGTTCTCCAGCCCCGACAGCGACAGGACGATCTGCTCCGTACGCCGGCCCGGCGCGGACGGGGCGGTCGGCGGCTCGCCTGTGATCCCGCCGATCGGACGGCAGCCTGGCTGGGAGTCGACGTTCGCCGCGGGTACGGACAGCAGCGGCAGGTCTTGGTACAGATAACCGACACAGTCTCCCGGCATCGCCAGGGGGCCGTCCCACAGCCAGGCGAGCGAGTCGAGGAAGAGGACCGGTTCACCGCGGCCGGCGGCGAGAGCCACCGCTGCCCGGTTCATCACCGACACGACGAGATCCGCGCGCGCAGCCGGGGATCCGGGCGGGGTGACCGCGTCGAAGAGGCCCGGCTCCGCGGTGGCGCCGGTATGGCCGGCGCCGCTCAGCTCCAGCGTCACCCCGTCGCCCATCCTGGCCCGGACGGCACGGGCCACGTGCAGTGCCTTGCCCACCGGGCCGAAACCGTAGGCGACGGGCGCCATCCGTACGCGTGGCTCTCCGACGGCGCAGACGGTCACCGTGCCCCCCTTGCCCGGACGGACGTACCGACGGCCGCGGCGATGGCATCGGCGAACCCGGCGGGATCGGCGACCGCCTCGTCGATGTCGATCAGGGTGACGTCGAACATCGATCCCAGACCTCGCAGGAACGGGCTATAGGCGGCCATACGAGCCACTTCGACGAGCGCGATCACCGGTATGCCGCGGGCGGTGGCCCAGCCCAGCTCGACCCCCGTCCCGATCGACGGGTAGACGGTGCCGTCCCGCAGAGGCAGCAAGCACGCATAGGCGTCACAGCCGGTCAGCCATTGATGGTCGCGCCGCACGACGGCGGCGTGAACCGTCCCCTCGGGAAGCCGGCTGAAGCCCTCCGCCTCGTGCGCGGAGTCGATCACCATCCCGGTGGCCCGCAGCCCGGTCAGCAGTCGGTCGACGTACAGGCGGAGCCGGGCGTCGAAATCGGTTCCGTCCCGGAAGCCTGCCTTGATCGGTCCGCCGAGCAGTACCCGCATGGGCCGCTGAGCCGTCCGCAGGGAAGCGTCAGGCGTCATCGTGTCGCCTCTTTCGTCTTGTCGCCGGAGCTGGATGTGGGTGGATCAACCGACGCGGAGGCGTTCCAGTCGATGCGGAAGCGGCGCACGCCGGGAAGCGCCAGCACCAGGGTGACCGCCAGGATGTTCCACACCACGCCCAGGATCAGGATCGGTTGCCGGCCGAACTGGGTGACCATCAGACCCGCCAGCAGGTAGCCGAGGGGCATCAGACCGGATGTCAGGGTGTAGTCCCACGCATTGACGCGGGAGCGTACGGTGTCGGGGATCTCGCGCTGGAGCAACGAGGCCCAGATCGTGCCGAAGAAACCCACGGCAGCCCCCTTGACTCCCTCGGCCAGCGTGATCAACGGCACCGAGGTCGTCAGGGCGAGCAGCAGCGGGGGTACGGCTCCCAGGTACATCAGTGCGGTGCAGGCCCAGATCGGGCGCCGGGGCTTCCAGAGCCGGACCGCGAAGGGGCCGCACAGGGAACCGCACAGGAATCCGATGCTGATCGTGGCCCACGATTCGGCTCCTCCCAGAGTGTCGGAGGCCATCAGCGGGCCGATGATCGCGAACGGCGCCACCACGATGGGCATCTCGACAGCCGAGCGCAGCAACTCGCTCAGCAGCCAGGAACGCCTGCGGACCTCCGACCAACCGGCCCGCAGATCCTGCCAGACACCCTGTGCTGCCCCGCCGCCGGCCCGCGGCGCGGACGAGGGCAGTCGCATGGCGGACAGGAACAGCGCGCTCAGTACGAAGCTCACCGCGTTCACCGCGATCGCGGCGCTCGCGCCGAACATCGCGATCACCGTGCCCCCGGCCGCGGTTCCGATCGCCACCGCGGCGGTCCGGCCCGTGTGCAGCAGTCCGTTGGCGTCGGTGAGGTGGCGGTCCGCGACCGTCTGAGGGATCACACCTGTCACGCTGGGGGCGTACACGCAGCCGAGCGCGTTGGTCAGGAACCCGAACAGGGCCACGTGCCACCAAGCCGCCGCACCCGTCCAGAAGAGCGCGAACAGAACCGCCTGGAACACCGCGCGGCCGATGTCGGAAACGACCATCAGCCGCACACGGTCGAGGCGGTCGGCCCATACGCCGCCGAGCAGAGCCAGCAGTACGCCCGGCAGCTCCACCGCCGCCACCACCGCGCCGGCCACCGCGGCGTTACCGCCTGCCTCCAGCACCAGGAAGAGCAGGGCGAAGCCCCCGAACGCGTCGCCCAGGGCCGAGGTCGTCGAGCTCAGGGCGAGCCACCGGAAGTTCGGGGACTTCAGCGGGCCACGGCGGGATTTCCTCAGACCCACCCCTCGCTCCCCTCCTCCGCCTCGGAACGGGCGGGCCGCCACAACGCCGCAGCTTCGGCGGCGCAGCGGCGCAGCGCTGCTCGCGGCCCCCGGGTCAGTGCGGCCACAGGCAGCGAGCCCGAGCCGGGCCGGGCCATGGGATCCGCCACGACCCGCCGCTCGTCGGCGTGCTGGAAAGTGCGCACGACGCCGTTCCACGCGACGGCCAGGGCGTGCACGACCCGTACGTCGGAATCGGGGACCAGCCGCGCGGCCAGTGCGCCGAAACCGTGCTCGGAGAGGTACCTGGCTGTCAGCGGTCCGGGACCACCGCCCAGGCAGGCGAACTCGAAGCCGGAGTCGTGGGCCACGACGACGCTGCCGGGCAACTGCGCCGCCACCGCGCCGGCCTTCGCCCGCACCGCGGAGAGGTAGCCGACCTCCGCCCGGTCTTCCGCGGTCCCCGGATCACGCCCCTCGAACGTGACCGGCACGGCGAGCACGGCGTCGAACTCGGAGCGCAGCAGGTCGATCTTCGCCCGGTTTCCGGTGGCCACCACAGCGGTGAAGCCGATGGCGCCGGGCCGGTTGCCGGTCAGCACAGGCACTTCCCCAGGACCAGCGTGTCCATCCCCGGACGGTACGCTTCGCGTAGCTGTGCCTCGAGTGCGAAGCCCTCCCTCAACAACAACTCGACCACTGAGTTGTCGGCGATGGGCAGCACCACGTAGATCCGCCGCCTACCCTGGTCGTCGGCGAGCCGACAGGCGGCACGGACGATGGCGCGGGCCACGCCGAGGTCGTCGACCAGCAGCGGCGACAACTTGATCGCACCGCCCCGCTTGGGCACCAGGACCCCGACGCCCCGCACAGCGCCGTCGTGGTACGCAGTCAGCAGCGACTTCCCCTTGCGCGCGTACACCTGACGATCCGCCGCGAGCGCTCGCACTATGGATTCCACGAAGCTGTGGTCGACGCCTGCGAAGCCCGAGCGCATTCGGCGGAGCATGAACTCCGCCAGCCGGTCGGGGTCCACCGTGCCCTGCCGCACCTCGGGTGCGCGGCCGGAGCCGGCCGGGATCTGGTTGCGTCCCACAGCCGCTTCGCCGGCAGGCCGGACGATCCGGCCCAGCACGACCTCGTCCTGCCCGGCCCGGTACTGCCCTCGCAGCACCCCCTCGACCTGGTAGCCCAGACCGAGGTTGAACAGCAGCGTGCGATCGTTGGAGCCGCTGATGGTGAGGTACAACTTGCGTATCCGGGGGTCACGGGCGATCTCCGCCTCGACGGCGCCGCGGAACCTGGTGCCGATGCCCGTGCGGCGCAGTTCCGCCACGGTGACCGTCGGGCCCATCTTGACGGACCCGCCGCGTTTGTACGTGGCGACCGTGAAACCGATGGGCACCCGGTCCCGGCGGGCGACGAAGATCCGCTTGCGGAGGGTGAAGTAGCCGTAGTCGTCGGAGCCGAGCCGGGCGGTGTACATCAGGGACCGCGGGAAGCTCGGGTCGACCTCGTCGTAGAAGTGCGGCAGCTCGGCCAGCAGGAGTTCCTCGAACAGACGCTCCTCACCGGGTAGCAGGGCGTCGCTCAGCGTGAAATCGGCGGCATCCGCCGTGTCCAGCGTCTCCGCACCTTGTTGTAATGTCCTCATTTGGTGAACACCTTCCGTACCGCCGCGATGTAGTCCGGTACCTGCGCAGCCAAGGCGGGCGGCCGGATGCCGAGCAGGTGACGCAGTGTGGGGTCCTTCGCGCGGGCGAGTCCGTCCTCGCGAGCCGTCCAGGCACCGCGCTGTACGAGTTCCGCTCGCACCCACGGGAGTGCGAACATGCTGTGGTAGCTCCATGCCGGGCAGCCCTCGGCGACAAGGGCGTCCAGCGCCCAACCCGTGTCCTCCCGCCAGGAGGCGTCGGGCGCGAACACCACGTCGTAGTAGTTCTGCTCCACGTGGGGCGCGACCGGGAACGTCCGCAGCCCCAGGCCCGCCAGGCCCTCCTCGAGGGCCGCGCCGTTCCTCCGGCGCGTTTCCCATCGCTCCGCCGCGTTCCGCACCGAGTGCAGGCCGATGGCGGCCGCCAGTTCGTGGGACATGTAGTTGAATCCCATCTCTGCCGGCAGCGGGTTCAGCGGCGTCCCGGACGTGTACCGCCGGAAGTCTTTGCCGTAGTGCATCAGCCGCCTGATCCGAACAGCGGTCTCCTCGCTGTCGGTGGTCACCATCCCCGACGGGACGATGGTGTTGACTACGTTGTGCGTGGTGGTGAACGACCAACACGCGGCCAGCCCCTCCCGGCCGACCGGCCGGCCGTGGACGCGAGTGGCCTGGGCGTCCGCTGCGTCCTCGACTACCACCAGGTCCGGGCGCCGGGCACGGATCTCAGCCACATCGACCGCGCGTCCGACGTGGTGCACGGCGACCAGCGTCGCCCCGCGCGGAATCTCCTCGCAGGCCCGGTCGACGTCCATCACGAGATCGACCGGCCGCACCGGCACGAGGAACGGCAGCGCTCCCATGGCCAGCACGGCGTTCAGGACCGAATAGAAACCCAGCGTGGGTACCGCCACGACGCTGCCCGGGCGGACTCCGCACGCATGCAGAGCGAGGTGGAGGGCGGCGGTGCCGGAGGCGCAGTGCACCGCGTGCCGGGCACTGACCAGCCGGGCGAAGGCGTCCTCGAAGGCGCGTTGCCGCTCGCCGCCGTACCACTGGAGGGCGTGTCCGTCGCGTATGAGCTTCGCGCACTCCTCGGCGAGCGCTTCGTCGGTCTCCGGCGGTTGGTCCGGCCGGGGGATCGCGGGTTGACCGCCGTTCACCGACAGGTCGCGGTCCCCCCGCGCGTTCTCTACGGTTCTCATGGTTCCCCTCTCCGGGAGTCGGCCATCGGTTGTGGCCTCACGCCGTGGTTCAGCCGAGCCGGACGAGGCCGTGGCCGTGCGGGCTGAAGAACAGTGCCTGCATGGGCAGGCGGATTCCGAGGAGGCGGGCAACGCGGTCGACCTTCTCCTGCTGCGGGCGGTAGTAGTCCTCGATGACGTTCAGGACGACGGTCCTCCGCCCCATCCGTTCCCGCTCCGCGATGGTTTCCGTGAACGCGTCGAGGAACGGGGTGTGCTCCAGAGTGGCGGTCACCTCGTCCCAGCCGTCGATGTACAGACGCTCGAACTCCCTTCGCAGCGAGGCCCGCTGCGCAGGGTCGCTCTGCCCGTCGTAGGCGCGGGCCATGTCCCGGTGCAGCTTTTCGGCGTCGCGGCCGGTCAGTTCGGTGAAGGCGGCCGTGATCCGCCGACGGGCGGCACGGTAGGCGATCAGGCCGATCTCGAACATGACGCATCCGTTGCGCATCTCGCCTTCGAGGTCCTCCACCATCTCCACGCGCAGGTCCCCGGACTCCAAGTACAGGTTGCCGCCGATGCGATGCAGCCGGTAGCCCTGCCCGTCGCGGCTGACCGCCCGGCGCAGCACGTCGTGTGCCACGGCCCGCGGTAGCGGACTCGACTCCAGGATCAGGTCGTCGACGGCGAGCCCACGGGAGTCGAACAGGCCCTCGTAGTCGGCGAACCGGAAGCGGTTGAGGACATGGTCGTCATCAACCATGGGCGTCACGTCGACCGCGGCGCTCACTCCCTGCCGATCCGCCTCCTGCCGCAGGATGTCGACCAGTCGCGCGCCCAGTTCCAGACCGCGGATCTGCGCCGGTCCGACCTCCCGATCAGCGTGTACATGGCCGCACTCCAGCGACAGCTCCACACCTCGCGAGCCGGCCAGCAGGTCCCTGCAGACCGCCTGGAGGTCCTCTTCGCTGTCGGCGACCGTCGGAGCCGCCATCGCGGGCACCGGACCGGGCTTGACCAGCGTGTACGGCGCCCGGCCCAGCAGACGGCCGAGATTGACGGCCAGGTCGATGCGTCCGGAGCGTCCCGGCCGGTTCAGTTCGTCCTCGACGTGACCGGCCCGGGCGAGCTCACCGCCGTCCAGGGCGAGCACCAGCCACTGGTCGTCCTCCAGAGCCAGCATCGCGTGACCGTAACGCGTCGTCTCCGACCCCGCCCGTGCACCTTCCAGGAGCCCGCGGCCGACTACGCGCTGCCGGAATCCGTCGCGAGCCAGCACCATCCAGGAGGCACGGCCCGCCGCCCAGATCTCCGCTGTCCGTGTGCCCGCCGTGTCCGTTTGCAGGCCGGCCGCGACCAGGCTCTGCGGTCCGGTCTGCGAGTTGTGCAGCAAGTAGTCCGTGAGCCCGATGGCCACCGGCAGAGGGTGCCGGATGGCGTACCGCTCGAAGACGCCCAGCAGGTCCCGGGCCCCCGGCCCGGCCGCCACCGCGCCCAGGAACGGATAGCGGGTCCGCTCCAGGCGCGCACCGTCTCCGGCCTCGCCGACGAGCTGCTGCACGACGCTTGAAACGTCCTGCCAACGGGCCGGGCGTGCGCCGCGGAGCACCAACCGCTCGTGTACCAGTACGAGTATCCGCTCGGCCGCCCCCAGTGCTCCGTCGTCGTGTACGAAGTCCCGACGGTGCTTCAACGGACGGGCACCCTGATCGAGGTGGTCCAAGTCCATGATCCGGTCGAAGTGCAGCACCTCCTGCCGGATCTCGGCCCGTGTGGCCTTGGCCTTCTCCTCGGCGGTCAGGAGACCGTACGGCCGACCGAACTCCAGCACGGCGTCGACATCCCGCAGCAAGCCTTCATCAGGGGCTAACTCGGAACAGATACGTGCGATGAGCGCCGCTCCTTCACCTGGCCGGGTTATCTCCGCGGCGGTGGAGAGCCGCTTCATCAGGTCGCCGACGTGTCGGCGTGTTGTCTCCACCGCTAAGTCGCGGTGCACTCCGGCGTCCACAGGAGTGAAGTGTTCCAGAAGAAGGGTTTTCACGGATTCGTCGGGAACAGCGGAAACAGTGCGCGAGTTCATATGTCCTCACTGGTTGCGCGGCTGGAATTTGGAATGTAAATGGATTGCTGATCGGGTAAGGCGGCCTCGGAGATTTGTTCTGGAAGGCTGCGTCCTCGCGCGGGCTCACCGACCCGCTCGGCGGCACGGCTGGGGCGCTGTTCTGCCGGCTGCCGCGGGGATCCCGTGTTCCGCCGGTCTTTCGCCGGCGGTGGTTCAGGCGAGGGACCGCAGGATGACGGCGTTCACGGCGGCCACCGCGCAGAAGCAGGAGAGAGGGAGAAGGAACGTGGCGTTCAGCGGCGTCGGAGGGGTGCGCTGCCGTGTGACGTCCACCCGGGCGAGTGTGCCCGGGCAGCCGGGCCCGTCGGCGGGGACACGTTCACCCCTGAAGTCCGCAGGCCTGCGAGGCCCGCGTTGTCGAACACCTGCGGGACGAGCCGGACGGGCCGATGCCGAAGGCGGCCGACAGCGGCACCCGCGCGGTGTGCGACGACCTTCGTACGACCGGTGGCGTGCCGGGCAGACCGATCATGCCTCCGTTCGCCGACCGCCTTCGGGTGTACCCGGGCGGGGTTGGCGGGCGAAGGCTCCGCCGGCCGTCGGAGCAGGCCGTTCAAGGGGGCGCTTCGACACGGCGATGCGGAGTACGCGAGTTCGCCGGCCTGCTGCCGTGTCGCTTCCGTCACCGCTGGACGGGGGGAGCCAAGGTTCGGATCGAATGCCGCGGGTGCGTAACCGATGCGGTCTTCCCCGTCCGTATCACACAGACGGATCCCACCGGCGCGCGCCGTCTCGATGGCGTTTGCCGGGTGGTGGAGATGGTTCGTCATGATCTGGAGAATACCCCTCAGGATACTGATCTGGTGAATACCCCTGGGGATATGCGGAACACCAAAAATCCGGGACGGTCGTCGAGTGCTGTCGCCGCGCGGTTCGCGAAATTTTTTCGATGACGATTTGTCGGACAGTTTACGGCAATGCGTGGAGTCGCGACAACTCCGTCTCGGATGCGGACAGCTCGCATGCGAATTTTAGAGTGTTCTCCATTCGTGCGCATAGGGCCGGTCGAAGAATCTGAATCATGCGGAAGATTCGACTCGGTATGCGCGCAGTAAATCAGTTGGTCGTTCAAGCCTCGGGTGACGTGGAAGCGAGCACCCTCGCGGGGAATATCGTGACCCACGCACCGAACCGCGTCAAGCGCGTGTCAATGGTCCTGCGGAAGTATTTTCGGCCAGGTCGGCGACCGGTGAAGCGTCTGGTTCACGCCTGTGTCCGGAAGGGGGTGTCCGGTGGAAGGCGGACGCTTCCGTCGCGCGAAACCCGGTCCTGCCCTGCCCTCTTGATCCCCCCTGATTCATCGGTCGGCGTGCTGTTGCGCGACTGCCCAGCCCCACGGCGCCGAGGGCCGAGCAGGAGCCCGCCATCCGGCTTCCCCGTCTGCGAGGCCGGCGGATCACCCGCGTCGGAGGTCGGCGCAACCGACCCGTTCACCGTCTTCGACGGCTTGAATTGAGTGCTGCTTTTCCGCCATGGGATGAACCGCGGTTCAGGTTGCGACCGAGATTCGATGTGACGGTGTCAACAAGATTCTTTCGGCTGAATGATCTATGCGGAGCAGGATAAGGCCTGGGTGCCGGGACGGGCTGATCACTTCCGTCTCGGCGGGGCGGACCTGAAGCCGCTGGTGAGGCGGTTCTTCCGCAAGACCGTCCGATGCGGCACCAGAGGCTTCACGCCGGTTTCCCGTGGAGCCGTGCTCGACGTCCCCACCCGGCGGCGATCTCCCCGCCCGCCTGCCAGCCCCCGGCCGCCGGAGGGCCGGCACCCCGAAAAGAGCCGCGGGTGCCGGAGCCCGTTCCGGCAGGTGGCCCCGGTGCTGCGCCGGTCCCGCTGCCGCATCTGCGCATCCCCTGGCCCGTGCTGCCGGGACTTTGGGCCACCGGCTGCCGGGCCCCACCCGGCCGAAAGGCCGGGGGCCACCTGCACAAGGATGCCGGTGCCCTGGCCGGCCAGGCCCCGGGCCCGCGCGCGGGGTCGCGGCGCTGCCGCGGGCAGGGTCCGAGCTGCGTGGCGCCGGACGACGTGCCCGGCGCTCGCCGCCACCCGGCTGGGAGCGAGCCGAGGAGGGCACTAGTGCCCGGCCGCCACCGGGAACTCCGCTACCGGGAACCCCGGGCGTGGCCGGTCCCCGGCTGGTCCGGCCCGCACGCCGAGGCTCCGGCGCCGACTCATGAGTTTTCCTCTTCCGGCCTCTTCCCT
The DNA here is from genome assembly GCF_039533345.1 of Streptomyces glaucosporus. Taxonomy (NCBI): domain Bacteria; kingdom Bacillati; phylum Actinomycetota; class Actinomycetes; order Kitasatosporales; family Streptomycetaceae; genus Streptomyces; species Streptomyces glaucosporus. Next base: position 42,203 of record NZ_BAAATJ010000017.1, on the reverse strand, counting down.
GGTGGTGGGATGAGGGAGTCCGGCCCGGACCACCGTGAGAGAGACATACGCGTGCACGCTCAGAGGACCACCTTCAGCAAGCTCGTCCAAGGCGAGAAGCAGTTCCAGGTCCCGCGCTACCAGCGGACGTACAGCTGGGGCGAGGAGGAACCTGAACGCCTTCGGGACGACGTGACGGAGCTGGCCGAGGACCGCCTGGAAGGGCAGTCCCCGGCCGCGCACTTCCTCGGCTCCGTCGTGCTGGCGCCGGACCGTATCACATGATCAGGCCGAGCGGACGGACCGACTCCCGCCTTCTGTGGCCCATCGCGATCCATCCGTTCACCGGCACCGTCGAGGTCGTCTTCCAGCACCTCAAGCGAAGCCCTCCCCTCGACGACGAGCCACTGCGCCGCGAGCTGATGACCAAACTCAACGAGATCGAGGGCGTCGACCTTGCCGAGGCCAAGCTCGACCTGCGGCCCTCCTTCCCGGTCGAGGTCTTCGCGGAGCACAGCGAGGAGATCTGCGCCGTGCCGGAGTGGTTCGCGCACACGGTCGCCCTCGCGGAGGCCCGTCGCATGCCGGACGGCGATCCCGGCACGTACTGAGGACCAGGGGCGGGCCCCGCACGCTCGTCGTGCGGGGCCCGCCCGCCCGGGGCTACGAAGGGCTCCTGCCCGTGACGGGTGCCAGGAACGGGCTCGGCGTGCCGTGCCAGGACACCCGCAGCGCCTCCCGCGCCCGTGTACACGCCACGAAGAGCAGGCTCAACTCGCTGCTCGTGCCCCTCTGGTGCTGCGGTGCGTCGACCTCCGCCGGAGTGACCGCCGACTTCATCGGCACCGTGCCGTCGCTCACACCGCCCACCTCCTCCGCGATGCCGATGACCAGGGCGTCGCCGCGCCTCTGGGTACCGGCCGGGGGCTGGACCACCGTACCGGCGGCGATGGCAGCCTCCACCTGCGGACGTTCGCTCTCGGACACGTCACGGGAGGCGTCTGCCGCCTTCTTTCCCCGGCCGAGCCGTCACCGGGTCAGTACCGGGTGCTACGGTCGCTCGGCATCTGCTGAGCTGCCGCCGGGCGAAGGCCGACAGCAGCGAGCGATGCCGTCGGCGATCAGACGGCCGTAGCGGTCCGCCGTGACACCTCGTGGCAGGGGCGCCGTTGCCCGGGGCGTGGCGGACCGCCCGTGCCGCAGGCCGTGCGGGATGCGCTCCCGCGTGTTCCGCCGCCTGACCGCGCGGTCCCGTAGCTTCCGGAGCGGATCCGTGCAGGGCTTCCCACCGCAGGCGCATCGCAGGTCGGGCGGATGGGAGGAAGGTTCACGGGGCAGGTGCCTTCGCCGGGCCGCGGAAGCCGGCCCGAAGCCGGGGGAAAGTGATGTCACTCCCGCGTCCGCCGGGCCGGGGTATCGTGCTCGGCGGGGTGGAAGACGCGGTCCAGGTGGTAGGTGAGCACCGCGGCGGCGGACTCCGGGGTCCGCTGGCCGACGAGGACGCTGGTGCCGAGCCCCGCTGACATGGCCAGCAGGCCGACCGCCTCCGACCGGGCGTCCACACCGGGCCGCAGCAGACCGGCCTCCTGCGCCTGCCGGAGCAGGCCGGCCAGGGCGTCCTCGGCGGCATCGGGGTCCTTGATGAAGGGCTGGGCCGCGAGCGCCCGGTCGTTGACGGCCAGGACGGCGTACGAGGTGAGGAGGTGGTGGAAGGTGCGGCTCTCCTCGTCGGTCGGCAGTGCCGCCATCAGCAGCGCCTCGATCACCGCGCGCGGTTCCGGGGCGTCCCCGGCGGCCCGGACCCGGGCGGCGACCCGTTCCCTGAACTTCCCGGTCAGGTGCCGGAGTCCGAAGAGCAGCAGCTTCTCCTTGGTCTCGAAGTAGTACTGCACCAGCCGGAGGGACACTCCCGCCTCGGCCGCCACGTCGCGCATGCCCACGGCGTGCAGCCCGCGCCGGGCGGCGACCCGGACGAGCGCTTCGGCGATCTCGGTGCGCCGCTCTGCGTGGTCCACGCGCTTGGGCATCGTCCGGCTCTCCGCTCGTCGTCGGTGCTGACGGGGGTTCCGCCCACCTCCTGTTGATGATACGACCGTACCATTTTCGTGGTACGGTCGTATCGCGAAGATCGACCGTACCGGAGGTGGCCGTGCCCGAGACCGCTGCAGTCCGCACCCGACCCGATGTCGGCCGCTATGTGAGCGACGCCTGGCGCGACCGCTACTTCGCGGCCTGCGACGCGGTCTACGCGATGGGCGCACCCGCCCTGGGGGAGGAGGACGTGGAGACCTCCTTCGGAACCACCCACGTCTACCGCTGCGGCCCCGCGGACCCGGCCGCCCGGCGCCGCACCCCCGTCGTCCTGCTGCACGGAGCGGGCTCCTGCTCCGCCGTGTGGTACCCGAACACCCCCGCCCTCAGCGCCGAGCGGCCCGTCTACGCGATCGACACCCCGGGCGACCCCGGCCGCAGCCTCCAGCGCGAACCCGTCCACCAACCCGAACACGCCGCGCAGTGGCTGGAGGAGACGCTCGCCGGGCTCGGGCTGGACCGGGTGCACCTCGTCGGCTCGTCGTACGGCGGATGGCTCGCCCTGAACCAGGCGCACCGCGGGCCCGATCGCCTCGCCTCGGTCACCCTGCTCGACCCCGGCGGCCTGGAGAAGGTGGGGCTGCGCTTCTTCACCTGGATCTTCGTCAGCTTCTTCGCAACCTTCGCGCCGGAGGCGGTGCGGCCGCGGCTGGCGGCCTGGCTGGAGCAGCCGGTGCTCGTCGTGCCGGAACTCCGTACCATGATCAGACTCGGCGTCCGCGCCTACCGCATACGCCGCCCGGCGCCGCTGCCGCTCTCCGAGGCCGAACTGTCCGGCATCCGCACCCCGCTCTACCTGGTGCTCGGCAAGCGCAGCCTCCTCGTGCACCCGCAGCGGCAGGCGGAGCGCATCCCGCGCCTGATACCGGGCGCCCGAGCCGAGATCATCTCCAACACCGGCCACGGACCGCAGATCGACCACGCCGAGGAGGTCAACCGCCGGATGCTGGACTTCATGGACTCCACCGACTGAGGACCGCCCAAGCCGGCGGACCGTCCCCACAGCCCGGTTCCCCGCGTCCTTCGGCCCCGAGCGCCGGCCCGTCGGTCACGGGGCCGTCGCCACCGTGCGTGGGGACGGCGGGCTGCGCACGCATGCCGAGTGGCCGCGGGAGCGGACGGGCGGCACCCCCGACGCGCTCGTCGACGCCATGTCCCGTGTCGGGTTCGGCCCCGGCGACGAGGAGGACGATCCGGGAACCCCGGACGGGAGGCCCTAGCGGCCCCCGCCGGCGGGCAAGCGCCTCCGCAGGACGGTGGCGGCCGTCGCGGTCCCGGCCAGTACGGCGGTGGAGGCGGCCGATGCCGCCGCCGTCGCCCGGACCCGCTGCGGTACGTCCGCCACCTCCCTGAGCGTTCCGTCCTCCATGACGCACACCGTGCGCAGGGTGAGGAAGCGGACCTCGTAGTCCACCGCCCTCTCCGGCGCCAACTGCTTCCTGCACGGGTGGTCGTAGGGGAACGGGGCCGAGTCGGCCCCGCCGTCCTGCGCCACGGCCACGGTCGTCATCAGTCCCATGGCCCCCAGCGAGTACGAGGCCGTGGCCACGGCCGCGCAGGCGTAGGCGGCGGCCACGACCGCGCGGCGCCATCCGGACCACCGCCGGTGCCCCGGCAGGCCGATGCCGAAGCAGCGGAGCAGGCAGAAGACGACCAGCGCGAGGGCGGTGAGGAACACCACCGGCACCAGGAAGATCACGGCTGCTCCTTCCGCCGGCCCCGGCCGCCCGCGGTCACGGCCGGGCGGACGGGGCCGGGGGAGCGGCGAGCGCGGCGAGCTCGCCGAGGAGCCGGGCCGCCGGCGCCGGGTCGACCAGCCACTTCAGGTGGCTGCCCTCAAGGGTGCGGACGTCGTACGGGTTGTCCGGCGTCAGCTCGTCGCCCTCGCGGATCAGCCGGTCCTGCAGGGCGAGCGGCATGCTCGCGTCGCCGGCCAGGCGGACGAAGGTCCTCGGGATCCGGCCCCAGGTCGCGGCCTGCGCCCGGTCGGCGGAGGTGCCGGCGTCCAGGTTCTCGTCGGGCTGGAAGGTGTTGAGGAAGGCCAGGAACTCCTCGTCGGTGCCGTCGGCGAGGAAGGCCGCCTTGAGCGCTGCGAGGGCGCCGGGGTCGGCGGTGCGGAAGTTGACGCGCAGCAGGCCGAGTTCGGCCGGGTCGCCGGCCATCGCCAGGCCCAGCGAGGCGGCGTCGACCGTGGCCATCTCCGGCTCGGCGTAGTAGTCGCCGACGTCGAGGGCGACCGGGCACCAGGCCGACACGTAGACGATGCGGTCGATCAGGTCCGGCCGCGCGTTGGCCGCGGCCGTGGCCGTGACGCCGCCGCGGCTGTGGGAGACGAGGATCACCGGGCCGTTGCGCTTGGCCCGCTCCAGGACCCCGATCAGGTGCGCGGCGTTGTCGGCGAGCGTGACGCCCCTGATCGCGCCGGGCGCGGTGGCGAGCCCTCCGGGGTCCTGCGGCGCCTGGTAGGCGCGGGTGTAGGTCGCCCCGAACCCGTGGCCGGGCAGGTCGACGGCGACCGAGCGGTGGCCGAGGAGGCCGAGTTCCGCCTGGAGCGGCGCGAAGGAGAAGGAGTTCGCGAAGGCTCCGTGGACCAGGACGAACGTCGGTTGCATCAGCTCAGCTCACTTTCGGTCTCTGCGGCGTCGGCGGCGCGTACGCCGCCGGCCCCGTCGCCGCCGGCCGTCCCGGGGCGGGGAACGGCCCTCACCCCGCGGCGCGCCGCCTCCGCCGCCGGACGGCCGGGCGCGGAGCCCGGGGAGCGGCATGCGGGCGGTCGTGCGGTCCGAAGGCTCACGCTACTCAGGGGAAGATCGCCCGCACCAGCCGTACGAGTCCTTCCGCTTGTGCAGTTCGGCAGTTCGGCAGGCCGGCAGTTCGCCGCGTCCGCATCAGCGCCTGACGCGGTTGCGGACGGCCAGGACGGCCAGGCCGAGGAGGACGGGCTCGGCCAGGCGGGAGGCCATCTCCGTGTAGGTGCCGAAGGTGGTCAGGTACTGGCCGGAGGAGCGGAACGCCACCGAGTTGAGCGTGACGCCCAGGGCCTTGTCGAACCGCTCGCCGGTGAACCGGTCCCCGGTGGGGTTCACCGGGTCCGCCCTGTCGATGGTGAAGGTGACGCGGCCGCCGCCGGGCGGCACGGTGCCGGTCGCCTCCTGCTTCGGGGAGTCCTGCGGGATCCCGAAGCCCATCAGCAGCACGACGGTGGCCAGCATCGCGGCGCCCAGCCAGGCCAGGGCGCGGACGGCGCGCAGCCCGTAGCCGGAGACGGCCCAGTACGCGGTCAGCAGGGCCCGCTCGCCCCGCGGGCGGGTGGTGTCGTGGCGGCGCATCTCCATCTCGCCGTAGTAGAAGTCGGCGGCGTCCGGCTCGTTCTTGCCGTCCTCCAGCGCCTTGCGCAGCGCCCGGTACACCGGCGCCAACTGCGCCGGCCCGGCGTTCCCGGCACCGAACACCGCCGCGTTCCAGCCCCGCACCGCTCCCGGACGGCGCGCGCGCCAGTGGTGCTCCTCCGCGAGGATGCGGCGCCGGGTGAACCGAACCGGCCGCCCGCGCACCCGGTGCGTGCCGGACGGGACCGTGCCGAAGGAGCAGGCGCCCTCCAGCCGCAACTGGTCCAGGTGCACGGTCCCGGTGAACAGGCACCGCGACAGGTCGACGTCGGCGAGGACCAGGTGGGCCGCGTCCACCCCGCGCAGCGAGGCCAGCCGCACCGTGGCACCGGGCGTACCGGCCAGAGCCCGCTCCGCCACCACACCCCCGTCGGGCAGGACGAAGGGGTCGGCCTCCGCGGCGATCGTGAGGGGGTGCTCGAAGACCGCGTGAGAGAAGTCCACCGTGGCGTAGCGCAGCCGCACCTCGGCCGTGGACGACCAGCGGGTCCGCCGGCACTCCAGGCGGCGTGCGGCGAGCAGGAGGGTCACCGGGGCACCGAACACCGCCCCGGACAGCACCATCCGCCCGGCGCACACCAGCGGCCCGAACGTGGCCGTCTGCTCGAACACCGTCTCCACGAACCCGGCGTCGCCCCTGAAGACGGCCGCCTCGAACACGATGTCGCGTCCGAAGACCGCTGCCCCGAACCCGGCGTAGCCCTCGAAGGTCGCCGACTCGAAATTGGCGTACCCCTTGAAGACCGCCGACCAGAACCCGGCTTCCTCCCCGAAGGCCGCCCGCTCGAAGTCGGCGTAGCCCTCGAAGACCGCCGAACCGAAGTCGGCGTGGCCCTTGAACGTCACCGACCCGAAGTCGGCGTCCCCCTCGAAGACCGCCTGCCTGAACCGGGCGCCACCGAAGCAGGGGCGTCCGGTGGCGGGGTCGCGCAGGGCGTCGAGGAGCCGGGCCGACAGGTCTCCGGTGAAGGGGGTGCCGCGGTGGTCGATGTCGGCGCCGGAGGAGAGGGCGGCGAGATAGGCGGCGCGGGCGGCCTCGTCCAGGTGGGCCAGGCAGGCGGCGTGCTCACCGACGCGGACGCCACGGCAGCCCACCGGATCGGCCGCGGTGGTGCCGTGGCCGCAGTGCGGCCACGGCGGCGGGGTCGGGGACGGTTCGGGGTTGGGTTGTGCCATGCCCCAAGGACGATCGGGGCGGCCGGACAGTTGCCCGCTCCGCCACCGAGGTCACAGCGCCCAAGTCCCCTGCGCGGTACGGCGGGTGGGCGGCGGGCGGGACGTGTCCGTCCGAGCGCCTCTGCGGGGACGGAACACGTGTGGGGGCATGTGGGGCGTTCGCGGAACATACCGGCCTTTGCGTGTCTACGGTGGCGGCGCTGACATGACCGGTTTGTCTGCGCGGTCGGCCGGTTGTACACGCCGTGCGCCGTGCCGCAACGCGGCGTAGCCGCGTTGCGGGCTGTGATGGAAGGAGACGGCATGAGCGAAGTCGAGACGGCCGACGACACGCAGCTTGAGTACGAGCACGACACGGGCGTGGTGTTCGTGTTCGGGCGGCAGTTGAAGCGGTTCCGGACGAGGGCGGGCCTTGAACGCCGCGACCTGGGCGCCGCGACGGGCTACGCCCCCTCGGCGGTGGCCTCGTTCGAGCAGGGCCGGCGCATCCCGCCGGACCAGTTCATCGACAAGGCCGACGAGGTGCTGGACGCGGGCGGCGTCCTGAAGGAGATGAAGGAGGAGGTACGGAAGGCCCAGTACCCCGCGTTCTTCCGCGACGCCGCGAGGCTGGAGGCCGAGGCGGTCGAACTGCACGCCTACGACACGCACATGGTCAACGGTCTGTTGCAGACAGAGGAGTACGCACGGCGGTCCTTCGAGATGCGTCGGCCAGTTCTGGACGAGGCGACGATTGAGCGGCTGGTGGTTGCTCGCATGGCCCGGCAGGAAATCTTCACTCAGGGGGCCTGGCCACTGATGAGCTTCGTCATCGAAGAAGCCGTGCTGCGACGTCCTATCGGCGGCGCCGACGTTCTGCGCGGTCAACTGGAGCACCTGCTCCTGTTCGGGCAACGGCGGAACGTGGAGATCCAGGTAATGCCGACCGAGCAGGAGGAACACGCTGGCCTGGCTGGCCCATTCAAGTTATTGAGACCAGCGAGGGTCGACGCATCGCCTACGCCGAGGTGCAAAGGTCCGGTCATCTGTACACGGAGCGGAAGTCTGTCCGCGAACTCGAAGCGCAGTATGGGATCATCCGTGCTCAAGCGCTCACTCCGAGTGAGTCGACGGCCTTCATCGAAAGGTTGCTGGTAGAGACATGACCGATCGGGAGTCGAAGCCGAGCACGGTGAATCTGGCTTGGTTCAAGAGCAGCTACAGCAGTAACGAAGGCGGCGACTGCGTCGAGGTCGCCATGACGTGGCACAAGTCCAGCCACAGCAGCAATGAAGGCGGCCAGTGCGTCGAGGTCGCCACCTGCCCCGGCACCGTCCACGTGCGGGACTCCAAAGACGTCGCCCGGCCCGGCCTCGCGGTCGGCTCGGACGCCTGGGAGTCCTTCCTCGCCCTGGCGTCCCGCGCGGACGTCTGACACCCGCACACCGCACGCGCGCCCGGTGTCCCGGTTCCTCCGGGACACCGGGCGCGGTCGTGTCCGTGCCGGCTCGGCTCAGTCGGACGCCGGTGGGGCGGGCGACGGGTCCACCCGGTGCTGCGTGCCGATCACCTTCTCGCGCCACAGCGGCGCCTGCTCCTGGAGGTGCTTGATCAGGACGCCCTCGCGCAGCGCCCAGGGGGAGAGCGTGACGGTGTCGATCTCCAGGCAGCGCATGGCGGTGTGGGCGATCACGGCTCCGGCCAGGGACTGCCGGGCGCGGGCGGGGGAGATGCCGGGCAGGGAGGAGCGGGCGGCGACGGGCATGGACGCGAGGGTGTCCACGGCCGCCTTGAGGTCCCTGCGGGTGATGCTGCGCGTGACGAAGGGCCCCTGCCGTCCTGGAGCGGCCCCGCGCAGGCGGGCGAGCTGCTGGAACGTGCGGGAGGTCGCCACGGCCGTACGGGGGCCCTCCCAGCGGATCCGGGTGGCCACGTCCCGCAGGTCGTGCCGTACGCGGCGCCGCAGCTCCCGCACCGTCTCGGCCGACGGGGGGTCGTCGCCCGCCGCCAGGTACTCGCGGGTCAGGCGTCCCGCGCCCAGGGGGAGGGAGGCCACGAAGTCGGGGGTCCTGCTGCGGTCGGAGGCCACCTCCATGGATCCGCCGCCGATGTCCAGCAGCACCATGGGGCCGGCCCGCCAGCCCATCCACTGCCGGGCCGCCAGGAACGTCAGCTCGCCCTCCGTCGTGCCCGGCATGACGTACAGGGGGACGCCCGTCTCGGTGTGGATGGTCTGGAGCACCTGGTGGCGGTTGGGCGCGTCCCGGATGACCGCGGTGCCGAAGGCGAAAGGTTCCTTCACGCCCCAGCGGCAGGCTTCGTCCTTCGCATCCGCGACCGCCGCCACCAGGTCGTCCACGGCCTGCTCGCCCAGGCGCCCGTCCGGCTCCATGTGCTCGGCCAGCCGCAGCCGCCGCTTGGCCGTGTGCACCGGCAGCGGCACGTCGCCGTCGCAGTCGGCGACGGCGAGCCGCACCGTATTGGATCCCACATCCACCACAGCCAGACGCATGAAGGGCTCTTGCCCTCGGTGCCGCCCGTCACACCACCGTGCCGCAGGTCACAGCGGTGATGCGCCGACATCCGGCCGCTGCCCGGTGCGGTCCGGAGCAGCGAGCGCCGGTCCGGAAAAGTTCCGGTAAATCTCTCGCACGTGATCGTGTCGAACGGCGTTCGACCGTACGGCATCCGGCTGTGGCCGCCGCGCCGATATGCGGATTGAGCTGGAGTCGCAGCGGAGGGAGGGCTGCTCGCTCCCTCGTTCTCGGCTCGGAAAAATTCCGGTAACTGTGATGGAGGCGACACTTCCGGTCACCGCCCGGCCGCGCCGGACGCGGGTGCGGCCGCGCCGCCGCTGTGCGGACTGAGCTGCTCTGACGGACCGTCAGAAGTGCTGGGGCGGACCCGCGCCGGCGCGGTCTTCGCGGTCGTGACCAGGGAATTCCCGGAGCCGGTGATCGGCCGGAAGTGGATAGCGGCGGCGACGAGGCCGCATTTACGGTGCTGGTAACCGCCAGGCCAGTTCTGGTTCACCGAGCGGACACCCCCACGACCGCTGCGGACATTCCCCCCACAACCGCTGGAAGGACCACAATATGGAGCGACTCGCCTTGCTGCTGTGCGACATCGCCGCAGTGAGTCTCCTGGTCTTCGGCCTGTACTTCCCACGCCACCGCAGACGGGACCTCGTGGTCGCCTACCTCGGCGTGAACGTCGGCGTACTCGCGGTGGCCAGCTCCCTGGGCGCCGCGGACTCCAGAGCCGGCATCGGCCTCGGACTGGCCCTGTTCGGCGTGCTGTCGATCATCCGGCTGCGCTCCACCGAACTGGACCAGCACGAGGTCGCCTACTACTTCTCGGCGCTGGCCCTGGGCCTCCTCGGCGCGATGGACACCACCGACGTGCGGCTCCCGGCCGGCCTGATGGCGATGGTCTTGGCGGTGCTGTTCGTGGGCGACCACCCGCGGCTGCTGAGCAGCTACCGGCGCCAGGTGGTGGTGCTGGACACGGCCCTGCCCGAGCACACCGCGCTGGTGGCCCACCTGGAGCACACTCTGGGAGCCCGCGTCCACTCGGCCGTCGTGCAGCGGGTGGACCTGGTCAACGACACCACCGTGGTGGACGTGCGCTACCGCAGCACCCCCGGCGTCCGGCCCGAGAACGGCGCCGCGGCACGCGCCGGGACGGCGGTCGCCGCGGGCGGCACCACCGCGGTGGCGGTGCGGCCGTGAGCGCCGCGCTCCTCGGCGCGGTGCCGGAGGGACTCCCGCCGATCGGGCTGGAGGAGCTCGTCGCCTCCGCGTCGCTCCAGACCCGCGTCGACCGCAAGTACGTACTGCCGGTCGACACCGTCAGCACCGTGCTGGAGGGCCTGCCGCCCGGGACCCGGATCCTGGAGATCGACGGCGACCGCGGCTTCGCCTACCGGTCGCTGTACTTCGACACCCCCGACCTGCTCAGCTACCGGCTGGCCGCCCACCGCCGCCGGCGCCGGTTCAAGATACGCACCAGGATCTACGAGCAGTCGGCCGAGTGCTGGCTGGAGGTGAAGGTCTGCGGGTCGCGCGGCAGCACCGTCAAGCAGCGCCTGCCCTACGAGCCCGACGACCACGCCACGCTCGCCCCGGGACGCCCCTTCGTCGACTCCGTCCTGGCCGAGCACGGCATACCCGGAAGCCACCGGTTCACCTTCGCGCCGGTGCTGACCACCCGGTACCGCCGCACCACCCTCTACCTCCCGGACACCGGCAGCCGCGTCACCATCGACACCGAGCTGGTGTGGCAGGACGGCGAACGCGAGCTCGGCCTGCCCACCACGGCGGTGGTGGAGACCAAGACCGGCTCCACGGCCTCGTCCGTCGACCGGCTGCTGTGGCGCAGCGGGCACCGGCCCAGCCGGATCTCCAAGTACGCCACCGGCCTCGCCGCGCTGCGCCCGCACCTGCCCGCCACGCCCTGGCAGCGCACGCTGCGCCGCAACTTCCGCGGGACGGCACCCACCGCCGTACCGCTCCCGCCGGCGATGGCGCTGTCGGGGGCCGGCGCGGCGGACTGACCTCCCCGCCGGGGCACTCCGCAGCCCCCCGGCCACCCCGGCGGCCTCGTTCGGCACGCACGCACCAGCACGTACCAGTACGCGGGGGCAGTCACCGGCACGCGCGCCCCGGCGGCGAACAGCGTCCGCCGCCGGGGCGCGCGTGCGCCAGACGTCACGCTTTCTCACGGATCGAGGTGTTGCACTGTGCGCAGAAGACGGACGGGCGCGGTGGGCCTGCTGGCCGCGTTGTCCATCCTCATGACCGGTATGACGGGACAGGCGGGCGCGGAGACCGACCCCGCGCCGCCGCGGGCCGGGGCCGCGGAACGCCCCGCCGGGCAGGCCGCGGACCGGACCGCCGAACAGGCCGCCGCCGGGCGGCAGGCGGCCGACGACCTGGCCGGGGACATCGTGTTCTCCGTGCCGAGCGGAACCTTCAGGGGCGAGGTGTCCGTCTCGCTGAGCACCTCCGTCGCGGGCGCCCAGATCCGCTACACCACCGACGGCAGGCTCCCCACGGCCTCCTCGCCGGTGTACTCCGGGCCCCTGCGCCTGACGGCCACCACGCAACTGAGGGCCCAGGCGTTCGTGAACGGCACCGCCAGCGGCGAGCCCGGCACCTCCCTGTACGTCGCCCGCGCCGTCGACGCCTCCCACGACCTGCCCGTCGTGGTGCTGGACGCCTACGGCGGCGGCAAGCCCGGCCGCGAGTACAAGGACGTCGCCGCCCTGGTGATGGAGCCGCAGAACGGGTCCGCCACGCTCGCCGCGAAGCCCGCGGTGGCCACCCGGGCCGGCTTCCACCTGCGCGGGCAGTCCTCCGCCTCGTTCGAGAAGGCGCCCTACCGGCTGGAGCTGTGGGACAACCACGACGACGACGCCAAGTACCCGCTGCTGGGCATGCCGGCCGACGGCGACTGGGTGCTGCGCAGCCCGTTCCCGGACAAGACCCTCGTCCGCGACGCCTTCGCCTACAGCCTGGGACAGGAGATGGGGCTGAAGGCCCCGCGCCACCGGTTCGTCGAGGTCTACCTGAACCTGGACGGCGGCCCGCTGACCGCGGGCGACTACCAGGGCGTCTACCTGCTCGACGAGACCATCGAGAACTCCAAGAACCGCCTGGACCTGAAGGAGCTCGACGAGGACGACACCGCGCCCCCGGCGGTCTCCGGCGGCTACATCCTCAAGTTCGACGCCTTCGCGGCCGAGGAGCCGAAGCTGGTGTGCACCGGCAACACCCAGACCTGCTGGCGCGACCTGGAGGTCATGGACCCCGATCCGCTCCAGCCCGCGCAGCGGACCTGGCTGACCCAGTACGTCCAGCGGTTCCACGACTCGCTGCGCGGCGCCAACCCGTCCGACCCGCAGAACGGCTACCCCGCGTACATCGACGTCGACTCCTTCGTGAACCTGGTCATCGTCAACGAGCTGAGCCGCCAGGGCGACGCCTACATCCGCAGCCAGTACTTCCACAAGGACCGCGACGGGAAGATGTTCACCGGGCCCCTGTGGGACTACGACCTGGGCTTCGGCGCGATCCCGGGAAGCGACTCGATCCAGGGCTGGCAGTTCCAGCCGTTCTCGTTCCCCGGCTTCCCGGCCACCACCGACTGGTTCCTCAAGCTGATGCAGGACCCGTCGTTCAACCAGAAGGTCAGGCAGCGCTGGCAGGAACTGCGCCAAGGAGTGCTGTCCGACGCGCAACTGCGGGCGCGGGTCTCCCGGCTGGCGTCGCCGCTGGCGAACGGCGCCCAGCGCAACTTCCAGCGGTGGCCCATCCTCAACACCGCCATGGTCGGGCCGTTCCAGACCAAGACCACCCAGACCTGGCAGCAGCAGCTCCAGCTCATGCAGGACTGGCTGGTGCAGCGGGCGGCCTGGATCGACTCCTCCGGCTGGCGGGTCACCACCAGCCGCTCCGCGCCGGCGCCGAAGGCGCCGCCGGCCCTGCCGCACCTGAAGCAGCTCGACCGGCCCTGACCGGCCCCTGACGCACCGCTGCCCCGGCGGATCCCCCCGCCGGGACACCGGTGCGTTCCCGGCCGCCGCGGCCGCCACGACGGTCACCCCGGCCGGGCACTACTTCGCGGCCAAGCTGACCGGCAAGGCCACCTTCAAGGCGGGCGCGGTGACCGTGACCTGCTCGGTGTCCAGCTCGCTGCCCACCTCCCCGCTGGGCACCGACGCCGGCAACCGCATCCCCGCGGCGCCGGGCAACACCAACCCCGCCGGCCCCGTCTCCGGCCCCCTCAACCCGCCCGCCTACGGCTCCTGCACGACCAGCATGCCGGGCGTCTCCGCCGCCATCACCCCCACCGGGGCCCGGGGCATCGCCGTCCCGCCCGCTCAGCCGTCCGCCGCCCGCCCGCCGAACACCCGCCGCTCGATGCGGTGCCGGACCCGCTCGGTCAGCTCGGCCAGGGCGCCGGAGACGGCCGGCCTCGGCGCGACCGGGTCCGCGATGCGCCGCGCCTCCTCGGGCAGGGCGGCCAGATCGGCCTCGAAGCGCTCGCGGACGGCCGGCAGCGGGGCCGGCCCGGCGACGCGGTGCCCGCCGGACATCACCGTCCCGAGCAGCGGCTCGGTGCCCGGCGGCGGGGCCTCGTCCCACAGCCCGACGGTGTCGGCGAGGCCCGGGCCCCGGAAGACCTGCTTGGCGCCCGGGGCGGTGACCTTCCCCGCCGACAGCTTCATCACCGGCCGGCCGTCGTAGACCGCCAGTTTGTAGGCCGAGTCCAGGTACGGGGCGTCGGCCGACACCCCCACCCGGGTCCCCACCGCGTAGACGTCGACCGGGGCGCCCGAGCGCACCAGGGCCTCGATCGCGTCCTCGTCCAGCCCGCCGCTGGCGACGATCCGCACCTCGCCCAGCCCCGCCGCGTCCAGGATCCGCCGCGCCCGCACGGCCAGGTCGCCCAGATCGCCGCTGTCGAGGCGGACGCCGCAGCCCGTGCCGGGGACGTGGCCCAGGTCGCGCAGCACCCGGGCGGCCGTGGCCACCCCCTCCTCGGTGTCGTAGGTGTCCACCAGGAACGTCACCGGACCCGGATGGGCGCGGGCGAAGGCGCGGAAGGCGGCCTCCTCGTCCTCGTACGCCTCGACGAAGGAGTGCGCCATGGTGCCCACCGCCGGAATGCCGTAGGCGGTGGCCGCGGCGACGTTGCTGGTCCCGGCGAACCCCACCAGGGCGCCGAGCCGGGCCATGCGCAGCCCGGCCTCCACCCCTTGGGTGCGGCGCAGCGAGAAGTCCACCACCGGGCGGCCGGCGGCGGCGATCCGGCAGCGGGCGGCCTTGGAGGCCACGGCCGTCTGGTGGCTGATCAGGTTCAGCAGGGAGGTCTCGGCGAGCTGCGCCTGCGGCAGCGGGGCCCTCACCTCCAGCAGCGGCTCCCCGGCGAACACGATCCGCCCCTCGGGCACCGCCCGCACCTCCCCGGTGAACTCCAGCCCCACCAGCGGCTCCAGATCCTCCACCGGACGGTGCAGCGCCTCGGCGAAGGCGGCCGCCTCGGTGTGCCCCACCCGCAGCCCCTCCAGATAGGACAGCGCCGACTCCAGCCCCGCGGCCACCAGGAAACCGCGCCGCGGCGGCAGCTTCCGGACGAACAGGCCGAAGACCGCCTCGCCGGTCATGCCGTCCCGCAGATACGCCAGGGCCATGCCCACCTCGTACAGATCGGTGGTGAGCGCTCCCGGCACCGTCAGCTGTCCGCTCATGGCCTGTGGGCATCCGTTCCTGGAGTTCGCGGTGGACCCTGGAGTTCGCGGTGGACACGGCGCGGGGGACGGCCCGCCGGCCCGGCGCCGTGCGACGGCCGCCGGCGGCCACCGCGGGGGCACCCGCCCCGGACGGCGCCGGACGCCCCGGTAGGTGGGAGTACCGGGGGCGCCCGGCGCGGAAACACCCCGGCCCCCGGACGGCCCTCCGCCGTCCGATGGAACCCCCGGGGCACCAGGGGTACCGTGGAAACGGAACCGGGCGCGCACCGACGCCGAGGAGGTGCCGTCGATGCCCGAGGAAGCCAAGGCCGGGCCGGGCGTCCGGCCGCACCCACACCCCTCACGGCGCAGACCCGCACCCCGGCGGGCCGCGCCGCACCGGCCTTTGGCCGTCGCGTCCGGCGGAAGCGCCTGAAACGCCCGGCGGAGGACGTCCGGGAACGCCGCCGGGAGACCGCGGGACGGCACCCGGCCGGCACGGAGCGCGCGCCGAGCCCCGCGGGACCCACCCGCACCACGCCCACCACCGCGTCCACCGCCCCGCCGACGGGCCGCGCCGGCCCGCCGGCAGGGCACAGCAGACCCGGCAGACCCAGGGAGCACACGATGCCGCGGCACACACAGGACTGGCAGGTCCGCCTCCACCTCACGGAGGACGAGAACACGACGAAGGCGAAAGCGGAACTGGACATCGGCGGCACGTCGGTCACCGGCCAGGGCGTCGCGCGCCGCAACCCACGCGACAAGGACATCCCCGAGATCGGCGACGAACTCGCGGCGGGCCGCGCCATGAACGACCTGGCGCAGAAACTGCTGACCATCGCCCGGACCGACATCGAGGGCCTCTCCCACCCCGGCCCCTGACCAGCGCCCCCGCACCCGCCGCGCCGTCACGGCGCGGCGGCCGCCGTGGCGGCGCCGCACCGGGCCCGGTGCGGCGCCGCGGGCGTCCCGAACCCACCGTCCGCCGGCCGGCGGACGGGCGACAGCCAGGGGAGAACCGGTGAGCGCACGCACCCTTACCGAAGAACGCGCGGCGGACCTGGTCCACGACGCCACCACCGCCCCGTCCCTGCACAACGCGCAGCCGTGGCGCTTCCGATGCCTCAGGAACGAGCGCACCTTCGAGATCCGCGCGGACCCCGGACGCGGCCTGCCGCACACCGACCCCGACGCGCGCGGCCTCCACATCGGCTGCGGAGCGGCCGTCCTCAACCTGAGGGTCGCCGCGGCCCACGCCGGCTGGCGCCCGAAGACCCGGCTGCTGCCCGACCCGCGGGACCCCGCCCTGCTCGCCACGGTGCACCTGGCCGAACCCGACGGCGGCGGCGGCGACCTCGCCGCGCTGTACCCGGCCGTCCGGCGGAGGCACACCAGCCGCCGGCCGTACGCCGGGACCCGCATCCCCGAGGACGTGCGGTCCGCCCTGTCCCGCGCCGCCCGCCGGGAAGGAGCCCTGCTGGACTTCCCCGGCCCCCGGCACCTGCGGTGGGTGCTGGAACTGACCGGGGAGGCGGATGCCCGCAACCGCACCGACCCCGGCCGGCGGGAGGACCTGGAGCGGTGGACCCGCACCGGCCCCGGGGCGGCCGGCCCGGCGGGGGACGGAGTCCCCGCCCCCGCCTTCGGGCCGCGCGGACACGACGGCGCCCCCGTCCGCGACTTCGCCGGCACCCGGCGGATGCCCGACCGGGAGTCCGCCGACTTCGAACGCGCACCCCAGCTGGCCCTGCTCAGCACCCTCCGGGACCGCCCCGAGGACTGGCTGAGGGCGGGCCAGGCCATGGAACGCGTCCTGCTGGCGGCCACCTCCGAGGGACTGGCCGGGGCGCCCGCCACCCAGGCCCTCGAATGGCCCGACCTGCGCTGGCCGCTGCGCGACCCCGTGTCCGGAAAGGGCCTGGTGCAGATGGTGCTGCGGCTGGGCTACGGCCCCCCGGGCCCGCAGACGCCGCGCCGCGCGCTGTCGGAGGTGCTCGACATCGCCCCCTGACCCGTCCGCGCTACCGCGGCGAGTAGGTCAGGCAGTCGGCCGAGTCCTGCCGGGCCCCCACCGAGATGCCGGAGGCCTGGCACTCGAAGTCCGTGTTGTACCGGCAGTCGGACATCTTGCAGGCGCCGACGTGGCCGGCGGCGGACGGACTCCCGCCCTTGCGCGGCGCGGTGAAGTACGTGTCGCAGTGCGCGTGCAGCGGGTCTCCGACGGTGATGGCCAGCGCGTGGCAGTCACCGTCCCTGTTGTACGCGCAGGACTCCACCGCGCACTCCGTCACAACGGGCATCTCCATGGGGTCTCCTGGGTCCTCTCTTCCGGGTCGCCGGCCCTCGGCGCGGCCGTCTCCCAGGGTGGCCACGTCCCCCGCCGGGGCGGCGGCACGGCCCGCCGAAACGCCCGAGTTCACCCGGAGGGCGGGAGCCGTCCGCGACGGGCGCCCACGGGAAGCCCATGGGAAATCCACAGGAAACCCGTAGAAAAACTGTGCCAAGCGGTGCGCAGCCGAAGGGCGTCCGACCGGCCGCGCACCGGGCCGCGGGTCAACCACGCCTGCTTCGGGGGGAGTTGGGGCCCCGGATCGGAGGGTCCCGCCGGGGTGGGGCGGCCATCCGCCGGTACGGGCCGTTACGGTGGTGGGCCGGATGGGCTCGTGGCCTGAGGGAGGGACCCGTGGGCATGGAGGGCGAGGAACGCGGCGCCGCCGGGCGGCACCTGCCGCGGCTGCACCTGGACGAGCTGCTGGACGAGCTGCAGGCGCGGATCGACGCCGTGCGCGGCACCAGGGACCGGGTGCACAGCCTGCTGGAGGCGGTGCTGTCGGTGGGGCGCGAGCTGGACCTGCCCCAGGTGCTCCGGCGGATCGTGGAGGCCGGGGTGGTCCTGGTGGACGCCGAGTACGGGGCCCTGGGGGTGATCGGGGGCGACGGCGGACTCTCCCAGTTCATCCCGGTGGGCATGGACGAGGAGCAGATCAGGGCCATCGGCCCGCTGCCCTCGGGGCACGGGCTGCTGGGCGAGCTGATCCGGCACCCCGAGCCGCTGCGGGTGCCGGAGCTGTCGGAGCACCCGGGCTCGCACGGCTTCCCGCCCGACCACCCGCCGATGCACTCCTTCCTGGGCGTGCCGATCCGGGTCCGCGAGGAGGTGTTCGGCAACCTCTACCTGACGGAGAAGCGGGGCGGCCTGGAGTTCGACGCCGAGGACGAGACGGTGCTGTCCACCCTCGCCGTGGCGGCGGGTGTGGCGATCGAGAACGCCCGGCTGTACGAGCAGGCGCGCAACCGGGAGCGCTGGCTGGAGGCGAACGCCGAGATCACCGCCGGGCTGCTGTCGGGGGTGGGCGGGCAGCGGGTGCTGGAGCTGATCGCCGACCACGCGCGCCGCATCCTCGCCGCGGATCTGGTCGTGCTGGCCCTCCCCCTGGACGGCACGGACAACCTGCAGGTGGCGCTGGCCACGGGCGAGCGGGGCGAGGCGTTCCGCGGGCTGGTGCTGCCCCGGCGGGGGTCGTTCCTGGGAGCGGCGGTCGAGGCCGGGGAGCCGATCACCAGTGCCCGTGTCGTGGACGATCCGCGGATCACGGCGGGTTCCTCCCGGTGGGAGGGGATGGGACCGGCGGTCGCGGTGCCGCTGGGCACCGGTGAGGGGGCGCACGGCGCGCTGCTGCTGGCGCGCCGGGAGCCTGCGGCGGTGTTCACGGAGGAGGAGACGGTTCCGCTGCTGTCCTTCGCGGCCCAGGCGGCGGTCGCCATGGAGCTGGCGGAGCGGCGGAGGGCCGCCGAGCAGGTGGCCCTGCTGGAGGACCGGGACCGCATCGCCCGCGATCTGCACGACCTGGCCATCCAGCGGCTCTTCGCGACGGGGATGACGCTGCAGAGCGCGGTGCGTTTCGTCGGGCACCAGGAGGCGAGCGAGCGGTTGCTGCGGGCCGTGGACGACCTGGACGAGACCATCAGGATCATCAGGTCGACGATCTTCGGGCTGCGCAGCCACGGCGCCGGTCCGGCGGGGCAGGGGCTGCGGGTGCGGGTGGCGAGGGCGGTGGAGGAGGCCGTGCGGAGCCTGGGCTTCACCCCGTCCCTGCGGATGGAGGGGCTGCTGGACACCGATGTGCCGCCCGCCGTGGCCGACGACGTGGTGGCGGTGCTGGGGGAGGCGCTGTCCAATGTGGCGCGGCACGCGGACGCCTCGGCGGCCGAGGTCTCCCTGGTGGCCGGTTCCGGAGTCCTGGCCGTCGCCGTGGCGGACAACGGTGTGGGCATTCCCGAAGCGGGGCGGCGCAGTGGTCTGAGGAATCTGGCGGAGCGAGCGGAGAAGCTCGGCGGCGAGTTGCTGATCGAGTCCTCGGACGGCGGTGGGAGCCGCCTGGTCTGGCGTGTTCCGCTGACCCCCGGCTGACCCGCGGGCCGGCCTGCCGGTGGTGGGCGGTCGGGGGGCCGGGGCGGGGGCCGTTCGGCCCCGGCGGGCGTCGCGGGGGCGGGCCGTGCGGGGAGGGGGGTACGGGGGCGGTGTCCTCCGCGTCCGGCGGGTACCCGGTGGGGGCGCTGGGCCCGGTGAGACCTGTGGAGGTGTGCGCCATGACCCGTACCGTCGTCGTGGGCCTGGACGGCTCGCCCGAGAGCCTGGCCGCCGCGGACTGGGCGGCCCGTGAGGCGCGGCTGCGGTCGCTGCCGCTGAGGCTCGTGCACGTGGAGGAGGCGGAGTCCCACCACCGGCGTTTCCTGTCCGCCATGGACGCGGAGGCGCGGGAGGGGTGGCGGCGGATGCCGGACGATGCGGCGGCCGGTCTGGTGGGCCGTCATCCCGGTCTGGAGGTCGGGGTGGAGCGGTTGGCCGGCCGTCCGGCCGAGGTGCTCGTGGAGGCGGCGGCCGATGCCGGGCTGCTGGTCCTGGGGTCGCACGGCAGGGGGGCGCTGGCCGGGTTCCTGGTGGGTTCCGTCGCGCTGTCCGCCGTGGCCCGCACCAGGTGCCCGCTGGTGCTGGTGCGGGCCGGCGCCGGGGAGGGCGAGGGGGAGAGCGGTCCGTACCGGGACGTCGTGCTGGGGCTGGACCTGGGCAGGCCGGCCGGGGAGCTGCTGGAGTTCGCCTTCGACGCGGCGGCTCTGCGGGGCGCGCCGCTGCGGGTGGTCCACGGGTGGGATCCGCCGCCGGTCTACGGGATCAACCCCGTCGCCCTGGGGCCCAATCCGGTGGACGACCTGGCCGCGGAGAAGGCGCGGGCGCTGGAGGCGGCGCTGCGTCCGTGGCGGGAGAGGCATCCGCAGGTGGAGGTGGGGGAGCAGGCCGTGATCGGCAGGCCGGCGCACCACCTGCTGGACGCCGCGGGGGAGGCGTCCCTGGTGGTCGTCGGCCGGCATGTCCGCCGTACGCCGCTGGGGTTCCACGTGGGGCCGGTCACCCATGCGCTGATGCACCACTCGCCCGCGCCGGTCGCCGTCGTCCCGTACCGGTGAGGTGTTCGTGCCGTGTCGTCGGCGCGTCCGCCCGCCGGGCGCGGGCCGCGCGGGGACGGGACCCTGCGCGCGTTCTGGGGACGCCGGGGTGATTCTCCTGCCTCCGGAGGCGTGGTCCGGCCCGGGGGCGGTACTCCGGGAGGCGGGAGGAGGCCACCGCGACCTGGGGAGGCCCCCGCCGGCCGGGCCGGCGGTTTCCCCGCGAGGAGCATGATGGACGCCAACGGCACCCACGGGACCCATGGCACCGGCGGCACCGGCGCGTTCCCCGGAGGGGGCGGGCCGCGCGGGCATGTGGCCGTCGGGGTGGACGGTTCCTCGCTGTCCGAGGCGGCGCTGGGGGAGGCGGTGGGGCAGGCGCGGCGCCGGGCGGTCCCGCTGGAGATCGTGCACGGCAGGCCGTGGGCCCGTCCGGAGGGCGCCGGGCGGGGGTCCGGCGCGTCCTCCCGCGAGGGGGCGCGGGCGCTGGTGGAGGCGGCGGCCGCCCGGGCGGGGGAGCTCGCCCCGGGGCTGGAGGTCCTGGCCGGGGTGGTGGACGTGGACGCCGGCGAGGCGCTGGTGGAGGCGAGTCGGCGGGCGGCGCTCACCGTGGTGGGATCCCGTGGGCTGGGCGGGTTCACCGGGTTGCTGCTGGGCTCGGTGAGTCTGCGGGTCGCCGCGCACGCCGCCGGGCCGCTGCTGGTCGTGCGGGGCGGGGCTGGGCCCGGGGGTGTCGGCCGGAGGCGCGGCACGGTCGTGGTGGGGGTGGAGAGCGGCGCCGACGCCGACGCGGTGGCCCTGGCCTTCGAGGAGGCCGCGGCGCGGGGGGCCGGGCTGACGGCGGTGCACGCCTGGGTCTACCACCGTCTGTCCCCGCCCGGTGAGCCGCTGGTGCCCTCCGGGCCGCCGGCGGACGACATGGGGCGGATCGGGCGCGCCGAGGCGGTGGAGGCCGAGCGGGTGGTGGATCCGTTCCGGGAGAGGTATCCGGGGGTGCGCGTGGAGGTCAGGACGGTCGTCGGCAGTGCTCCGCACGTTCTGGTGGAGGCGAGCCGGGAGGCGGATCTGCTGGTGCTGGCGGCCCATCGGGGGCGGGGGCGGCTGGCGATGCGGCTGGGGCCGGTGGTGCACGCCCTGATCCATCACGCCCGTTGTCCGGTGCTCGTGGTGCCGGTTCCGGGGAGGGGAGGGAGGGCGCCGTGACGGCCGTCCCGGCGGGGTGTGCCGGTGTCCGCGGTTCCACTGCCGGGGCCGGCAGGCCGCCGGCGGGGCGGGCTTCCCCTGCCGGGTGCGTGGTCCTCGTGGCGTCTGCGCACGCCTTCGTACCGTGAGGAGTTGATCGCCGTGACCGATCGGACGGCGACGGTGTCCGCCGGGCCCGTGAGGGTGGAGGCGGAACTGGAGGAGCCGCTGTCGCGCTGGCTGTGGCTGGTGAAGTGGATCCTCCTGGTGCCGCACTACGTGGTGCTGTTCTTCCTGTGGATCGCGTTCGCGGTGGTGACCGTGGTGGCGTTCTTCGCGGTGCTGTTCACCGCGCGCTATCCGCGTCCGCTGTTCGACTTCAATCTGGGGGTGCTGCGCTGGAACTGGCGGGTGTCGTACTACTCGACCGGCGCGTTCGCCACCGACCGCTATCCGCCGTTCAGCCTGGGACCGGAGCCGGACTATCCGGCGCGGCTGGACATCGCCTGTCCGGAGCGGCTCTCGCGCGGTCTGGTGCTGGTGAAGTGGTGGCTGCTGGCGGTCCCGCACTACATCGTGGTCGGGTTCCTCGCCGGCGGCGCGGGCGGGGAGCGGTGGTGGTTCGCCTACGCCGGGCTGATCACCGTCCTGGCGTTCTTCGCGGTCGTCGCGGTGGCTTTTACGGCCGTCTATCCCCGGGGGCTGTTCGATCTGGTGGTCGGGCTCAACCGCTGGGTGCTGCGGGTGGTGGCCTACGCGGCGTTGATGACGGACGCCTATCCGCCGTTCCGGCTGGACCAGGGCGGATCCGAGCGGGAGCCCCGGCCGTGACGTGGTGGGCCGCCGGGCGTCCGGCGGGGGTGCGGGCGCGACGGGGCGGGAGAGGCGTCCTGGATGCGGTGTGGTCGCGGGTGGCGTGCCGTCGTGCGGCCGGCCGGTCCCGGCCGGTCCCGGCCGTGCCCCGCCGGGTGCGGCGGGTGCGGCCGGGCGGGGCGCCGTCGGCGGTCAGCGGGGGGCGGGAGGGGGGACGAGGGTGTTCTCGCCGGTGCGGCCGGCCAGGTGGTCCTCGACGTTGCGGACGGTGGCCGCGAGGATCTGGCCCACCGCGTCGCGGGTGAAGTACGCCTGGTGGGAGCTGACGAGGACGTTGCGGAAGGTCATCAGCCGGGCGAGGGTGTCGTCGGTCATCACCTCCATCGACTTGTCGAAGAAGAACACTCCCGCCTCCTCCTCGTAGACGTCCAGGCCCACGCCGTCGAGACGGCCCGCCCGCAGGGTCTCCACCAGGGCGTGGGCGTCGATCAGGCCGCCGCGGCTGGTGTTGATCAGGATCGCGTCGTCCTTCATCAGGGCCAGGGCGTCGGCGTCCACCACGTGGTGGGTGTCGGGGACCAGGGGCAGGTGGAGGCTGATCAGGTCGGACTCGGCGAACAGCCGGTCCCGGTCGACGTACTCCACGCCCAGGGCCAGGCATTCGGGGTTCTCGGCGATGTCGGATCCCAGCAGGCGCATGCCGAAGCCCGCGGCGATCCGGGCGAAGGCGGCGCCGATCTTCCCGGTGCCCAGCACGCCGGCGGTGCGCCCGTGGAAGTCGCGTCCGAGCAGGCCGTCGAGCCGGAAGTCGAAGTCGCGGGTGCGGGTGACCGACCTGGCCACCCTGCGGTTGACCGCGAGGGCCAGGGCCCAGGCGAACTCGGCGACCGAGTGGGGGGAGTAGGAGGAGACGCGGGCGACGGACAGGCCCAGTTCCCGGGCCGCGTCCAGGTCGATGTTGTTGTGGCCGGTGGCGCGCTGGGTGATCAGCCGTGTGCCGCCGCGGGCCAGGACGGTGAGCGTCTCGCGGTCCAGGACGTCGTTGACGCTGCTGCAGACGACCTCGCAGCCGGCGGCGGTCGAGGCGGTGTCCCGGTTGAGGACCAGGTCCAGGCAGCGCAGGCGGTGCCGCCCGCGGAACGCCTCCTCCAGCAGGGGCCGTTCGTCGGCGACGACTCCGTAGGCGACGATGTCCACCGCACCGTCCGCCGCCGTGCCCACCGTGTCCGCAGTGTTCACCGTGTTCACCGCTTTTTCCACGTCGTCTTCCTCTCCGCTGTGCCTTCTGCGTCCGTGTCCTGCGTGTCGTCCCCGGGGCGCCGTACCCGCCCGTGCCCGCGGTGAATCCGTCCCGGGGCCTTTCGGGGTCCGGAGGGGACGGGGCGCGGTTCGGTCCGGCCGCCGCCCGTGCTGTACCGACCGGGCGGTATGCAGCGGGGGCCGGTGCGGTTAAGCTCCCACCGCGCGCCCTTCCCGCTGCCGGCGGCGCACCGGCATGGCGACAAGGAGACCCTCATGGCCGTCGATCCCACGGGAGCCGATCTCAAGCGGATGCTGGCCGAGGACCCGGGAGGGCCGGTGGTCATGCTCAACCTGCTGCGGTTCGCTCCGGGCGGCAGGCCGTCGTACGAGGAGTACGCGCGGCGGCTGAGGGAGCGGTTCCTGGAGCGCTACGGGGCCGAGGTCCTCTACGCCGGGGACGGTACGACGCCGCTGGTCGCGGAGGACGGGCAGGCGTGGGACGCGGTGCTGCTGGTGCGGTACCCGAGCCGGGAGGCGTTCAGTCGCATGGTCGCCGACCCCGAGTACCAGCGGGTGACGGCGCTGCGGACCCGTGCGCTGGCCGAGGCCGTGCTCCAGCCGACCGTGCCGTGGCCGGCCTCCGGGGAGGGGGAGGGGGACCGGGCGGTCTCCTGACGGGCCGTCATGCCGCTGTGGTGCGGCGGTGGACGCGGGCCTCCCACGGGGCGAGGAGCGTGGCGGAGGAGGAGAGCGGGGCCGCGCCGGGGTGGTTGACGATCAGCGTCTCGGCGCCGGCCCAGTCGCCGGGGACGGGAGCGGCGACCGGGTCCGGGCCGAGGTTGGCGAGCACCAGCAGTTCGGTGGCGGTGTCGGCGTGGCGGCGGAGGAAGGCCCAGATCCGCTCGTCGTCCGGCAGCAGCGGGGTGAAGTCGCCGAAGGCCACGGCCGGTTCGGTGTGGCGCAGGGCGATCAGCCGGCGGTAGTGGTGGTACACCGAGTGCGGGTCGGCGGCCTGCGCGGCGGCGTTGACCTCCGTGTGGTCGGGGTTGACGGCGATCCAGGGCGTGCCCCGGGTGAAACCGGCGTGGGGGGAGGCGTCCCACTGCATGGGTGTGCGGGCGTTGTCGCGGCCCATCGTGCGCAGCGCGTCGAGGACCTTCTCGGGGTCGGCGCCGTGCCGGACCTCCTCCTCGAAGTGGCGCAGCGACTCGATGTCGCGGAAGTCGCCGATGGAGGCGAAGGGGGCGTTGGCCATGCCCAGTTCCTCGCCCTGGTAGACGTACGGGGTGCCGCGGTGCAGGTGCAGGACGGTGGCCAGGGCGGTCGCCGAGCGCACCCGGTGGGCGGGGCGGTCGTCGCCGAAGCGGGAGACGGCGCGGGGCTGGTCGTGGTTGTTCCAGTACAGGCTGTTCCAGCCGGTTTCGCCCAGTCCGGTCTGCCAGCGTGCCAGCGACGCCTTCAGTTCCGGCAGCCGCAGCGGGCGGACGTCGAACTTGCCGGTGCCGTGGTCGAGTCCGACGTGCTCGAACTGGAACACCATGTCCACCTCGCGGCGGGCCGGGTCGGTGAACAGCCGCGCCTCCTCCACCGTCACTCCGGGCATCTCCCCGACCGTCAGCAGCGTCTTCGGGTGTCCGGCGAACACGTTCCGGTGCATTTCGGCCAGGAACTCGTGGATGCGCGGGCCGCAGGCGCAGTACGGCGATCCGTCGCCCCACCGGCGTCCCGGGGGCACCTCGCCGTCGGGCAGGGCGGGGTCCTTGGACAGGAGGTTGACCACGTCCATGCGGAAGCCGTCCACGCCGCGCTCCAGCCACCAGCGCATCATGGCGTACACGGCGTGCCGCACCTCGGGGTTCTCCCAGTTGAGGTCGGGCTGCTTGCGGGAGAACAGGTGCAGGTAGTACTCGCCGGAGGTCTCGTCCCACTCCCAGGCCGGGCCGGAGAAGAACGAGCCCCAGTTGTTCGGTTCGGCGCCCGGTGTGCCGGGGACGGTGCCGGGGCGGGCGGGGCGCCACCAGTACCAGTCGCGTTTCGGGCCGTTCGGTCCGCCGTCGCGGGACGCGGCGAACCAGGGGTGCTCGTCGGAGGTGTGGTTGACCACCAGGTCCAGGACCAGCCGCATGCCGCGTGCGTGGACTTCGGCCAGGAGGTCGTCGAAGTCCGCCAGGGTGCCGTAGAGCGGGTCGATGTCCTGGTAGTCGGAGATGTCGTAGCCGTTGTCGTCGTGGGGGGAGGGGTGGACGGGGGAGAGCCAGATCACGTCGACGCCCAGGCGGGCCAGGTGGTCCAGTCTTTCCAGGATGCCGCGCAGGTCGCCGATGCCGTCGCCGTCGGAGTCGGCGAAGCTGCGGGGGTAGATCTGGTACACCACCGCGGTCTTCCACCACGGCTCGTCGGCGGTCGCGGCCATGTGTCGCACCTCGCGTCCCTTCCGGTGGGGTGTTCCGCGGTTTCCGGTCCGGGGAGTCCTACCCGCCCGGGGGCCGCGGCATGGCGGTGGCGGGCGCTTCCGGCGGTCCCGGGCGTGGCCCGGGTGCCCCCGGAGTGCTTCTGGGGTGTTCCTCGGTGCGCGGGTCTTCGTGCCGGTCCGCATGCGCCGGGCGTGAGCGGGTACGGCGTCCGCTGTCCGGAGGATCCGCGAGGACCACGGACCGTCGCAGAACGTCACGGAGCGAGGAGATCGTCATGAGCACGCCCGAGGAGAACCGGCCCAAGACCGAGAAGACCGACCAGGTGATCTTCGACGAGCAGGGCGAGCAGTCCGCCCGCCGGGCCGAGGCGGCCAACGAGAACCGGGGGAACGTCGGGCGGGAGCTGGAGGACGCCATGTCCGAGGCCGGTGTGGACCGCGAGGACCTCACCGGGGAGAAGGGCGAGGGCGGCCGCGGCTAGCCCCCGGGCGGGGGAACCGGGGCGCCCGGCGGCCGGGGCGCGGCCCGTGGCGGGCCGCGCCCCGGCCGGACGCGTGCGGGGCGGGCTTCAGCCGCCCTTGCCGAAGACGGCCCTGCTGACGTCGTCCGGGCCGTCGAAGCGGTCCTTCTTCAGCGCGGAGAGCTCCTTCACCACCTCTTCCTTCGCGCCTTTCTTCTTCGCGTTCTCGACCAGGGTGTCGCGGTCGGCGGGATAGTCCACGCCGCCCAGCGCCTTCTGCAGTTCGATCGGGTTGTTGATCTTTCCCATGGGATGCCTCCGGTCTGTGCGGGCCGTCCGGGGTACCCGGGCGGCCCGGGGGGCATGCACGGGCGCCCGGCGCCCGCGGCCGGGGGCGGGCCGTGGAGTGTCTGGTGTCAGGAGGCGCCGCGCGCCGCCCTGGGCGGGTTCCCGCCCCGTCCGCCGCCCGCGGTGCGCCGCCCCCGTGCGGGGCGGCGGCGCCGCCCGGGGCGGGCGTCGGCGGCATCGCGCCGGGGCTGCGCGGCGGCTGGTGCGGTCAGGGTGACGGGGAGGCCGGAGGGGGCCTTCGCGCCGGTGAGGCGGGCGAGTTCCGCGTCGCCGGGACGGACCGCGGTGACGCGCGGTGACACGCCGGCGGCGGTCAGCATGCGGTCGACGTCACGGCGCTGCTCGGGCAGGACGAGGGTGACGACGCTGCCGGACTCGCCCGCGCGGGCCGTGCGCCCGCCGCGGTGGAGGTAGTCCTTGGGATCGGCGGGCGGGTCCACGTTGACGACCAGGTCGAGGCTGTCGACGTGGATGCCGCGGGCGGCGACGTTGGTGGCCACCAGGACGGTGGCGTGCCCGGAGCGGAACTGCTCCAGGGTGCGGTTGCGGTGGTTCTGGGACTTCCCGCCGTGCAGCGCGGCGGCGCGCACGCCGTCGGCGAGCAGGCGCCGGACCAGGCGGTCGACGGCGCGCTTGGTGTGGACGAACATGATCACGCGGCCGTCGCGGGCGGCGATGCGGGCGGTGGTGGCCTGCTTGTCCTCGGGGGCCACCCGCAGGACGTGGTGCTCCATGGTGGTGACGGCGCCCGCCGGGGGGTCCACGGAGTGGACGACCGGGTCGGTCAGGAAACGCCGGACGAGCCGGTCCACGTCGCGGTCCAGGGTGGCGGAGAACAGCATTCGCTGGCCGTCGGGGCGGACCTGCTCCAGCAGTTGCGTGACCTGCGGGAGGAAGCCCATGTCGGCCATCTGGTCGGCCTCGTCCAGCACGGTGGTCCGCACCTGGTCCAGCCGGCAGTGGCCGCGTTCGACCAGGTCCCTGAGCCGTCCGGGGGTGGCCACGACCACCTCGGCCCCGCTTTTGAGGGCGGCGGCCTGGCGGCCGATCGACAGGCCGCCCACGACCGCGGTCAGCCGCAGCCGTACGGACTTGGCGTACGGGGTGAGGGCGTCGGTGACCTGCTGGGCCAGTTCCCGGGTGGGGACGAGCACCAGGGCCAGGGGGCGGCGGGGCTCGGCGCGCAGGCCGGCGGTGCGGGCGAGCAGGGCCAGGCCGAAGGC
Source organism: Streptomyces glaucosporus (assembly GCF_039533345.1). Classification (NCBI taxonomy): domain Bacteria; kingdom Bacillati; phylum Actinomycetota; class Actinomycetes; order Kitasatosporales; family Streptomycetaceae; genus Streptomyces; species Streptomyces glaucosporus. The sequence goes on along the minus strand of NZ_BAAATJ010000017.1, from coordinate 14,223 downwards.
GAGGGTCTTGCCCGACCCGGTGCGTCCGCGGCCCAGGACGTCGCGGCCGGCCAGCGAGTCGGGCAGCGTGGCCCCCTGGATCGGGAACGGCGCGGTGACGCCCTGCCGGGCGAGTTCCTCCAGCAGGGGGGCGGGCATGTCCAGCTCGGCGAACGAGGCGGCCGGGGGCAGGCCCGGGGTGCCGGCGGGCAGGGTGAGCCCGTCCCGTGGCGGCGGGCTGGTGCGGCGCTGCGCGGGAACGGCGGCCCGGGGCGGCCGGCGGCGGGCGGAACGGGTGGAACGGGTGGGACGGGTGGGGGAGCTCATGGAAGACCCTTCCTCGGGGTGGCACGCGCCGAGGAAGACCCCGCGGGCACGGCCGGGCGGGGAATCGAGGGAACGAGCCGGTGAGAAGACGTGACCCCCGCCACCGCGGTGCGGTGGGGAGTCGTGCGGTCCGCGCGGGACCGGGCCCGCCCGTGCCGGGGCGGGGAGGGGCGGCGGGCGGCGGGTTCGCCGGTGCGCCGGGGGTGAAGCACGGACCGGGGCCCGCACGGTGTGGTGCGGGCCCCGGTCTGCAGGGCGCCGTGTGGGCGCTTAGGGCGTCAGGCGGGAAGGATGTTCTCCGCCTGCGGGCCCTTCTGGCCCTGAGTGACGTCGAAGGTCACCTTCTGGCCCTCGTGGAGCTCACGGAAGCCCTGGGTGGCGATGTTCGAGTAGTGGGCGAAGACGTCGGCGCCGCCGCCGTCCTGCTGGATGAAGCCGAAACCCTTTTCGGCGTTGAACCACTTCACGGTGCCGCTGGCCATTTTTTCTCCTCCAGGTAAGGGGCAGTGCAGGAGATCCGCACTGTGCCGATCTCCGTGTCGCCGCATTGAGACCCCGCCGGAAGAGCCGGAAAAACAAAAGGCGCCCGAAGGTCACAAACCGTCAGGCGCACACAGAGTTCATGGGTACCAAAACTGCAACTGCTACGACCGTAACACACGTATCCCGCTCCGGCGGGGATCCGCGGTGCCGGATCCCCGCCGTGACGCGTCTCACCACCGGGGGATCGCGGGGTCGTAGGAGGGGTCGAGGCGGCGGCGGTAGCCGGTGTCATCGCGCCGCTCGCGGCCCGACTCCAGGTACGTGCGGTGGCGCTCGGCCAGCGCCTCGCGGTCCAGCTCGACGCCCAGGCCCGGCCCGTCGGGCACCGGGACGCTGCCGCCGGTGAAGCGCAGCGCGCCGGGGACGACGACGTCGTCCTCCCGGTTCCAGGGGTAGTGGGTGTCGCAGGCGTAGGTGAGGTTGGGGGTGGCGGCCGCGACATGGGTCATGGCGGCGAGGCTGATGCCCAGGTGGGAGTTGGAGTGCATGGACATTCCCAGGCCGAACGCCTCGCAGACCGCGCCGAGTTCGCGGGTGCGGCGCAGCCCGCCCCAGTAGTGGTGGTCGGAGAGGATCACCTGCACCGAACCGCGTTCCACGGCGGGGCGGACGGTCTCGAAGGAGACCACGCACATGTTGGTGGCCAGCGGCATGGTCGCGGTCGCGGCGACGGACGCCAGTCCGTCGAAGCCGGGCGTGGGGTCCTCCAGGTACTCCAGGACGCCGTCCAGTTCCCGGGCCACGTACCGCGAGGTCTCCGGCGTCCAGGCGTAGTTGGGGTCGATCCGCAGCGGCAGGCCGGGGAACGCCTCGGCCAGGGCGCGGATCGCGGCGATCTCCTCGTCCGGCGGGAAGACCCCGCCCTTGAGCTTCAGGGAGCGGAAGCCGTAGAGGTCCACCATCCGCCTGGCCTGGGCGACGATGCCCTCGGGGTCCAGGGCCTCGCCCCACTCGTCGGGGATCGGGCCGCGGCCGTCCTGCGCCGGGTGCTCGGCCCACTTGTAGAACAGGTAGGCGCTGTAGGGGACGGCGTCGCGGACGGCTCCGCCCAGCAGGTCGCACACCGGGCGTCCGGTGATCTTTCCCTGGGCGTCCAGGCAGGCGACCTCGATCGCGGAGAAGACCCCGGCCCGCGCGGTGGTGGGCACCGGTCCGCCGGGGCCGCCGAGTGCGGCGTCCACGGCCTGCCCGATGGCGGTGGTGGCGAAGACGTCCATGCCCAGGACGGCCTCGCGGGCCACGGCCAGCCGCTCCAGGTGCTCCTTGTCGCCGGGGCTCTCCCCGAGGCCGGTCGTGCCGTCGTCGGTCACCAGCTCCAGTACGCACCGCAGTGCCAGCGGCTCGTGGACGCCGGTGGAGTTGAGCAGGGGCGGGTCCCGGAAGGCGATCGGGGTGATGATCAGGTCGCGTATCTTCATGCGTCCACCGTCCTCGGGCCGTGGTCCACCGGTTCCTCCAACAGATCGGTGAGGGGGCGGGGATCGGGCGCCGGGCGGGTGCGCACCTTCCGGGCCCGCCGCGGGGCCGGCCGCCGGGCGGGGCGGAGGCGCGGGGGCCTTGCGGGCGGGCCGGCACGAATCCCCTGTATATGGATGTGAACGAGCTTCAGTTTCGTGAACCGTGGGGAACCCTAGGAGGGGGCGGAGCGAGCGTCAAGAAGGCCGGTGCGGTGGGCCCGGTGGGCCGCGTGCGCGGGGGCGGGAAGAGCGGCGGCGTTCACGCATGTGACTTGAGGGAGGGCCGGGACGGAGCTGTCACCCCCGGGACGGAGCTGTCACCCCCGGGGCGGGGTGCTCGCCGGCTGGTGGACGCCCCTGCCCGCGGCGGAGCCCCGGCGTGCGGCGCCGGGAACGCGGCGGAGGGGCCGCCCGGCGTCGGCCGGGCGGCCCCTCGCGTACGCGCCCCGGGGGCGGTGCGGCGGTGTGTCAGGCGGTGTGCAGGGTCAGGCCGTACACCGCCAGGATCTCGTTGACCGGCTGGAACCAGGTCTCGCCGCCGCTGGAGCAGTTGCCCCAGCCGCCCGAGGTGACGCCCTGGGCCTGGTCGCCGCTGATGAACGAGCCGCCGGAGTCGCCGGGTTCGGCGCAGACGCTGGTCTTGGTCATCTGGTGGACGGCGCCCTGGCTGTAGTTGACCGTCTCGTTCTTGGCCAGCACCTGGCCGCAGTGCCACTGGGTGGTGGAGCCGGAGCGGCAGATCGAGGCGCCGACGGGGGCCTCGGCGGAGCCGCGCACCAGCACGTCGGGCGTCTTCCCCCAGCCCAGCACCACCGGCACCGTCCACCAGCCGTGGCCGGTGCTCACGAAGGCGTAGTCGTTGCCGGGGAAGGAGGAGCCCCGGAACTGCCCCATCTGGGAGCCGTCCCAGCCGCGCACCGAGTCGCCGGTCCGGCCGCAGTGGCCGGCGGTGACGAAGCCGCCGTGCACGGCGAAGCCGATGGAGCAGCGGGCGTTGCCGGTGTAGTACGGGTCGCCGCCGACGACGCCCGCGGCGAAGGTGCGCGGCACCTCGCCGGTGCTCTCGCGCACCGTCACGGGGCCGGCCTCGCGCGCGTCGTCCAGGAAGGCGCGGACGGCGGCGTCGCGCGCGGTCCCTTCGACGAGGTCGACGACCACGGTGTTGGAGCGGGGGTCGACGTGCCAGCCGCTCACGCCGGACGGGGCGGCCTTCTTCTCGGCCCGGGCGTCGATCCGCTCCTTGGCGGCGTCCAGTTCCGCGGCGCTGTGCTCGACGATCCGGGGCACCGCGCCGGTGGCCCGTACGGCCTCGGCCTTCTTCTCGCCGGTCACGCCGACGACCAGTTTCCCGGTGCGGGCGTCGAACCAGGAGCCGCCGAAGGCGGCGCCCGCGGCCTTCTCGGCCCTGGGGGCCACGGCGGCGGCCGCCGCCTCCTGCCGCAGCCGTTCCCGTGCCTGGCGCTCGCTCAGGCCCAGGTCGCGTTCCATGGCGTCCACCAGGGCCTGGGCGGGGGCGTGGGCCTGGGGGGCGGGGGCCGCGGCGGCGGCGGGGAGGCCGGTTCCCGTGGCGGTCAGGGCGCCCAGCGCGAGCAGCGCGGACAGGCCCGCGCGCACCCCGGTTCTGCGTCGTGCGACGCGCATGAGGTCGGTCTCCTTACTGTCGCCCGGCCCGAGCGGGGCCGGGGTGGGGGCAGGACAGCGGAGAGACGCTGAGAGGAGCCGAGAGCGCTCTCAGGTCTAGTCCAAGGGGACTGTAGAGGGGGTGTCGCGGTCATGTCCATACCAATGAAGGGGGCCGCTCCCGCCCGGCCCGGCGGAAGCGGCCCCGGAACGCGGACGGACCGGCCCGGACGGACCGGTGCGGACGCCCGGACGGTGTTCAGATGTCGGCGCTCACCTCGGAGCGGTCCCCGCCCCACAGGGTGTGGTACGAGCCCGCCCGGTCGGTGCGCCGGTAGGTGTGGGCGCCGAAGTAGTCGCGCTGGGCCTGGACGAGGGACGCGGGCAGCCGTCCGGCGCGCAGGGCGTCGTACGAGGCCAGCGCGGCGGAGAAGCCGGGCACGGGGACGCCGTGGCGGACGGCCTCGGCCACCGTCTCCCGCCACGCCTGCTGGGCCCCGCCGACCTCCTCGGCGAACCCGGGGTCGGCCAGCAGGGTGGGCAGCGCGGGATCGGCGGCGAAGGCGGCGCGGACGCGGTCCAGGAAGGCGGCCCGGATGATGCAGCCGCCGCGCCAGACGGCGGCCACGGCCCCCGGGTCGACGTCCCAGCCGTACTCCTCGCTCGCCGCCCGCACCATGTTCCAGCCCTGCGCGTAGGAGACGACCTTCGAGGCGTACAGCGCCTGCTCGACCCGGTCGGCGAAGCGCGCGGCCTCCCCCTCGTCCAGGGCCCGGCCGCGCGGGCCGGGCAGCCCGGCGGCGGCCTCGCGCAGCCCGGTGTGGCCGGACAGGGACCGGGCGAAGACCGCCTCGGCGATGCCGGACACCGGCACGCCCAGGTCCAGGGCGGTCTGGACCGTCCACCGGCCGGTGCCCTTCTGCTCGGCGGCGTCGGCGACGACGTCGACGAAGGGACGCCCGGTGGCGGCGTCGGTGTGGGCCAGGACCTCCGCGGTGATCCCGACCAGGTAGGAGTCCAGGCGGCCGGTGCTCCAGGTGCGGAAGACCTCGGCGATCCGGGCCGGCTCGTACCCGGCGACGGTGCGCAGCAGGTCGTAGGCCTCGGCGATGAGCTGCATGTCGGCGTACTCGATGCCGTTGTGCACCATCTTCACGAAGTGCCCGGCGCCGTCGGGGCCGATGTGCGCGGTGCAGGGCGTGCCGTCGGCGGCCTTCGCCGCGATGTCCTCCAGCAGCGGGCGGAGCGCCTCCCACGCCTCGACCGGCCCGCCGGGCATGATGCTGGGCCCGTTCAGGGCGCCCTCCTCGCCGCCGGAGACGCCCGCGCCGACGAAGTGGATGCCGCGCTCGCGCAGCGCCCGCTCGCGGCGGCGGGTGTCGGCGAAGTGGGCGTTGCCGCCGTCGACGACGATGTCGCCCTCGTCCAGCAGCGGGGCGAACTCCTCGATGACGGCGTCGGTCGGCCCGCCGGCCTTGACCATGATCACCAGGCGGCGCGGCCGCTCCAGCGCGGCCACGAACTCCTCCGCCGTGCCCGCGGGCACGAAGTCGCCCTCGTGGCCGAACTCCTCCACCAGGGCCCGGGTCCTGGCGGCCGTGCGGTTGTGCACGGCGACGGTGTAGCCGTGGCGGGCCAGGTTGCGGGCCAGGTTGCGGCCCATGACGGCCAGTCCGGTGACGCCGATCTGCGCCTGGTTGCTCGTGACCGGGTTGCTCATGCGATGGCTCCTGGGGACACGGGGACGTCGGTCGCTCGGTGGTACGGCTGTGCTCCCCCGATGCTCTCGCGTCCGCGCCCTCCAGGCGCGCGAACCGCTCGGCGGGGCGGGACGCGCCCCGGGGGAGGACGTCCCCTCCGGCCCGCCGTGACGGGCGGGGCCGGACCCTCCTGGAGGAGTCCGACCGCGGGGCCGGGGCCCGCAGGCCGGGGCGTGCGGGCCCCCGCGCCCTCCGGGCGCGCCCCGCCGACAGGGCCGAGCGGCCCCGATTCCCGGACCGGCGGGTTGGCCGCCCGCTCCCGGGGAATCCGGAAGCCAACCGGCCCGAGGAGCGGACGTGTTCGACGGTTTCGCACTGGAGCGCATCGACACGGGGGAGGCGACCCTGCGCGTGCGCCACGGCGGCTCCGGACCGCCGGTGCTGCTCCTCCACGGCCACCCCCGCACCCACGCCACCTGGCACCGCGTCGCGCCCCTGCTCGCCGACGCCCACACCGTGGTCTGCCCCGACCTGCGCGGCTACGGGCAGTCCTCCAAGCCGCCCACCACCGCCGACCACGCGCCGTACTCCAAGCGCGCCATGGCTCGCGACTGCCTGGCCCTGATGCGGCGCCTGGGGCACGAGCGGTTCGCCGTCTTCGGCCACGACCGCGGCTCGTACGTCGCCCTGCGCCTCGCGCTGGACGCGCCCGGGGCCGTCACCCGCCTCGCGGTGGGCGACTGCATCCCCATCGGCGAGCACCTGGCCCGCTGCGACGAACGCTTCGCCCGCGCCTGGTACCACTGGTTCTTCTTCGCCGTCCCCGACAAGCCCGAACGCGCGATCCTGGCCGACCCCGCCGCCTGGTACGGCGGCTCGCGGGAGGCGATGGGCGCCGAGGCGTGGGAGGACTACCAGCGGGCCGTCCACGACCCGGCCACCGTCCGCGCCATGCTGGAGGACTACCGGGCCGGCCTGACCGTGGACCGGCACCACGACGACGCCGACCGGGCCGCGGGCCGCCGCGTCACCTGCCCGGTGCTGGTGCTGTGGTCGCGGAAGGACGACCTGGGCGACCTCTACCCGGACATCCCCGGCATCTGGCGCGCCTGGGCGGACGACGTCACCTGCGGCACGATCGACAGCGGCCACCACATGGCCGAGGAGGCCCCCGAGCAGGTCGCCGCCGCGCTGCGCGCCTTCCTCGCCCCGGAGCGGTCCCGGGCCCCCGGAGCCCCGGTCACTTCGCGTCCGCGTAGCACTCCACCACGGCCGTGGTGAACGGGAAGCGCACCGGCGTCTCGCCGAAGGCGGTGCGGCCCGCCAGGTCGCCCGCGGCGCGGACCGCCTCGGCCACCGCGTCCGCCTCCTCGGCGGGACAGTGCACGATCACCTCGTCGTGCTGGAAGAACACCAGCTCCGCCCGCATCCCCGTCAGGGACCGGCGCAGCGCCGCCAGCACCAGCAGCATCCAGTCGGCCCCGCTGCCCTGCACCACGAAGTTGCGGGTGAACCGGCCCCGGGCGCGGGCCCCGGACGCACCGCCCCCCGCGTCCTCCCCGTCCGCCCCCTCCGCGGGCGTGCCGCCGGCCCCGGCCTCCCCGTTCTCCTCCCGCACGGCGGCGGGCGGGCAGGTCCGCCCCAGCCAGGTGCGCACCAGACGGCCCTCCTCGCCGGCCCGCGCCGCCTCGTCCACGTACGCCACCGCCGCCGGGAAGCGGCGCCGCAGGTCCGCCAGGTGCCGCAGGCCGTCCCCCGAGGTCTGCCCGTACACCGCGCCCAGCAGCGCCAGCTTGGCCCGGTCCCGGTCGCCGCCGAAGGCCCGGTCGGACAGGACCGAGTACATGTCCCGGCCGCTGCCGGCCACCTCCATCAGCCCCCGGTCGCGGGAGATCGCCGCCAGCACCCTGGGTTCCATCTGGTCGGCGTCGGCGACCACCAGCCGCCACCCCGGATCGGCCACCACCGCCCGCCGCACCACCTTGGGGATCTGCAGCGCGCCCCCGCCGTTGCTCGTCCAGCGGCCCGTGACCGAGCCGCCGGGCACGTACTCGGGGTGGAAGCGGCCGTCGCGCACCCAGGTGCGCAGCCAGGACCAGCCGTGCGCGGTGTGCAGCCGGTACAGCCGCTTGTAGCGCAGCAGCGGGGCCACGGCCGGATGGTCGACCTTCCGCAGTTCCCACGCCCGGGTCGACGACAGCCGGATCCCGGCCCGGGCGAACGCCCTGAGGACGTCCGCCGGCAGATCGGGCCGCACCCGCACCCCCGGCCCGAACGCGCGCGAGACCTCCTCGGCCAGCTCCGCCAGCCGGCTGGGCTCGCCGCCGCCCGGGTAGCGCTCCCCCAGCAGCTCCCGCAGCAGCTCGCGGTGGACGTCCGCCCGCCAGGGCACCCCCGCCCGGTTCATCTCCGCCGCCACCAGCGTCCCCGCCGACTCGGCCGCCAGCAGCAGCCGCGTCCGCTCCGGATGACCGGTCGCCTCCGCCCGCCTCACCTGATCGGCGTACACCTCCAGCAGCGCCCGGAGCGGGTCCGTGCCCGACGGCAGCGGCACCGGGCCCGGCGCGAACAGCGAGGGCTGCAGGTCGGCCCCGGGAAGCGGGGGGTCCTCCGGCACCGGCCGCCCGTGCAGCCGCGCCCACGCCGCGGCCAGCGACCGGGGCTCGCCCCACCGCCCCTCGTGCCCCAGCAGCAGCGCCTCGGCCGCCTCGGCGTCGTAGCAGCGCGCCACCCGCACCCCGGCGTCCAGCAGCCGCGGATACACCTCGGCCGTCGACCGCCACACCCACCGCGCCGCCTCCGGCCGCGCCGCGACGGCCCGCGCCGCGTCCGGCTCGGTCACCACCGGCCCGGCCGGGCGCCCCCGCGCGTCCAGCGGGCACAGCCGGGCCGCGCCCTCGGCGGTCACCGCCATCGCCCAGCGCACGGACCGGCCCCGATCACTCCGCATGGGGCGAGTGTGGCAGCGGGCACCGACAACCGCCCGCGCCCGCCCGCCCACCGTCCGGACGCGGCTCCTCTCCCGCAGTGACGCCGTGCCGATGATCGGGCATACTCCAATCGCCGCAGCCGCGGGCAGGCCGCTTCGCGACCCGAGGAAGCCACACCGGCTGGGCACTCACACCCGGCGGCGCCGCCACACCCCGAGCGCGCACCGCCGCAGCGCCCGACAGGGAGGAGAGCGTCGCGATGACCGAGTACGGCCCCCAGCCGGTGGAACGCCGACTGCCCACGGAGGAGGCCCGCGACCTCCTCACCCTGGTCCGCGACCTGGCCCGGCGGGAGATCCGGCCGGCCGCCGCCGAGGAGGAGGAAGCCGGCCGCTTCCCCCGCGAGACCTTCGCCCTGCTGTCGGAGTCCGGACTGCTGTCCCTCCCCTACGACGGGGAGTTCGGCGGCGGAGACCAGCCCTACGAGGTGTACCTGCAGGTCCTGGAGGAGCTCGCCGCGGCCCGCCTCACCGTCGGCCTCGGCGTCAGCGTCCACACCCTCGCCTGCCATGCCCTGGCCCGCTTCGGCACCAAGGAGCAGCGCGCCGAGCACCTTCCGGCGATGCTCACCGGCGGACTGCTGGGCGCGTACTGCCTGTCCGAGCCCGCCTCCGGCTCCGACGCCGCCGCGATGCGCACCCGCGCCGTGCGGGACGGGGACGACTGGGTCATCGACGGCACCAAGGCGTGGATCACCCACGGCGGCATCGCCGACTTCTACACCGTCCTGGCCCGCACCGGCGGCGAAGGCCCCCGGGGCGTCACCGCGTTCCTCGTCCCCGGCGACGCGGAGGGGCTGAGCGCCGCCGCGCCCGAGCGGAAGATGGGCATGAACGGCTCGCCGACCGCCCAGGTCCACTTCGACCGGGTCCGCGTGCCCGACAGCCGCCGCATCGGGGAGGAGGGTCAGGGCTTCTCCATAGCGCTGGACGCGCTCGACTCCGGGCGCCTGGGCATCGCCGCCTGCGCGGTCGGCGTCGCCCAGGCCGCCCTGGACGAGGCCCTGGCCCACACCGCCGGACGCGAGCAGTTCGGCCGTCCCGTCTCCGACTTCCAGGGTGTGCGGTTCATGCTCGCCGACATGGCCACGCAGATCGAGGCCGGGCGCGCCCTGTACCTGGCCGCGGCCCGGCTGCGCGACGCCGGGGAGCCGTTCGCCCGGCAGGCCGCCATGGCCAAGCTGTTCTGCACGGACGCGGCGATGCGGGTCACCACCGACGCGGTGCAGCTCCTCGGCGGCTACGGCTACACCCGGGAGTACCCGGTCGAGCGCCTGATGCGGGAGGCCAAGGTGCTGCAGATCGTCGAGGGCACCAACCAGATCCAGCGGGTGGTGATCGCCCGCCGCCTCGTGGGCCCCGAGAGCCGCTGAGCGGGCCCGGCGCCGCGGGAGCGGGAGGCGCGGCGGCCTCGTGCACGGGGTCGCCGCGGCCCGCCGGGCGGAGGCGGCGCGGGCGGCGGATCACCGGCCGGCGGGGAGCGGGCCGCGCCGGGAGGCGGTCCGCGGGGACGGTGCGCGGCGCCGGCGGGTGGACCGGTGGGCGGACGAGCCCGCCCGCGGGCGTGTCAGCGGCGGGGGCGCCGCCGGTGCGGGACGCGCATCGGGCGCGTGCCCGGGCCTCCCGCGTGGGAGAACGGCTGCGTCCGCCAGTCCAGTCCCTCGGGCAGCGTCAGCAGCGTCGCGGCGTCCCGCTCCTGCGCCTCGTGCTCGGGACCGTCGGGCCGGGCGTCGTCCACGGAGCGCCCCGACCCCCGGCACACCGTCAGCCCGAAGGGGTTCCACGGCGTCGGGCACAGCGCGTGCTCGGGGAGCGTCTCCTCCTCGGCCAGCAGCGCGATCGGCTGCGAGCAGTCCGGGCAGACCACCCGGAAGATCTCGTAGGTCTCGTACGCGTCGTACTCCTCGGCGTTCTCCTCGTGGAGTTCGGGCTCCGGGTGACCGGTATGACGTGACTTCACAATGCGCATGCATCCCCCTTGGACGGGCCGCCGGGCGTCCGTTTCGCTGGGAGCCCCGGCCACAGCAAGCATTTCCCGCCGTGACCGGCGCGTAATCACCCCGCCTCCGCGGACAGGGGGGCATCGGTGTGGCGTTCGTCACAGGCGGGCGCCGGAGGAGTGCCGCGGGCACGTCCGGTGTGACCCGGCGCGCCCGGCGCAGTAGGTTGCCTGTCGTGGAGGAGCTGGATCGTCGCATCGTGGAGTTGCTCGTCAGGGACGGGCGGATGAGCTACACCGATCTGGGCAAGGCCACCGGCCTGTCCACCTCGGCGGTGCACCAGCGCGTCCGGCGCCTGGAGCAGCGCGGCGTCATCCGCGGCTACCGGGCCATCGTCGACCCCGAGGCCGTCGGGCTGCCGATGACCGCGTTCATCTCGGTCAAGCCGTTCGACCCCAGCGCGCCGGACGACATCGCCGAACGGCTCGCCGAGGTCCCCGAGATCGAGGCGTGCCACAGCGTCGCGGGCGACGAGAACTACATCCTCAAGGTGCGGGTCGCCTCGCCCATAGAGCTGGAGCACCTGCTGGCCCGGATCCGGTCCCTGGCCGGTGTCTCCACCCGGACCACCGTGGTGCTCTCCACGCCCTACGAGGCCCGGCCGCCCCGCATGTGAGGGATCCGGGGCCGCCTCGGCCACCCCGGGCGGCCCCGGGCCGCCGGGACGGGGGAGACTGGCGGTCATGAGCGACAGCACGGCCCCTCTCGACCGGCCCCGCACCGTCCTGCTGCGCGGCGGCGAGGTCCACAGTCCCGCCGATCCCTTCGCCACCGCCATGGTCGTCGACGGCGACGCCATCGCCTGGATCGGCTCCGAAGGAGCGGCGGACTCCTTCGCCGACGGCGTCGACGAGGTCGTCCACCTCGACGGCGCGCTCGTCACCCCCGCCTTCACCGACGCCCACGTCCACACCACCGCGACCGGTCTGGCGCTCACCGGGCTCGACCTGTCCGGCACCCGCTCCCCGGGCGAGGTCCTGGAGCGGGTCCGGGCCCACGCGCAGGCCCGCCCCGCCGACCGGATCCTGCTCGGCCACGGCTGGGACGCCAGCGCCTGGGCCGAGCAGCGGCCGCCCTCCCGCGCCGAACTCGACGAGGCCGCCGGCGGCCGGCCCCTCTACCTCACCCGTGTCGACGTCCACTCCGCGCTGGCGACCACCGCCCTGCTCGACCTCGTCCCCGGCATCACCGGCCTGTCCGGCTACGCCCCCGACGCCCCCCTGACCGGCGACGCCCACCACGCCGCCCGGGCCGTCGCGCACGCCTCGATCACGCCCGCCCAGCGCGCCGAGGCCCAGCGCGCCGCCCTGCGCCACGCCGCATCCCGCGGCATCGGGACCCTCCACGAGTGCGCGGGCCCCGAGATCTCCGGCGAGGACGACCTGGCCGGCCTGCTGCGGCTGGCCGCCGACGAGCCCGGACCCCGGGTCTTCGGCTACTGGGCCGAGCACATCACCTCCGCCGAGGGCGCGGAGCGGGTACGGGAGCTGGGCGCCCTCGGCGCCGCCGGGGACCTCTTCGCCGACGGCTCCCTCGGCTCCCACACCGCTCACCTCCACGAGCCCTACGCCGACGCCGGCCACCGCGGCACCGCGCACCTGGACGCCGACGCCGTCGCCGCCCACGTCGCCGCCTGCACCGAGGCCGGGATCCAGGCCGGGTTCCACGCCATCGGCGACGCCGCCCTCACCGCGGTCACCGACGGCGTGCGGGCCGCCGCCGAGCGGGTCGGCCTGGACCGGGTGCGCGCCGCCCGGCACCGCGTCGAACACGCCGAGATGCTGACCGGGGCCACCATCGCGGCCTTCGCCGAGTTCGCCCTCACCGCCTCCGTGCAGCCCGCCTTCGACGCCGCCTGGGGCGGCGAGGAGGGCATGTACGCCCGCCGCCTGGGGCCCGGGCGCGCCCGCACCCTCAACCCGTACGCCGCCATGCTGCGCGCCGGCATCCCCCTGGCGTTCGGCTCCGACAGCCCCGTCACCCCCCTCGACCCCTGGGGCACCCTGCGGGCCGCGGCGTTCCACCGCACGCCCGAGCACCGGATCTCGGTCCGTGCCGCGTTCACCGCCCACACCCGCGGCGGCTGGCGGGCGATCGGCCGCGACGACGCCGGCGTCCTCGTCCCCGGCGCCCCGGCCGACTACGCGATCTGGCGCGTCGGCGATCTGGTGGTGCAGGTCCCCGACGACCGGATCGCCGCCTGGTCCACCGACCCGCGCTCGGGCACCCCGGGCCTGCCCGACCTCACGCCCGGCCGTGACCTGCCCGTCTGCCTGCGGACGGTGGTCGCCGGACGGACGGTGTACGTGCACCCGGACGAGTGACGGCGGAGGGCGCGGGTACCGCCGATCGATGTTCCCGCCTCCGGCCGCTTCCCGGTCCGGTCCTCGTCACTGACCTGCCGGTTTGTTGAAGAACCGCAGGTGACGGGGGTGTTGACAGGCGGCGGCCGTGGGCGGGTAGGTTCGGCCGAGTCCACCACAGGACGTTCGGCCGGAGAACCTCCGCGCAGTCGCCGGACGGGCTGGGCCACGGGCGGTGCGCCCCAGCGGCGCACGGCCGGGAGCCAGGTCCAGCGCCCGCGACCCGAGGGCGGAGGGGTTCGGACCGGCCGGCAGGTGCGACCCGGGAGGGGCCCGGACGCTCAGTAGACAACGGCCCTGGGCCGATCCGCAGCCGGCGGACCCCAGGCCGGCCCGAAGGGCGCCGGGCCCCCGTCCCGCGACGGCCCGCCGCGGCCCCGGCCGCCGCGCCGCCCGGGGCCCTCCTTCCGGCCCCGCCGGCCTCCCTCACGCCTCCCGTTCCCCCCGTCTCCCCTCCCGCGGGGGCCACCCCCGGACCGCCGGAGCCTCCCGGCGTTGTACGGTCGGGCTCGTCACCCCACGACCTGCAAGGAAGGCCGCGACCGTGCCATCGGGTCCCGACACCACCGCCGAAGCCGAGACCGGGGGTCCAACCGCCGGACGGCCGGACGAACCGCCGCGCCGCCGGGCGGACGAGCGCGCCGGCGATCCCGGCGCCGCAGCCCCCGGCGGCTCCGTACGCCGCCGTTCCCCGGCCCGGCTGGTCCGGGCGGCACGCCGCGGGGCGTACCGCTCGGTCGCGGCCGCCGTGAGCGGCGCCGCCCTGGCCGCCGCCTTCCCGCCCTACGACCTGTGGCCGCTGTCGGTCGCCGCCGTCGCCGCGCTCGCCCTCCTCACCCGGGGGCGCACCGCGCGGCAGGGGGCCTGGCTCGGCTTCGCCGCGGGGCTGCCGTTCTTCCTGGTGCTGCTGAAGTGGCTCCACGTCGTCGGCTGGGACGCGGTGTTCGGCCTGGCCCTGGTCGAGGCGCTGTTCTTCGTGCCGCTGGGCGCCGGGCTGGCCCTCACCTCGCGGCTGCCGCTGTGGCCGCTGTGGGGGGCCTGCCTGTGGGTCGCCGAGGAGTGGGCGCGCGACCGCATCCCCTTCGGGGGCTTCCCCTGGGGGCGGCTGGCCTTCGCCAACACCGCCTCGCCGCTGACGCCGCTGGCCGCCCTGGGCGGCGCGCCCCTGGTCACCTTCGCCGCCGCGCTGACCGCCGCCCTCCTCGCCGCGGCGGCCGCGGCCGCGCGGCGGCTGCGCGGCCGCGG
>NZ_BAAATJ010000016.1:0-151263 GCF_039533345.1 Streptomyces glaucosporus | reverse complement strand
GGCGGGGCCGCCCCGCCGCCCGGTGCGGAAGCCGGGTGGGCCCGGGATCAGGAGGCGGTCGCCGCCTCCGCGTCCGCCCCCTCCGCGGCGGCGGCCGGGCCGGACCGCCCGCTCCGCCCGGCCAGCGGGACCAGGGCGATCATCGCGGCCCCCACCACACCGGCGAGGGCGAACATCGTGAAGCCCCAGCCCTCGGCGCCCTGCGCCAGCAGGACGCCGCCCAGCCAGGGGCCGGCGACCGCTCCGGTGCGGCCGACGCCGGTCACCCAGCCCAGCCCCGCGGCCCGCTCGGCCGGGCCGTAGACGGTGTGGGTGGCCGCGTAGACCATGGTCTGGGCGCTGAACAGCCAGATGCCGGTGACGAACACCACCGCGTAGGTGACCCACAGCGACAGGTGCGCGCCCATCAGCAGGGCGCCGCAGGCCGTCAGCAGGAACCAGACCGCCGAGACCCGCACCGCCCCGAAGCGGTCGGCGGTCCGTCCGGCGATCAGCATGCCGACGATGCCGCCCGCGTTGATGACCATCAGGAAGCTGACCGAGGAGGTCAGGCCCCAGCCCGAGGCCCGCATCATCTGCGGCAGCCAGGTGCTCACGCCGTAGACCAGCAGCAGGCCGCAGAACGAGGCGGCCCACAGCAGCGGAGTGGCCCAGCGCGCCCCCGGCCGGAACAGGGCGAGCACCGCCTCCCAGCGGCCCCTGGCGCCGCCGGGCGGGGCCTGGGCGGGACGCGGCCGTTCCATGCCGTACCGGTCGGCGATCGCCTCGGCCTCGGCCCGCCGTCCCCTGGCGAGCAGTACGCCGGGGGACTCGGGGAACCAGCGCAGCAGCAGGGGCACGGCGACGACGGCCGGCAGCACGCCCGCCCAGAACACCGGACGCCAGCCGTGCTCGGGCGCGATGGCCAGTCCCAGGCCCGTGGCCGCCATGCCGCCCGCGTGGTAGGAGGTCATCAGCACACCGGTGGCCAGGGCCGCCCGGCGGGGCGGGGCGAACTCCAGCACCACGGCCAGGCAGATGGGCATCAGACCGCCCAGGCCCAGGCCGGAGAGGAACCGCCCGGCGCCGAAGAGGGCGACGCCGCCGGCCAGCGCGCACAGCGCGGAACCGGCGGAGAACAGCACGATGCTGGTGATCAGCGTCGCCCTGCGGCCGAGCCAGTCGGTGACGTTGCCGGCCACCAGGGCGCCGATCAGCATGCCGAACGTGGTCCAGCTGCCGATGCTGCCGGCCGAGCCGGGAGTGAGGCCCAGACCGGGGTCGTCGAGCATGTGCGGCATGACCGCGCCGTAGATGTTGACGTCCATGCCGTCGAAGAAGACGGCGAGCCAGCTCAGGCCGAGCACCGCCGCGACCGAGCGGAAGCTGTGGGTGCGGCCGGGTGCGGCCCGGTCCGCGGGGGACGGGGGAGATGCGGACATGGGAATCCTTCGGGGGAGAGAAGCGGCCGGGACGGGGCCGGGGCCCGCCGGGGGATCAGAACGGGTAGTGGGCGTGCCGGCCCGCCAGGGTCACCCAGCGGGTGGAGGAGAAGGCCTCGATGCCCCAGCGGCCGCCGAACCGGCCGTAGCCGGAGGCGCCCACACCGCCGAAGGGCGCCTGCGGCTCGTCCGCCACCGACTGGTCGTTCACATGGACGATGCCGGTCCTGATCCGCCGTGCGACGGCCAGCCCGTGGGTGCCGTTCTCGGTGAGGATGCCGCAGGTCAGCCCGTGGTCGGTGTCGTTGGCGAGGGCCACGGCCCCGTCGTCGTCGGCGAAGGTGTACAGCGAGCAGACCGGGCCGAACGCCTCGCCGCGGTGGAGGTCCATCTCCGGGGTGATCCCGGTGAGCACGGTGGCCGGGTGGACGGCGCCGTCCGGTTCGCCGCCGCCGGTGAGCACGGTGGCGCCCTTGCCGACGGCGTCCTTCACCAGGGCGGCGACGCGCCGGGCGGCGCCGGCGCTGACCAGGGGGCCGACCACGGTGGCGGGGTCGGCGGGGGAGCCGGCCGGCAGCGAGGCGACCTTCGCCGTGAACTTCTCGGTGAACTCCTCGGCCAGGGACTCGTGGACCAGCACCCGGTCGCCCGACATGCAGATCTGCCCGGCGTTCATGAAGACGCCGAAGACGGCCGCGTCCACCGCGTAGTCGACGTCGGCGTCCTCCAGGACGATGATGGCGTTCTTGCCGCCGAGCTCCAGGACCGCGGGCTTGAGGTGCCGGGCGGCGTGGGTGCCGATGATCCGGCCCACGCCGGTGGAGCCGGTGAAGTTCACCGCCCGCACCTGCAGAGCGGCGACCAGCGCCTCGGCCACCTCGGCGGCGTCCTCCCGCGCGTTGCTGACCACGTTGAGCACGCCGTCGGGCAGGCCCGCATCGCGCAGCACCTCGGCGACGAAGTAGCCGCAGGCCAGCGGGGCGTCCTCGCTGGGCTTGCACACCACCGTGTTGCCCGCCGCCAGCGGGGCGGCCACCGCCCGGACGCCGAGGATCAGCGGGGCGTTCCAGGGGGCGAACGCGGCCACGACGCCCAGCGGTTCGCGTACCGCGAGGCCGAGCGCGCCGGGCTCCTGGGAGGCCAGGACCTCGCCGCGGGGCGCGGTGACCGCGGCGGCGGCCTCCCGGAGGATGTCGGAGGCCAGTCGCACGTTGAACATCGCCCACGGCAGCGTGCCGCCCGCCTCGCCCGCCATCAGCTCCACGGCCCGCCGACCGCGGTCCTGGAGCAGGTCGGCCGCCCTGAGCAGGATCGAGCGCCGCTCGAACGGGCTGACCTCGGCCCACGCGGGGAAGGCCGCGTCGGCGGCCGCCACGGCCCGCGCCACGTCCTCGGGCCCGCCGGCGGCGACGGTGGCGTACACCTCCCCGGTGTAGGGGTCGACGTCCTCGGTGGTGCGCCCGGAGGCGGCCGGTACGTCCTTGCCGTCTATCAGCAGGTCGCGGTGCACGGACATGGGCGAGCTCCTTTGCTCGGCACCGGGGTGGCGCCCGGGGCCTCACCGGGCAACACGTTGTTCGCCTGGTGAACTTTAATTCAAAAACATTGGTGCAGGGGAGTCTGCGAGCTGCTGGAAGACGTGTCAAGAGGCCGCGCGCACCGCGGGCCGGCCGCCGAACCCCTGGTGAGGGCGTGGAAGGAGCGCGGGGCCCGCGGCGGGCGGCCGGAGGAACACGGAAGCCGGCCCCGGTGGCGGGGCCGGCTTCCGTGCTCCGGAGAGCGGTGCGGCCGGCCGGGGCCGGCCCGTCCCGTCAGGTGGAGTCGCGGACGACGAGCGAGGTGGGGAGGAGGACGTGGTGCCGGGCGCTCCCGCGTTCGCCGATCTCCTGGAGCAGGAGCTCCGTGATCGTCCGGCCGATCTCCTCCACCGGCTGCCGCACGCTGGTCAGGGGCGGATCGGTGTGCCGGGCGACGATCGAGTCGTCGAAGCCGACCACCGCCACGTCGTCCGGGACCCGCCGCCCCTGCCGGCGCAGCTCGGCGAGCGCGCCGGCGGCCATCACGTCCGAGGCCGCGAAGACCGCGTCCAGGCGGGGGTGGCGCTCCAGGAGGGAGCGCATGGCGGAGCGGCCCCCCTCCTCGGTGAAGTCGGCGGGCGCGACCAGGCTCTCGCCGGCCTCCCGGCCGGCGTCCCGCAAGGCTTCCCGCCAGCCCTGCAGCCGGCTGTCGCCGACGTCCATGTCCTGGGGGCCGGCGATGGTCGCGATCCGGGTCCGCCCCCTCTCCAGCAGATGGCGGACCGCCTCGCGGGCGCCTCCCACGTTGTCCGAGTGGACGTGGTTCAGGGGCTCGGCGGGGGACCGGCGGCCGGCCAGCACGGTCGGCAGCCCGAGTTTCTCCAGCAGACCGGGCAGCGGGTCGTCGCGGTGCACCGAGACCAGCAGGACGCCGTCCACGCGGCGGGCGGTGAGGAAGCGGGTGAGCTGGTCCAGTTCGCGCCGGTCGCGGACGAGGGTGAGCAGCAACTGGATCTGGGTGCCCGCCAGCCCGTTGCTCACCCCCCGGATCACGGCGGAGAAGTAGGGCTCCGACCCCAGCCGGCTCTCCGACTCCGGGATGACCAGGGCGATGGAGTCGGTCCGGCTGGTGACCAGGGAGCGGGCGACCGAGTTGGGCACGTAGCCGAGTTCGGCGATCGCCGCCTGCACCGCCGCCCTGGCCTCGTCGCTGACGAGCGGGGAGCCGTTGAGGACCCGGGAGACCGTGGTGCGTCCCACCCCGGCCCGCGCGGCCACGGTTTTAATAGTTGGCCGCTGAGTGGCCCCCATGGGTTTGCCCGCCTCCCCTCGTCCTGCCGCGCCGAGCACGGCGCTCACCTGCGCATTGTGCCAGAAGGCGGAGCCGCGACCGCCGCGGAGACGGTGCGCCCGACGACGTCCGCCGAAACGGAATCGTCTTCTCTTCTTGACATCGGCCTTCTGGATCGAGAGTCTTCCACAACCTGATGGGAACGCTCCCACCCGCGAATGGAATCGTTCCCACCGTCGTTGTCGGGCAGGGGACGGCCCGACCAGTTCGCATCGCGGCGTTCCGGCGCCGCCGCAGGAGGACTCCATGGGCAGAGCCCGCAAGCTGTTCGGTACAAGAGTCGTAGCCGCCGCCTCGGCCGCGGCCCTCGCGCTCGTCGCGGGCTGCTCCGGCGGCGACGACGGTGAGAGTGGACGGACCAAGGACGGCAAGACCGTCATCACCATGGGCCTGTACGGCGTCATGGGCCTCAAGGAGACCGGGCTCCTCGAGAAGTACATGAAGGAGAACCCGGACATCGTCATCGAGGCCGAGGTGGCCGGCGACGAGCAGACCTACTACACCGCCCTGCAGACCCGGCTGGCGGCCGGCAGCGGCCTGAAGGACATCCAGGGCATAGAGATAGGCCGGGCCAAGGAGCTCGCCGACACCCGCGCGGACAAGTTCGCCGACCTCTCCGACGTGCCGGACACCGACCACTTCCTGCCCTGGAAGCAGAACCAGGTCACCACCGGCGACGGCAAGGTCATCGGCCTGGGCACCGACATCGGCCCGATGGCGGTCTGCTACCGCAAGGACATGTTCGAGAAGGCGGGCCTGCCCACCGACCGCGACGAGGTCGCCAAGCTGTGGGAGGGCGACTGGTCGAAGTACGTCGAGGTCGGCAAGGACTTCAAGTCCGGGTTCAAGGACGACGGCGTCGCCTACATGGACAGCGCCAGCGGCCTGTTCAACGCCATGATCTACGGCGACTCCGAGCAGTTCTACAACAAGGACGGCGAGCTGATCTACCAGGACAACCCGGTCGTCAAGGAGGCCTGGAAACTGGCCTCGGAGGCCTCCACCGGCGGGCTGACGGCCAAGCTGCGCCAGTTCCAGCCCGGCTGGGACCCCGGTCTGGCCAACGGCACCTTCGCCACCGCCGTCTGCCCGGCGTGGATGCTCGCCCACATCAGCGAGAAGGCCGGCGAGGCCAACAAGGGCAAGTGGGACGTCGCCAGGGCCCCCAAGGGCGCCAACTGGGGCGGCTCCTTCCTCGGGGTGATGGAGAGCAGCCCGGTGAAGGAGGAGGCCAAGAAGCTGGTGGCCTGGCTGACCGCACCGGAGCAGCAGGAGCACATCTTCAAGGAGATCGGCAACTTCCCCTCCTCCGAGAAGGCTCTGGAGTCCGAGGTGGTGACGGGGGCGAAGTCCGAGTACTTCAGCGACGCCCCGATCGGGCAGATCTTCGGCGCCGCCGCCAAGGAGATCCCCGACGAGCAGGTGCTCGGCGCCAAGGACGGCACCATCAAGGACACCTTCTCCCAGGGCCTCCAGCTCGTCGAGCAGGGCAAGAGCCCGGAGGAGGCGTGGAAGACCACGGACGAGCGCATCAAGAAGGCGGTCGACTGACCCGGCCCGTCCATCCGTGAGGTCCCCGGCGGCCACCGCCTCCCCGCGCGGTCGCCGGGGGCCTCGTCCCACCCCGCACTCCAGGAAGGAAGCCCTCCGTGGCCACCTCCACCTCGGCATCCGGAGCCGGCGGGCCGCAGAGCGCACCGGCCGCCCCCGTCAAGGAGCACCGCCCCGGCCGTGACCGGCCGAATCCCCGGCGGTCCTGGCGCACCCTCCTCCACCGGTTCGACATCAAGGCCGCGCCCTACGCGTTCGTCGCCCCCTTCTTCGTCGTCTTCGCGGCCTTCAGCTTCTACCCGCTGCTGTACACGGCCTGGATCTCCCTCCACGACGTGGAGCTCGCGACCATGGACATCATGGAGTGGGAGGGCTTCGGCAACTACACGGAGCTCTGGCAGGACGAACGCTTCTGGAACGCGCTGGTGAACACCTTCACCATCGGCGTGATCTCCACCGTCCCGCAGCTGCTGATGGCGCTGGGCCTGGCCCACCTGCTCAACTACAAACTGCGGGGCTCGGCGTTCTTCCGGGTCGCGGCCCTGACGCCCTACGCGACCTCGATCGGCGCCGCCGCGCTGGTGTTCACCATGCTCTTCGAGCGCGACTTCGGAATGATCAACTGGTTCCTCGGCCTGTTCGGGTTCGACAACGTCGACTGGGAGAGCAGCAAGTGGCCCGCCCAGTTCGCGATCTCCTCCATCGTGATCTGGCGGTGGACCGGCTACAACGCCCTGCTGTACCTGGCGGCGATGCAGGCCATCCCCCGGGACCGCTACGAGGCCGCCGCCATCGACGGCGCCTCGCGCTGGCAGCAGTTCACCACGGTCACCATCCCCGGCATCCGCTCCACGATCGTCTTCACCATCGTGCTGTCCACCATCGGGGCCACCCAGATCTTCGGCGAACCGCTGATCTTCGGCCAGGGCCCCAACGGCGTCAGCGGCGGAGCGGACAACCAGTACCAGACGCTCGGCCTGCTGCTCTACGAGGAGGGCTGGAAGAACTACGAGATGGGCCGGGCCGCCACGGTCGCCTGGGCGATGTTCCTCCTGCTCGTCCTCGTCTTCGTCCTGCAGCGCGTCGTCAAGCGCCTCACGTCCCGTCCGTCCTGACCAGGGAGCGGTAAACCCATGACCACCGACACCGTCCCGCCCCGGGCGGACGCACTCGAACCGCTCACGGGGGCCACCCCGCCCCGGAACCGACGACTCCGGCTGTCCATGCGGCCGGGGGCCGGACAGCAGCACAAGGCCGGGCCCGTCGCCTACGTGCTGCTCGCCGTGGCCTCGCTGCTCTCCCTGTTCCCGCTGTACTGGACGATGGTGGCGGCCTCCACCGACAACACCCGCGTCTCCCAGACCCCGCCGCCGTTCCTGCCCGGGCCGAACCTGTTCAAGAACCTCTCGGCCGCGTGGGAGGACGCGGCCATGGGCAAGGCGCTGACCAACAGCTTCATCGTCGCCACGACGATCGCCCTGTCCACCGTGCTCTTCGCGACCCTGGCCGGCTTCGCCTTCGCCAAGCTGCGCTTCCGCGGCCGCAACATCCTGCTGATGCTGGTCATCGGGACGATGATGATCCCGCCGCAGCTCAGCGTCGTCCCGCTGTTCATGATGATGACCGAGCTGGGCTGGGGGCAGAAGCTGCCCGCGGTCATCTTCCCCACCCTGGTGAGCGCCGTCGGCGTGTTCTTCATGCGGCAGTACCTGTCGGAGGCGCTGCCGGACGAGCTCATCGAGGCGGGGCGCGTGGACGGCGCGCACAGCCTGCGGATCTTCTGGAGCATCGTCCTGCCGATCGCCCGGCCCGCGATGGCCGTGCTGTTCATGATCACGTTCGTGCACGCCTGGAACGACTTCTTCTGGCCGTACATCGTGCTCGACATGACCAACCCCACCATCCCGGTCGCCCTGACCCAGCTCAGCTCGGGCTACATCCGCGACCAGTCGCTCATCATGGCCGGCGCCCTGCTCGGCACCCTGCCGCTGCTGGCCATGTTCATCGTCTTCGGCAAGCAGATCGTCGGCGGCATCATGCAGGGCGCGGTCAAGGGCTGACGCCCCGCTCCCGGGCGTTCCCCCGAGCGCCCGCCCGTCGTTATCCATCCGTACCACCGCCGACAGGAAGGACCTTCGTTGGCCACCGAATCCCGCACCCCCCGGACCGGCACGGAGACCCGGGACGCCCTCGCGTTCCCGCCCGGTTTCCTCTGGGGCACCGCGACCGCCGCCTACCAGATCGAGGGCGCGGCCGACGAGGACGGCCGCACCCCCTCCATCTGGGACACCTACTCCCACACGCCCGGCAGGGTGCGCAACGGGGACACCGGCGACACCGCCTGCGACCACTACCACCTCTGGCGCGACGACGTCGGGCTCATGGCCGACCTCGGCGTGGGCGCCTACCGCTTCTCCGTCTCCTGGCCCCGCGTCCAGCCCACCGGCAGCGGCCCCGCCTCGGCCAAGGGCCTGGACTTCTACAGCCGCCTGGTGGACGAACTGCTGGACAAGGGCATCAAGCCGGTCGTCACCCTCTACCACTGGGACCTCCCCCAGGAGCTGGAGGACGCCGGCGGCTGGCCGGAGCGCGACACGGCCCACCGCTTCGCGGAGTACGCGGGACTGGTCGCCGACGCCCTCGGCGACCGCGTCACGATGTGGACGACGCTGAACGAGCCGTGGTGCAGCGCCTTCCTCGGCTACGGTTCCGGCGTCCACGCCCCCGGCCGCACCGACCAGGTGGACGCGCTGCGCGCCGCCCACCACCTCAACCTCGCCCACGGCCTGGGCACCGGCGTCCTCCGCGACCGGCTGCCCGCCGGGGCGCAGACGTCCGTCACGCTCAACATCCACCACGTGCGGTCCCTGACCGACAGCGACGCCGACCGCGACGCCGCGCGCCGCATCGACGGCGTGGCCAACCGGGTCTTCACCGGGCCCATGCTGCGCGGCGAGTACCCGGAGGACGTCCTGCGGGACACCGCGCACCTGACGGACTGGTCGTTCGTGCGCGACGGCGACACCGAGGCCATCCACCAGCCCATCGACTTCCTGGGCGTCAACTACTACAGCCCCACCCTCGTCTCCGCCGCCTCCGGCCCCGGCTCCCACAACGCCGACGGGCACGGCGTGAGCGAGCACAGCCCCTGGCCCGGCGGCGACGACGTGGCGTTCCACCAGTCGCCCGGGAGCACCACGGCCATGGGCTGGGCGGTGGACCCCAGCGGACTGCACGAACTGCTGCTGCGGGTGAAGGGCGACTTCCCCGGCCTGCCGATGGTGATCACCGAGAACGGGGCGGCGTTCGACGACTACGTCAACCCCGAAGGCCGGGTGAACGACCCGGAGCGGATCTCCTACCTCCACGGCCACCTCGCCGCGGTGCACCGGGCCATCGAGGACGGGGCGGACGTCCGCGGCTACTTCCTGTGGTCGCTGCTGGACAACTTCGAATGGGGCTACGGCTACAGCAAGCGGTTCGGCGCGGTGTACGTCGACTACGCCACCCGCAGGCGCATCCCCAAGGAGAGCTTCCGCTGGTACGCCAAGGTGGTCCGCGACGGCGCCCTGCCGCCGGCGCCGTCCGCCTGACCGTCCCTCCCGTGCGGACTCGGCGGGCCCGGCCGTCACCGGCCGGGCCCGCGCCCGTGCGGGACGACGGGGCACGGCACCCGGAAGGAGGCGGCCCGCTGAAGGGCCGTCAGGCACGAGCGGCGGCGGAGTGGGCCGCCGGCCACGTCGCGCACGACCCCGCCCCGGTGGGCGGGTTCCTCAGCGGCCCGACGGTCTGGCTGGACGGCGGGGACGAACTGCCCGCCACCTCGGACGCGGACGTCACGGCCGTGACGGCCACCGGGCCGGCGCCGGCCAGGACGGGCAAGTTCGCCCGCGGCGGTGTCCTGCCGGAGGCCACCCGCCTGCCCGCCTTCACCGACCTCCTCGCCGACCCGGGCGTCGCCTCCCCGGCGGACCCGCGGCGCGGGGTCCGGGAGACCCGGGCCTTCCCGCCCCGGCCGAGGAAGGTCGCGGGGGAGATCGCCGGCTCCCATCCCTCCCATCCGGAGACCGTGGACTGGACCCGGCCGCCCCGCGCTCTCAGCGCCGCCTTCGCCGCAGCCCGAACCGGGACCGCCGGGACGGCTTACCCGCCGGCGGCTCCTCCGCCCGCGGCTCCTCCGTACCGGGGGAACCGCCGGACGGGGCACGCCGCTCGCGCCACTCGCGCACGACCTGCTCGGCGTCGAACGGCGCCAGCCGGAGCGGAGGGCCGGGCGGCGGCATCCTGAGCGCCTTGCGGATCTTCTCGTTGACCTCCGCCACGATCCGCCGCGCCCCGGCCTCCGACGGGGCGCGGAGGGCGGCCTCCAGGGCGTCCTCCGCCTCCTTGCGCAGCGCGAGCGCCGGCGGCAGGAAGGACAGCCCCTCGCGCTCCATCTTCTTCCTGACCCACCACAGGTCGTCGTAGGGCCGGTCCAGTTCGGGCAGGGGCCTGCCGGCCCCCGGCAGGCCGTCGAACCCGCCCTGTTCGGCCGCCACCCGGACCTGCCGGTCCACCCACGTCTCGAAGCTCACTCCGGGCGGTTTGCGTTCGGTCACGGTGAGCTCCTCCCTGGCGCGGCCGCGCCGTGGTCCTCGCCCGACACGGCCATGGTAGGGGCGCGTCCGGCCCGGCCGGGAAACCCGCGGGCGGGAAACACCGGACGCAAACCTTCCGGCGCCGATGAGTTCCGGCCCGCCGGACGGTCTGCCCCTCGAACGCCCCGAGCGGGGAAACAGTGAGAGAGCAGGAGCAGGCCATGGCCAAGGTGACACTGACCGCGTTCACGACACTGGACGGAGTCGTACAGGCCCCCGGCGGCCCGGACGAGGACCGCGACGGCGGATTCGAGCACGGCGGCTGGCTGGCGCCCTACGTCGACGAGGACATGAACCGCTTCGTCCTCGAGGCCTTCCGCACCGCGACCGGCCTCCTGCTGGGCCGCAGGACGTACCAGATCTTCGCCGCCCACTGGCCGCAGGTCACCGACGCGGACTACCCCATCGCGGGCAGGCTCAACGCCCTGCCCAAGTACGTCGCCTCCCGGACCCTGGAGAAGACCGAGTGGCACAACTCGACCCTGCTCACGGGGGACGCCGTGAAGGAGGTCGCCGAGCTGAAGGAGCGGCTGGAGGGGGAGCTGCAGATCCACGGCAGCGGGAACCTCGCGCACAGCCTGATGGCGCACGGGCTGATCGACGAGTACCGCCTGATGGTCTTCCCGGTCCTGCTGGGGACGGGGAAGCGCCTGTTCGCCGACGGGACGGCGCCGGCCGCCCTGGACGTGGTGGACTCCAGGACGACCGGTGCCGGGGGCGCGATCCACGTCTACCGTCCGGCGGGACGGCCGGAGTACGGCCTGGTCGGAAGCTAGCCGCTCCGCCCGCGGGCGCCGCCGGGACCGCGGAACGGGGCCCCGGCGCCCCGCCGCACCCCCGGCCGGTGGCCGGCTGCTCCGGACGAGACGGCCTGGGCCGTGTTTCAGGCGGGTCCCAGGTGGTGCGGGCGGCCGGCCATCCGGTGAGGTCGCCCGCGATCCGGTTGATGCCGGCCCCCGAGGATGATGTCATGCTCACGGCGTTCGCTGTCGCGGCGAACGACCTCGCAGCCGCCGTCGCCCGGCACGGCGACGGCGGCGAACCAGGCGCGATCATCCCGGCCGGGCCGGATGGCGAGGAAGGTGCCGTCCGCTGGGGCGGACGTGCCAGACGCCCGGCGGTATGAGGGATCGACGACCAGCCCGGACCGGTGCACCACACGGACCGTGAGGAGCTCTCCATGGACCATGAGGACGTCGACGCCGCTGTGGCGGAGATGCTGCGGGTGCTCAGCCCCCATACCGCCGAGGACTGGACGGTGCCGGCGGGGGCACTCGAATGGACCTGCCGGCAAACGGCGGCCCACATCGGCCACGACCTGCTGGCCTACGCAGGGCAGCTGGCGGCACGGCCCACCGACGCCTACCTTCCCATCGACCTGAACGTCCGCCCCACCGCCTCACCGGCCGAAGTGCTCCAGGCCGCCGCCGCCTGCGGCGGACTGCTCAGCAGCGCCCTGGCCACGGCCAGTCCGGCCCTGAGGGCCTGGCACTGGGGCCCGTGCGACCCCGGAGGGTTCGCCGCGATGGGCGTCGCCGAAATCCTGCTGCACACCTACGACATCACGCAGGGACTGTCCGTGGACTGGCTGCCGCCGGCGCCGCCGAGCGCGGCAGTGCTCGACCGGCTCCTCCCCGCCGCCCCGCCCGGAGACCCCACTCGGGTACTCCTGTGGTGCACCGGCCGCGGAGAACTCGACGGCCTCCCCCGCCGGACCTCATGGAGGTGGGAAGCGGCACGACCGGACTGACCGAGCCGTCCCCGGCGAACGCTCCCGGCCACAGCGCTAGCCGCGCCCCTCCCCGTCCGTCCGGGCCCGGGCGGCGAGGTCCTCCAGCAGGCGCACCGCCCGGCGGGCGCGGTCGTGGGGCACGAAGAGGTGGTCGTGGTGGAAGCCCGCCACCACGTTGCAGCTCGTCCCCGCCGCGGCCAGCTCGGCGGCGACGGCGGCGGTGAGGCCCACGGCGTCGAGCGCGGAGTGGATCCGCAGCGTGATCCGGCCGGCCACGTAGTCGTAGCCGAGCCCGGCCGCGTCGGCCTCCTCCCGGGGCAGCACCAGGGTGAGGCCCTCCTCCTCGGCCACGGTGACCACCGGGGCGACTCCCGGAGGGATCCGGCCGCCGGGGACGGTGGTGAAGACGTACTCGCCCGGGGTGAGTTCCGGGCGCATCCCGGCCAGCAGCCTCTGAAGGTCCCTCTCTCCCGCCACAGCGGCATCCTACGGCCCCTCCCCGGCGGCCGGCGCCGGGGCGACCGCCGGGCGGCCCGCCCACGGATACCCGCAATCTCCATACCCAAACAGTGAGTTAGAGCACCTCGAAACGGTGGGGTAGCCTCGCTGTGGTCTGCGCGTTCGCCCCATCGGGACCGCGCGGACCCACGAGAGTGGAGCAGCTCCGTCCGCCGTTCGACCTGCGGAACGGGCGGAGCCGGCGTACGGGGCGGGATCTGGTGGCGACGGACGGAACGAGGGCGGAGATGGTTGACACCACGGCCGGCGAGGCTCGCCCCAGAGGGCGTGCCGGGGGCGGCGCACGGAGCGTGGGCAAGGCGGGGGAGGAGGAGCTGCGCCAGCTCCTGGCCGGACTGACCGCCGTCCGGGACGGAGACTTCGGCACCCGGCTGCCGGACGGCGCCGACGGCCTCCTCGGCGAGATCGCCAAGGTCTTCAACGGCATGGTGGACCAGCTCTCGCTGTTCACCTCCGAGGTGACCCGGGTCTCCCGCGAGGTCGGCAGCGAGGGCCGCCTCGGCGGCCAGGCCCACGTGCCGGGCGTCGGCGGGGCCTGGCGGGACCTGACCGACTCGGTCAACTTCATGGCCGGCAACCTCACCACCCAGGTCCGCTCCATCGCCCAGGTGACCACCGCGGTCGCCAAGGGCGACCTGTCGCAGAAGATCACTGTCGACGCGCGCGGCGAGATCCTGGAGCTGAAGAACACCATCAACACGATGGTGGACCAGCTCTCCGGGTTCGCCGACGAGGTGACCCGGGTGGCCCGCGAGGTGGGCACCGAGGGCCGCCTCGGCGGCCAGGCGGACGTCAAGGGCGTCTCCGGCACCTGGCGGGACCTGACCGACTCGGTCAACTCCATGGCCGGCAACCTCACCAACCAGGTCCGCAACATCGCCCAGGTCGCCACCGCGGTCGCCAAGGGCGACCTGTCGCAGAAGATCCGGGTGGACGCGCGCGGCGAGATCCTGGAGCTGAAGGAGACCATCAACACGATGGTGGACCAGCTCTCCGGGTTCGCCGACGAGGTGACCCGGGTGGCCCGCGAGGTGGGCACCGAGGGCAAGCTGGGCGGCCAGGCCACGGTGCGCGGCGCGTCCGGCACCTGGAAGGACCTGACGGACTCCGTCAACGTGATGGCGTCCAACCTCACCAATCAGGTGCGTTCCATCGCCCAGGTCGCCACCGCGGTCGCCAGGGGCGACCTGTCGCAGAAGATCACCGTCGAGGCCAAGGGCGAGGTCGCCGCGCTCGCCGACGTGATCAACAGGATGGTGGACACGCTCTCCGCCTTCGCCGACGAGGTGACCCGGGTGGCCCGCGAGGTGGGCACCGAGGGCATCCTCGGCGGTCAGGCCCGGGTGCCCCACGTCGCGGGCACCTGGAAGGACCTGACCGACAACGTCAACTCGATGGCGAACAACCTGACCGGCCAGGTCCGCAACATCGCCCAGGTGACCACCGCGGTCGCCCAGGGCGACCTCACCCGGAAGATCGACGTCGACGCGCGCGGCGAGATCCTGGAGTTGAAGACCACCATCAACACGATGGTCGACCAGCTCTCCGCCTTCGCCGCGGAGGTCACGCGCGTGGCCCGCGAGGTCGGCAGCGAGGGCCGCCTCGGCGGCCAGGCGGAGGTCGAGGGCGTCTCCGGCACCTGGAAGCGCCTGACGGAGAACGTCAACGAGCTGGCCGGGAACCTCACCCGGCAGGTGCGCGCGATCGCCGAGGTCACCAGCGCCGTCGCCCAGGGCGACCTGACCCGCTCCATCACGGTCGACGCCTCCGGCGAGGTGGCCGACCTGAAGGACAACATCAACTTCATGGTCCAGTCCCTGCGGGAGACCACCCGGGCCAACCAGGAGCAGGACTGGCTCAAGACCAACCTGGCCCGCATCTCCGGCCTGATGCAGGGCCGCCGCGACCTGGCGGTCGTGGCCGAGCTGATCATGGACGAGCTCACCCCGCTGGTCGACGCCCAGTACGGCGCGTTCTACCTCGCCGAGGAGGACCCCTCCGGGGAGACCGAACTGCGTCTCATCGGCTCCTACGGCCACCCGGAGGCGACCGAGGGCGAGGCGCCCCGGTTCCGGATGGGCCAGTCCCTGGTCGGCCAGGCCGCCCGCAGCCACCGCACCATCACCGTCGACGACCTGCCCCCGGGCTACGTCACCGTCTCCTCGGGGCTGGGCGCCACCGACCCGACCAGCCTGATCGTGCTGCCGATCCTCGCGGAGGACCAGGTGCTCGGCGTCATCGAACTGGCGTCGGTCACCCCCTTCACCGCGGTCCACAAGGACTTCCTCGGCCAGCTCATGGAGACCGTGGGCTTCAACGTCAACACCATCATCGCCAACGCCCGCACCGACGAGCTGCTGGCGGAGTCGCAGCGCCTGGCGGCCGAACTCCAGGCCCGCTCCGAGGAGTTGCAGGTCCAGCAGGAGGAACTGCAGCGCTCCAACGCCGAACTGGAGGAGAAGGCCGCCCTCCTGGCCTCCCAGAACCGCGACATCGAGACCAAGAACCTGGAGATCGAGCAGGCCCGGCAGGAACTGGAGGAGCGGGCCCGGCAGCTGGCGCTGGCGTCGAAGTACAAGTCGGAGTTCCTGGCCAACATGAGCCACGAACTGCGCACCCCGCTCAACAGCCTGCTGATCCTCGCCCAGCTCCTGGCGCAGAACCCGACCCGCAACCTCACCCCCAAGCAGGTGGAGTACGCGGGCATCATCCACTCCGCCGGCTCCGACCTGCTGCAGCTGATCAACGACATCCTGGACCTGTCCAAGGTCGAGGCGGGGAAGATGGACATCAACCCCGAACGCGTCCCGCTGCGCCGCCTGCTGGACTACGTCGAGGCCACCTTCCGGCCGCTGACCACCCAGAAGAGCCTCAACTTCACCATCAGCACCGCCCCCGGACTCCCCGTCGACCTGTTCACCGACGACTCCCGCCTGCGGCAGGTGCTGCGCAACCTGCTGTCCAACGCGGTGAAGTTCACCGAGGCCGGCGGAGTCCGCCTGCGGATCGAACCGGTCGACCCGTCCGAGGTGCCCGCCTCGGTCCGCATGCACGGCTCGGCCATCGCCTTCCGGGTGGAGGACACCGGCATCGGCATCCCCGAGCAGCAGCTGGAGAGCATCTTCGGGGCCTTCCAGCAGGCCGACGGCACCACCAGCCGCAAGTACGGTGGCACCGGGCTGGGCCTGTCCATCAGCCGCGAGATCGCCTACCTGCTGGGCGGCGCCATCACCGTCGAGAGCGTCCCGGACCAGGGCAGCACGTTCACCCTCTACCTGCCCGTGGCGCGCCCCGACTTCACCGGCGGGGTCGCCGCGCCCCGGGACGGCGACGCCCCGCAGGAGGAGACCGCCGCGCTCCCCGGCGAGGAGCGGGCCGCCCTCGTCCCGCCCCGCCCGCACAAGCGCCGGCTGCTGGTCATAGAGGACCGCCCCCGCGGCCTGCTCTCCCTGGTCGCGGAGAACGCCGCGGCCGACCTCGCCGAGGGCGGGCACGACCCGGAAGGCTCCGTGGAGATCGTCACCGCCGTCGGGGAGCAGGAGGCGGCCGCCGCGCTCGCCGCCGAGGCGTGCCACTGCGTGGTGCTCCAGCTCGACATGGCCGACGGGACGGCGCTGCGCTTCCTGGAGGCCATGGACGGCGACGCGGCCCTGCGCCGCGTCCCGGTCCTCGCCCACAACAACCGGCGCCTGGACCCGGAGCAGGAGCGCGCCCTGCGGTCGCGCGCCGACAGCCGGCCCATGGAGCTGCTCTCCAGCCTGGACGAGCTCCGCGAGCGCATCGCCCTCCACCTGACCGCGGAGGAGCCGGGCGACGTGCTCCCCCTGGTCCGCTCCGAGGAGGCCGCCGAGCCGTTCGCGCCGAGGGAGATCGACCAGGCGCTGGCGGGCCGCACCGTGCTCGTCGTCGACGACGACGCCCGCAACGTCTACGCCCTCACCGGCATCCTGGAACTCCACGGCATGCACGTGCTCCACGCCGACAACGGCCGCAAGGGCATCGAGACGCTCTCCGCCAACCCCGGCATCGACCTGGTCCTGATGGACGTGATGATGCCGGAGATGGACGGTTACGCCGCGACCGCGGCGATCCGGTCGATGCCGGAGTACGCCGCGCTCCCCATCATCGCGGTGACGGCCAAGGCGATGCCCGGGGACCGGGAGAAGACCCTCGCCGCCGGGGCCAACGACTACGTCACCAAGCCGCTGGACGCCCGTGACCTCATCGCGTGCATCCGGCGCTGCCTGGGCGTGTAGTCCGCGGCCCGGCCATCCCCCCGTCCGTCGAACACCACCTTCCGAGGAGCGCAGCAGTGGAGACCCAGCGGCCGGACGAGTCCGTCCTGGACGACGGGCCGCCGGAGGCAGCCCCGGAAGGGGAGGCGCCCGGCGCGGACACGTCCGCGGCGAGCACCGCCGACCTGGTGCCGCACGGGGGCGCGCGGCAGGGGAAGCGGCTGTACGAGGGCCGGCTCTACGAGGGCCCGCGCGGCGGCGAGACGAGCCTGGGCCGCCTGGCGGCCACGGTCGAGCGACTCCGCCGCGAGGTGCGGGAGGCCCACGCCGCGGCCGAGGGCCGTGCCCTGATCGAGATGGCCAAGGGCATCCTGGTGGAGAGGCTGGGATGCGGGCCGGCACAGGCGGCCAGACAACTGGCCGTCCTCGCCGACCAGGCCGGCGTCTCCCGGCTCGAACTGGCCGCCGACCTCATCGACCAGGCGTCCCGCGACCGCCTCACCGAGGCCGCCCGCGAGTTCCTGACCCGGGCCGGGCAGGACTGGGAGCACACCGGCGGCCGGACGCAGCCGGACAAGGACGCCCCCTCCCTGTCGGTGCGGCTGCGCACCGCGGAGAGCGGCGCGCTGGCCGCGAGCGACACCCAGGCCGTCGCCGAGTCCCTCCTGGAGCACGCGCTGTCCCCGCTGGGCGCCACGGGGGTGGCCATCTGGGCCGCCGGCACCGACTCGTCCCTCACCCTGGCCGGCTGCGCGGGCTTCGCCGCGGAGGAGGCCGCCCGGTGGCACTACGTGCCCCCCGGGGTGGCCACGCTCGCCCGCAAGGCCCTCACCGAACGCCGCACCGTGTGGTTCCCGTCCGCCGCGGAGGCGGGAATGCCCACGCTGGGACGGCGGCAGGCACCCGACGGCTGCCGGGTGACGGCGCCCGCGGGCAACGGCGGACGCATCCTGGGCGTCCTGGAGATCTGCTGGCCCGGCCCCCTGGAGCCGCAGCCCCCGCAGGTGGAGCGGCAGATCGAGGCACTGGCCGAGCTGTGCGCCCACACCCTGGACACCCACGCCCCGGACACCTCCGGGATCCAGCAGACGCGCCCCCCCGGCATCCCGGAACTGGTGGACTTCGCCGACGGCCTGCTGGACTCCGCCCTGGTCCTGGTCCCCCACCTGGACGCCGAGGGACGGCTCGCGGACTTCC
Source organism: Streptomyces glaucosporus (assembly GCF_039533345.1). NCBI lineage: Bacteria > Bacillati > Actinomycetota > Actinomycetes > Kitasatosporales > Streptomycetaceae > Streptomyces > Streptomyces glaucosporus. Next base: position 133,103 of record NZ_BAAATJ010000016.1, on the reverse strand, counting down.
GCATCCACCACGTCAGCAGCCACTTCGTCGACCCGGCGGGACGCCCGCGCAGCGCCGTCGCCGGAGCGATGCTGCTGGAGGCGTACCCGCTGGCGATGGGCGAGAGCGGTCTGTTCGAGAAGATCGAGCACGTCCACGCGACCGGCGAGCCCTTCCGCGCCGAACGGATGGTGCTGCGCGCCATGGTCGGCCAGGTGCCGCTGACCGTGGAGGCGAGCGTCAGCATCAGCCGCCACGGGGAGAACGTCCTGCTCATCTGGCGCGTGCAGGACGAGGCGGCCCGGCTGGCGCGCGTGCTCCAGCACGCCCAGCGCCTGGGCCGCATCGGCGGTTTCGAGGAGAACCTCGTGACCGGCGAGATCGTCTGGAACAGCCAGCTCTTCGCCCTCCACGGACTGCCGCAGGGCGCCTCTCCCATCCCCCTGGAGCAGCTCCCGGCCCACACCCACCCCGACGACGAGGCCGCCATCGGGCGCTTCCTGCGCACCCTGCTGCACCACCGCCGCCCCGCCTCCGTGGCCTTCCGCCTCCGGCGGGCCGACGGCATCGTGCGGCACATCCGCGTGGTCGCCGAACCCGCCCTCGACGCGGAGGGGCGGCTCGTCGTGGTGCGCGGCGCCTACCAGGACGTCTCGGCCCAGCACTGGACCGAGGTCGCGCTGGGCGCCACCCGCGACCAGCTCGCCCAGACCGAGCAGCAGGCCGCCGAGCGCAACCGCATGGCGCTGCAGCTGCAGCGCGCCATCATGCCGCCCACCCGGGGGCCGATAGAGGCCGAGGGGCTCCACATCGCCGTCCGCTACCGGCCCGCCGAGGAGGACCACCTGGTCGGCGGCGACTGGTACGACGCCGTCGTGCTGCCCTCCCGGCAGGTCCTGCTGTCCGTGGGCGACGTGGCGGGCCACGGCATCGAGGCGGCCACCGGCATGGTGGTGCTGCGCAACGCCCTGCGCGGCCTGGCCACCACCGGCGCGGGCCCCGCCCAGATCCTGACCTGGCTGAACACCGTCGCCCACCACCTCACGGAGAACGTCACCGCGACCGCGGTCTGCGGCATCTACGACCCCGACACGCGGACCCTGCGCTGGGCCAGGGCCGGGCACCCGCCGCCGGTCCTGCTGCGCGAGGGGGAGGGCGAGGGGAAGGCCACCACGCTGCCCCTGGTCGGCGGCCTCCTCCTCGGCGCCCTCCCGGAGGCCAAGTACGAGGAGGAGCAGCTGAGGCTGGAGACCGGGGACATCCTGCTGATGTACACCGACGGCCTGATCGAGCGCAGGGACCGCTCCCTCCAGGAGTCCCTGGACCAGCTCATGGCCGTCGTCCAGGACCCCGACGCCACCCTCGAACAGCGTCTGGACCGGATGCTGACGTACAGCAACTCCGACACCGACGACGACACCTGCATCGTCGGCGTCCGGATGGGCTGACCGTCCCGAGGGCGCCCGCGCCCCGGCCGGTCCCGGGACGGCCCGCCGCCCGTTTCCGCCGGTTTCCGGCGGGTACCTGCGCCGTGCACCCGAACGCGACACACGGCGAGGAGCACGGTCATGGGGAACCAGGACGACAGGGCCCGGGACGCGCAGGAGGACACCGGCCGGGACACGGCCGGCGAGACGGGCGCGGAGCGCCGCGCCGACCCGGCCGGCCGGGGTCCCGGCGCCCACTCCGGGCGGGAGACGCAGTTCCGGCCCGGCGTCGTCCCCGGCACGGCGAGCGCCGCGGAGGGGTACTCCGGGGGCGGGACCGTCGGGGGCGAACCGCTGAAGGGCGTCGAGGCGCCCGGCACCGGCACCGAGGAGGCCCGGGAGAAGGAGGTGGGACCCGGCGAGGAGTCCCACGGCAAGCGGACGCAGTGACGCGGACGCAGTGACGCGCACGCGGTGACGCCGTCCCCGCGGCCCGGACGCCTCCGGCTCCCGGCCCCGGCCCGTCAGCGCCCCGGCCCCCGGTTCCGCAGGGGGACGAACCGCACCGGCAGGCCGGGGACGGCCTGCGCCGCGGCGCCGAGCGCCTCCCCGGCCACCACCCCGACGACCGGATAGCCGCCGGTGGTCGGATGGTCGGCGAGGAAGACCACGGGCCGGCCGTCCGGCGGCACCTGGACCGCGCCCGCCACCATGCCCTCGCTGGGCAGCTCGCCCTCCCTGGCCCGCTCCAGGGAGGGCCCCTCCGTCCGCAGGCCGACGCGGTTGCTCGCGGCGGACACCCGGAACGTCCCGCGGGCCAGGACGCGCAGCGCGGCGGGGGTGAACCAGTCGTCGCGCGGGCCGAGCAGCAGCGGCAGCACCAGCTCCCGCACGGGAGGCCCCGGCGCGGGGACGGCGTCCGCCCGGGGCACGGCCCCGGCCGGCTCGCCCACCGGCAGCCGCACCCCCTCGGCGAGCGGCTCGGGACCGAGCCCGGAGAGCAGGTCGGTGGAGCGGCTGCCGAGCACCGGCTCGACCGCGATGCCGCCCGCCACGGCCAGGTAGCTGCGCACCCCGTGCCGTGCGGCGCCGACGTCCAGCACGGCCCCGGCCGGCACCCGCACCGCCTGCCCCCAGGGAGCCGGACGGCCGTCGATCCGCACCGCGCACGGGGCGCCCGTCACCGCCGCGGCCAGGGGACGCCCGGCGCGCACCGCGCAGCCGGTGAGCGTCGTCTCCAGGGCGGCGGCGCCGTCGGGGTTGCCCACCAGGCGGTTGGCGAGCCGGTGCGCGGGGGCGTCCAGGGCCCCCGAACGCGGCACCCCCAGATGGGCGTGGCCCACCCGGCCCGCGTCCTGCACGGTGGTCAGCGCCCCGGCCCGCACCACCTCCAGCGCGTCCTCGCGCGTCCGTCCGCCCGTCACGGGACGGCCTCGAAACGCACCCGGGTGCCCGGGGCCAGCAGCGCGGCCGGCTCGCGGGAGACGTCCCACAGCACGGCGTCGGTCCGGCCGATGAGCCGCCAGCCGCCGGGGGAGGTGCGCGGGTAGACGCCCGTGTACGGTCCGGCCAGGCCGACCGAACCGGGCGGCACCGCGGTGCGGGGCGTCGCCCGCCGGGGCACGTGCAGGGCCTCGGGCAGCCCGGTGAGGTAGGCGAAGCCGGGCGCGAACCCGCAGAAGGCGACGTGGAACTCGGTGCGCGCGTGGATCGCGGCCGCCTCCTCCTCGTCCACTCCCCACAGCGCCGCCACCTCGGCCAGGTCGGGCCCGTCGTAGCGCACCGGCAGCACCACCGACGCGGTGTCCCCCGGCGCGGCGGGCGGCACCTCCAGGCGCCGCAGCCGGTCCGCCAGCGCCCGCGGGTCCTCCAGGCCGTCCAGCAGGACGGTGACCGCTGCGGGGACGATCTCCGCCACCCCGGGCAGCTCGCCGGCCTCCCGCATCCGCAGCAGTTCGGCGTGGAGCGCCCGGGCCCGCTCCGTGTCCTCCACCTCCAGCAGCAGGGCGTGCCGCCCCATGGGCAGCGCCCTCACGCGAACGCCCCGATCCGCACCCCGGCCTCCTCCAGTTCCCGGCGCACCCGCCGGGCGAGTTCGACGGCGCCGGGGGTGTCGCCGTGCAGGCACAGCGACCGGGCGGCGGCGGCCACCCGTCCGCCGCCCGCGGCGGCGACCTCCCCGCGCAGCGCGATGTCCAGCGCCTGGGCCACCACGGCACCGGGCTCGTGGAGCACGGCGCCCGGCTCCCGCCGCGGCACCAGCGTGCCGCGGGCGGTGTAGCCGCGGTCGGCGAACGCCTCGGCGACCGCGGGCAGTCCGGCCTCCCCGGCGGCTTCCAGCAGCAGCGATCCGGGCAGCCCCAGCACCGGCAGCCCGCCGCCCGCCAGCAGCGTCCCCGCCACCACCGCCCGCGCCTGGGCCTCGTCGTGCACCGTACGGTTGTAGAGCGCGCCGTGCGGCTTGACGTACGCCACGCGCGTTCCGGCGGCCTCGGCGAAGACCCGCAGCGCGCCGATCTGGTAGGCGACCTCGTCGGCCAGTTCGTCCTCGGGGACGTCCATCGCCCGCCGCCCGAAGCCCGCCAGGTCGCGGTACGAGACCTGCGCGCCGACCGCGACGCCCCGCGCGGCGGCCTCCGCGCACACCCGCCGCATGGTGGAGGGGTCGCCGGCGTGGAAGCCGCACGCGACGTTGGCGCTGCTGACGACGGAGAGCAGCCCCTCGTCGTCGGTGAGCCGCCAGCGTCCGAAGCCCTCGCCGAGGTCGGCGTTGAGGTCGATCACCCTGACTGTGTCCTCCGCTGCCATGCGGCGAGCGTAGTCGGCGGAGGGGGCCGGAGGAGGGCCGCTGCCCGGTCCGCCCCGGTGCCCGAGGGGCCCAGTGCTCCAGTCATACTTCGCGACCTGCTTCGACAGCCTGCAGAGGTGATGGTCTGAGCCGAATCACGGGGTGGGTGGATGGAAGAGCGCACGGTCGGGCTGAACAAGCTCGTGCAGGATCCGCTCGCGCAGGGGCGAGTGCCTTGCCGCCGACGAGCAGTTCGAGGTTCTGCGGGTCCTGAGCGGGTTCTGCATCCAGGCCCGCGCGACGCCGGAGGACGGCATCGAGAGCGTGCGCATGGCCGGCATCCGGTCGACGCATACCCTGGCGGGTCTGATCACGCGCGGGCAGTTGCCCGCGGCGACCGACAAAGATCACCAATTTGCTGCAGGACGAGCGAGTAAAGACATTTCGGCTGCTGATGTCCCTGCTTGGAGTGGCCGACAAGCGCCGCCGGGAGCGGTCCTGTGCCGCTGGGCACACCCATGCCTGCCGCCGGCCGGTCCGGAATCGGCCCGTGAATCCGGGCTGAACCGCAGGGTGTTGAGCCGTAGACTTCGGCAGTGAGCGCCGACGACGTCTGGCCGTTGCGCGCGCCCGCGGGGGAGGAGATCGCATGCAGGACCCTTCGGGCTCGATGGAGATCGCCGAGCCTGAGGAGAACGGCCAGAGCAATACCGCCGACTCACCTGTTGTGGACGATCCGACGTCCGACTCGGACACCGACTCGACGACGGCGTCGACGGTCCTGGTGGAGGTGCTCCCAGGGGTGGCTCTCGTCGCCGGCGAGGTTCCGCCGGAGCTGAAACCCGATCTGATTGACTTCGGGATCGTGCCGGCTGCCGACCGCAAGCAGATCTCAGCGATCCTCGCCTCGATCGGGAACGCGGCGACCGTGGTCGGCAACCTTGGAAACGCGTTCGCCGGCGTGCAGGGGCTCTACAGGATCGGCGACACGGCACAGGCCCTGCTGAAGAGCGGCGCGACGCTCGCCGTCAAGGACGGCGGGAACCTCGGAGCGGTGATGGTTCCTGGCCGCATCCTGCATCAGGCCCGCTTCTACCCTGTGAATGCGGTGAGCAAGGCGCAGACCGCGGCCTCGATCGGGCCGGCGCTGGCCATGGTCGCCCTTCAGGTGATGCTGAGTGAGGTCTCGGACCTTGTCAGGACCAACCTTGCGATGACGAGTCAGGTCCTCACCACCATCCGCAAGGATCAGTGGGCCGAACTGACGGGGCTCGTCGTCGCCATCGACCGCGCGGTGGACCAGGCGCGAGAGATCGAATCGGTCCCCGCGTCCCTGTGGGAGGACGTCGCGGGCAGTGGAGCGCTGTTGCAGAAGCAACTTGAGCTCTACCAGGGAAATGTCCGCGACCATGTCAGGCAGATCGGCCGGGCCGACGCACGCAGCCACCGTGACTATCTGCAGACGAACGCCGAGGCGATCGCCTTCGACGCACACGCCCTCCTGTCCTCCCTCAAGGCATGGACCGGGTACCAGGCGCTGCGCGCCGCGAGGGCGAGAGCCGCTGGACGCGAAGACATGGCCGAGGCGCAGTACGCGGAGGTCATCGGCGTGACACCCGAGCGGAGTTCGACTCCGCTCTCGTCGAGATGACGAGCCTCGTCCACGCGCTGACGCGGGAGCTGCGGGTCATCGCCGAGCTCCCCGGGCGCGACACACTGCCACTGCCGGGGAAGCGGAAGGACGTGAAGGCGGCGCGCGAAACCTCCGCCCGTCTTCTGGAGGCGATCGAGCCTCTTGCCGACGCTCTCCACCCGCCGGTGCCTCCGCTCGAGGCTCCAGGCGTCGTCTGCGCACCCGAGTCGCTGGATCTCGAACCGTATCTTCGCATCCTGCGGTGGTTCCTCGAGGACGGTGAGACCCTACGCGTCCTCGGTTTCCCCGATCAGCTCGATGCCCTCGGTCCGATTTCTGCGATCCTCGGCGCAGCGAAGGAGAAGTTGGCGGCAGCGAGGGACAAAGCCGTGGCAAAGACACTGGTCGCCGTCACGGATCGCCGCATCATCATGGCCAAGACGAACGCCTTCCTCGAGCAAGGCGAGATTCGTCAGGACATCCCGATCGACCGGGTGCGATACGTCCGAGCAGCGACCACACAGGACAGAAGCGGGCGATTGGCGGTCGATCTCATCACGCGGGACGAGAACATCCGGTGGCTCTTCCACGCTGACATCGGCAACGCTCAAGTGGGCGCGCTCGCCGCCGTGCTCGCCGAGTCGATGACGATCCCGGACGTTGAACGCGATGAGCTTCAACGACGATGCCATGTCCCCATCGAGGAGGGCAGGAAGGGCGGGAGTGCGGGCACGAGGTCTATGGAACCGACTGGATCCGAGACCGCGGCCTGCGATACCGAGCAGGCCTCGAACCAGTCGACCAGTTCGTGACCGGGGTCGGCACGGAAGCGGCCGCCGCGTGATCACCAAAGGCTATGAGCGTTCTCCAACCTCAGGCTGACGCGGCGAGGTGGAGGGTGAGGACGGCTTTGACCAGGCCGGTGATGCGGGTGGTGGAGCAGCGGGGCTTGCGCAGCCGCCAGGACTTCGGTGCGGCCACCGCCTGCTCGCCCAGGGCGCGGATGCGGGCGTGGGAGCGGTTGTGGGCCTGCTGCCCGGCCGAGAGTGTCCCCCAGCGGCCCCAGGAGGGCACCCGGACGGCAGGGCGGGCGCCTCGGTAGACCTTGTCCGCCCAGCAGGCGCTCCCTCCTCGGGCAGGGTGTCGATGATGTTCCCAGAGGGACGACAATCTCCAGTGGGTGCGGGCCGCGCAGAGGCCGTGGACCGCGCCGGGCAGCGCCGGGGAGACCCAGAGCAGCTTTCCGGACGGGGAGGCGCCCGGGCCCGCGGCGAACAATGTCGGGATCGCTTGCACCCCGACCGACAGCTCCTGGCTCAACCGTATCGAAGCCCGGTTCACCGCCCTGCGCTACCTCGCCCCCGACAGTACAGACCATAAGGAGCAGGGCAGCATGATCCGCCGCTACATCACCTGGCGAGATCGCTATGTCGACGACCGGCGCCTACGCTCCGTCGCCGACAGGGCCAACGCCGCCTGACCGTGCAAGAGGACAGAGAAGATGACCACACGGACCGACTGTGTCGACCACGAACTGTTCCGGGCAGCGGCGCACGTCGCGGCCACACGCTGCCGGGGCGACAACCACACCATGGCGGTCGCGGCACGCGCCCGGGACGGCCGGATCGTCACCGCGGTGAACGCCTACCACTTCACCGGAGGCCCCTGCGCGGAGCTGGTCCTGATCGGCACCGCTGCCGCCCAGGGCGCCTACGATCTGGACATCATCGTTGCCGTGGGCGACCGCGACCGAGGCGTCGTACCTCCATGTGGCCGCTGCCGCCAGGTCCTTCTCGACTACTTCCCAGATCTCAAGGTCGTCGTCGGGACGAACGACGGTCTCCGGATGGTGCCCGTCACCGACCTGCTTCCCGAAAGCTACATCTGGGCGGACCACCAACTCGACGCCAAGCCGAGCACACCACTCAGCTCGAGCTGACACCTCAGGCGGTTGCAGGGCAGACATTTTCTAATGCGGCACCAGAGCACGAATCTGAACCGAGGCCCTAGCGGTGGAGCCCCGGGGGGTCGGCCTTCCGGGAGTCCCATCCGTAGCGCCGCTCCGCCACCCCGGCGATGTGGCGGACGGCCAGCCACAGCAGGCCGATGTCGTCCAGGTACACCGGGTCCGGCAGCAGGTCGAGGGGGAGGGCGGCATAGGCGAGCGCGCCCCAGAAGACGAACCTGGTGCGCGGCGTGACGTCCTCGCCGCGCACCAGCCGCCAGGTCCGCACCAGCCGCAGGGCCAGGACGGCCGCGGCGACGAGCATCGAGGCCACCGCCACACCGGCGACGGCGAGTACGATCTGCCGGCTGTCCACGGGGCCTCCCTGTCCTTCGCCGGCCCGAGCGAGGACCGGCGGTAGTGAGGATGACCGCGGAACGGCGCCGCAAACCCCGGGACGGCGGCAGCGGTCGAGGCGACCGGTCAGCGGCGGGGCGGCAGCCGGTGCAGCACCACCTCGCGCAGCCGTCCCGCCTCCACCACCGCCGTCATGAAGGTGCGGTACGGCTGGGCGCGGCGGTCGGTGGGCGAGCCGGGGTTGAGCAGCCGGAGGCTCCCGCCGCCGGGCCGCTCGGCCGTGGTGTCCCAGGGGATGTGGCTGTGCCCGAAGACCAGCACGTCCAGGTCGGGGAAGCGTTCCGCGCACCGCTTCTCCCGCCCCTGCCTCGGGCCGGTCTCGTGGACGACGCCGAGCCGCAGCCCGCCCAGTTCCGCGCGGGCCACCTCGGGCAGCCGGGCGCGCAGTCCGGGGCCGTCGTTGTTGCCGTACACGCCGATCAGGCGCTTCGACCGCTCCTGGAGCAGGTCGAGGGTGGCGGTGTCCACCCAGTCCCCGGCGTGGACCACCACGTCGGCCTCCGCCACCCGCGCCATCAGCTCGTCGGGCAGCCGCCGGGCGCGTTTGGGGAGGTGGGTGTCGGAGGTGAGCAGCAGACGCACGTCCCCCACCGTAGCCCCGGCGCTCACTCCCGGCCGAGGGTGACGGTCCGCCGCTCGGAGAAGGCGCCCCAGGTGCCGTCCGGGAGCATGGCCCGGATCCGCACGGTGCGGGTGGCGCCGGGCTCCTTCCCGGCGTGGAGGCTGTGGGAGATCCGGCCGCGGGGCGTGGGGGCGCTCCAGTGCAGGGTGGTGGCGAGCTCGCCGTCGAGGTGGATCTGGTACCGCGTGACCCGTCCGCCCGTCTTCGGCGGCACCCAGGACAGGTCGATGCGGTACCCGTCGCCGGCGGCGCGGCCCACGGCCCGGAAGGAGGACGGCGCCGTGCCGGGGCCGTCCGGCTTCCCGACGGATCCGGCCGTGGCGACCCTCGCGACCGGGCTCGCGGGGGAGGCGTTGCCGGCGGCGTCGCGCGCGACGACCGTGAAGGCGTAGCGGACGCCGGGCCGCAGCCCGGTGAGGAGGGCCGTGGTCTCGTCGCCGGGCACGCGGTGGATCCGGGCGCCGCCCTGGAGGATGTCGTACGAGGCCACGCCGTGGTCGTCGGCGGACTTCTCCCAGGTGAGGGTGGCGGCGCGGGCGCCCTCGGCCCTGCCGCGCAGTCCCCGGGGCCGGGTGGGCGGTGTGCGGTCGCCGGGTGTCCGCGGCGGGGTGGTGACGGAGACCTCCTCGCTGAAGGGCGAGAGGTTGCCCTCGGCGTCCCTGGCGCGGACGGCGAAGGTGTGGGCGGTCGCCGGTTCCAGTCCCTCCACGTCCACCATGTGCCGGCCGCCGGGCACGTCCTCGACCTTCCGCCCCGACCGGTGCACCTCGTACCCGGCGATCCCGGTGTCGTCGGCGGACCGGTTCCACATGACGTGGACCGAGGTGGCGCCGCCGGCCTGGGCGGTGACGCCGGTGGGCGCGGACGGGGGCCGGCCGTCCGCGCCCCCGGGGCCGCAGGCGGCCAGCAGCAGGCAGACGGAGGCCGGCGCGGCGAACCCGGACATCCGTCCCATGGTGAACTCCAGTCAGGGGAAGGGCCGTTCGGGGGGACCGGCCGCGATAATGGTCTGGACATATATGACACAGGGGGAGGCCGGCGGCAAGACTCCCGCCCGCGACCGGACCTGACGGCCCGTCGGAAATGGACGGGGGCGGCGGGACGTGCGGGGACGACCGTAGGGTGAGGTCCGGCACACCGAAGGACCGGACCGGGAGAGCGCATGGCACGCAGGGACGACACGATCCGATGGGGCATCCTCGCCACCGGCGGGATAGCCCGGGCGTTCGCCGGAGACCTCGCCACGCTGCCCGAGGGCGAAATCCTGGCGGTGGGATCGCGGTCGGAGGAGTCCGCCCGCCGCTTCGCCGCCGAACACGGCATCCCCCGGGCGTACGGAAGCTGGACGGACCTCGCGGCCGACCCCGACGTCGACGTCGTCTACGTCGCCACCCCCCACTCGGCCCACCTGGAGGCCGCCACCGTCTGCCTGGAGGCGGGCAAGGCGGTGCTGTGCGAGAAGCCCCTCACCCTCAACCTCGCCCAGGCCCGGCAGATGGTCGAACTGGCGCGCCGCAGAGGGGTCTTCCTGATGGAAGCCATGTGGACCTACTGCAACCCCGTCGTCCGGCGCATGCTCGACCTCATCGCCGACGGGGCGATCGGCGAGGTGCGCTCGGTCCACGCCGACTTCGGCATCGTCGCCCCGGTGGACGCCACGCACCGGCTGCGCGACCCCCGGCTGGGCGGCGGCGCCCTGCTCGACCTGGGGATCTACCCGGTGTCCTTCGCCCACCTGGTCCTCGGCGCGCCCGCCTCCGTCGCCGCCTGGGCGCACCTGACGCCCGAGGGCGTGGACGAGACCACCGGCGTCCTGCTGGGCTACGACAGCGGGGCCGTCGCCACCCTCTCGTGCTCCATCGCCTCCGCCACCCCCACCGTGGCGGCCGTGAGCGGCACCCGGGGGCGCATAGAACTGCCGCACGGCTTCTTCCAGCCGGAGAGCTTCCGCCTCCACCGCGAGGGACGGGAGACCGAGGAGGTCCGCGTGCCCGAGGCGCGGTCCGCCGGCGGCTACACCCACGAGGCGGCGGAGGTGATGCGCTGCCTGCGGGAGAAGGAGACGGAGTCCCCGCTCGTCCCCCTGGACGGAACGCTCGCGGTGATGGAGACGATGGACGCCGTCCGGGAACGCACAGGAGTCCGCTACCCCCACGAGTGACGGCCGCGCCGCGGCGCGGCCGTACGGAAGGAGTCGGCCATGTCCTATCCGGAGCCCCGCTACCTGGGCGAGGGAGGCGAGATCAGCGCGGTGTACAGACCGGCCGCGACCGGACCGGAACTGGTCTCGCCCTCCGGGACCCGCACCCATTACCTGGCCACCCACGCCCTGACCGGGGGCGAGTTCGGCCTGTACCGGGTGGAGATGGGGCCGGGGGCGCCCGGCCCGAGCACGCACTTCCACCGGACGATCTCGGAGGCCTTCTACGTCCTCTCCGGCGAGCTGAGCCTGTTCGACGGGGAGCGGTGGATCACCGGCCGGCAGGGGGACTTCCTGTACGTGCCGCCCGGCGGACTGCACGCCTTCCGCAACGACTCCGACGAGCCGGTGTCGATGCTGATGCTCTTCACGCCGGGTGCGCCGCGCGAGGAGTACTTCGAGAAGGCCGAGGAGACGGCGCGGCGCGGGGGAGGGGAACTGGCGGAGTTCCTCATGCGCCACGACAGCTTCTTCACCGACCTCGGGGGAGGGCCGAGGAAGGCGTGACCCCGTGACGGCTTCCGGCCCCCGGTCCGCCTCCCGCGGCCCGGGGGCCGTTCTCCGCTCCCTCCGGGGAGCGCTCCCAGGATCCGGGTACCGGAACCCTCATCGCACGGTCCGGGTACAAGAAGTTTACGCAGCAAGCATCTTGACCCTGTGTCAGGGTGAATACATGATCGGCGCGGTGCGTACCAAGTCACACGTGCGCCGCGAGTGTGTTCAGACAGTGAAAACAAGACCGTGACATGGACCGCGTCCGACGGGAGCCGCCATGGGACAGCTGTTGCACGGAAGACCTGACCGCCGCCGACGGAAGAGAACAGCCGCGGGAACCCTCGGCGCGCTCCTCGCCCTCCTCGCCTCCGGCCTGGTGCCCGCCGCGACGGCCGCCGAGCAGACCCGCACCCTGGACGACTTCGACACCGCGTTCCCCGGGCCGATCGGCACCTACGGCAGCAACGCCCAGGACACCCCGAAGGTCAGCCAGGTCGCCGCCGAGGCCCGCCCCGGGGCCAACGCCGGCAACAAGGCCATGCGCGTCGAGTACGACGTCTCCGCCTGGGGCGGCTTCGACCACTCCCTGACCACCGCCGAGGACTGGAGCGGGCACGAGGGCCTGTCCTTCTGGGTGAAGGGCACCGGCAGCGGGAAGCGGGTCCAGTTCGAGGTCAAGGACGGCGGCCCCGGCGCCGGACAGGCCGAGCTGTGGGCCGGCTACTTCACCGACGACACCGACGGCTGGAAGCAGGTCCGCACCCCCTTCGAGGACTTCGTCCGCCGCCCCGACCACCAGCCTGCCGGCGCCCCCTCCGACGGGGTGCTGGAGCTGACGGACATGTGGGGCTACGCCGTCAACCTGCCCGCCGCGTCCGGCACCCTGGAGTTCGACCAGGTCGAGCTGTACGGCGTGGGCGGCACCCGGGCCCGCGTCGCCACCGACCGGCCCGTCTACACCGTGGACCACGGCGGCACCGCCACCGTGAAGGTGTCCGTGGGCACCACCGGCGGCAAGCCGCTGGCGGAACCGGTCACCGTCGCCTACGGCACCGGCGAGGGCACCGCACGGCCCGGGAAGGACTACACCCCCGTCGAGGGCACCCTCACCTTCCCCGCCGGCACCCCCTCGGGAGCGGTGAAGACCTTCACCGTCGCCACCAGGCGCGCCGCCGGGGCCGCCACCGCCAAGACCATCCCCATCACCCTCTCCGTCGACGGCGCCCGCGCACCCGACGACCCGCCGGCCGTCGTCATCGACGCCCACGGCCTGCCCTACCAGAACCCCCGGCTGCCGGTGAAGAAGCGGGTCGGGGACCTGCTGTCCCGGATGACCCTGGACGAGAAGATCGGCCAGATGACCCAGGCCGAGCGCGCCGCCCTGGCCACCCAGGACGACATCGCCGCCTACGAACTCGGCTCGCTGCTCTCCGGCGGCGGCTCCAACCCGGCGCCCAACACCCCCGAGGCCTGGGCCGACATGATCGACGGCTTCCAGCTGCGCGCTCAGCAGACCAGGCTCCAGATCCCGCTGATCTACGGCGTCGACGCCGTCCACGGCCACAACAACGTCGTCGGCGCGACGGTCTTCCCGCACAACACCGGCCTCGGCGCCGCCCGGGACCCGGAGCTGGTCGAGGAGGCCGCGCACGTCACCGCCGCCGAAGTCCGCGCCACCGGCGTCCCCTGGAACTTCAGCCCCTGCCTGTGCGTCAGCCGCGACGAGCGCTGGGGCCGCGCCTACGAGGCGTTCTCCGAGGACCCGGCCCTGGTCACCCGGCTGGCCACCGCCGTCGAGGGCTACCAGGGCGACGCCGACGGAAGCGACCTTGGGGACGCCGACCGGGTGCTGGCCACCGCCAAGCACTACGTCGGCGACGGCGGCACCGAGTACGGCTCGTCCACCACCGGCACCTACACCATCGACCAGGGCGTCACCCGGACGACGGAGAAGGAGCTGGCGGCCGTCCACATCGCCCCCTTCACCGAGGCCGTGGACAAGGGCGTGGGCACCGTGATGCCGTCCTTCTCCAGCGTCGACTTCATCGGCGACGGCGAGGGACCGGTCAAGATGCACGCCCACGCCGACCTGATCACCGGCGTCCTCAAGAAGAAGCTCGGCTTCGACGGCTTCGTGATCAGCGACTGGCAGGCCATCGACCAGATCCCCGGCGACTACGCCTCCGACGTGCGGACCTCGGTCAACGCCGGCCTCGACATGATCATGGTCCCGTACGACTACAAGACCTTCACCTCCACCCTGAGGGAGCAGGTCGAATCCGGCGCGGTCCCGATGTCCCGGATCGACGACGCGGTCGCCCGCATCCTCACCAAGAAGTTCCAGCTCGGCCTCTTCGAGAAGCCCTACGCCGACCGCACCCACCTGGACGACGTCGGCTCCGCCCAGCACCGGAAGACGGCCCGCGAGGCCGCCGCCGACTCCCAGGTGCTGCTGAAGAACGACGGCGGCCTGCTGCCGCTGAAGGGCGACGAGAAGCTCTACGTCGCCGGGTCCAACGCCGACGACCTGGGCAACCAGGCGGGCGGCTGGACCATCAGCTGGCAGGGCGGCTCCGGCGACATCACCGAGGGCACCACGATCCTGGACGGCATCCGCCAGGTCGCCCCGGACGCGTCCGTCACCTTCAGCGAGGACGCCTCCGCACCCACCGACGGACACCAGGCCGGCGTCGTCGTGGTCGGCGAGACCCCGTACGCCGAGGGCGTCGGAGACGTCGGCAACGGCCACGACCTGGAGCTGTCCGAGGCCGACAGGAAGGCGATCGACACCGTCTGCGGCGCCATGGACTGCGCGGTGCTGGTCGTCTCCGGCCGCCCGCAGATCGTCACCGACCAGCTCGGCGACATCGACGCCCTGGTGGCCTCCTGGCTGCCGGGCAGCGAGGGCGCGGGCGTGGCCGACACCCTCTTCGGCGAGCGCCCCTTCACCGGACGGCTGCCGGTGAGCTGGCCCCGTTCGGCCGAGCAGGTGCCGGTCAACGTCGGCGACGAGGAGTACGCCCCGCTGTACCCGTACGGCTGGGGTCTGCGCACCGACAGCGCCCGCGACCGCCTGGACGACGTCCGCGACGACCTGCTGGACCGCCGCCGCGACGGCGCGTCCCGCGCGGCGGCCGTCCACCTGGGCCTGGCCCTGAAGCGCTCCAACTTCGGCGCCGACGGCTCGGTGCGGAACGCGGACGCGGTGCTGAAGTCCCTGTCCAGGGCCGCCGCCCTGCTGGAGAAGTCCCGTACGGACACCTACCTCCAGGCGGACGAGGTGGTCTCGGTCGCCCGCGACATCGCCCAGGCCGCCCTGCTGAAGGCCGGCGACCGCGCCCCGGCGCGGGCGGTGGCCCGCACCGCCGACGCCGACCACGCCCTGGCGTCCGGCGAGTACGCCACGGCCGTCCGCCGCCTGGCGGAGGCCCACCGCCTGGCCCGCTGACCCACCGGGCCGCACCCACCCGGTCCGCCGGGCGCCCCTCCTGACGGGGGCGCCCGGCGGACCGCCGTTTTACGGGCACCCCTCTCCGGGCGCCCCTCGGCACGACAGGACTCCGGCGGTGGCGTCCGCAAGGGGTTCCGGATCCCGGGGCCGGTCCCGGCCCGCCGTGCCGCACCACGCGGCGGCTACCCGGATTTCCGCCGCCTGTACCGGCTGACGCCCGTCGTGAAGAGCACCAGGCCGGACACGGCGGTGACCAGACCCACCGCCACGTACGTCATGTCCCCTCTGCCGAGCAGTCCGGACCAGACGGTCAACAGGCCCGCGAAGGGCATCAGGCCGTACAGCAGGAGCTGCCAGAGGCGGACCGGCGGGGCATCGCGGGGGCCGGGGAACGGGTCCCGGGGCGTTCCACGTCCTGGCATGGGCATCCTCGATCTTTCTTTCCCGAGTGGCACGGTGCGGTCGCTTCCCACGGCCCCTGCCGCGGCGACGGCGACCCGGGCGGCACCGATGGCCCGCCCGCCGGTGAGTCCGGCCCGAACGCCGGCTCCCGGGACGATTGCACCACCGGCCGGATTGTTCGGCTCCCCCTCCGCCACGGTGAACAACCCCCGCGAGGGCGGGAGCCGCTCCGGCGGGGCCGGTTCCGTCCGGCGGATCGCCGTGCGCCGGGAGCACCGGCCGCGGCACCGCCCGCGCGGAGGGCTCCGGAGGGAACCCGGCGCGGCGAAGGTGTTTACCGAAACCTCAACTGGTAACAAGCGAAACGCAGTTGCCACGTGCCGCCGGGACCGGGAGACTCGCCCCGCCGACGGACGGACCACGTCGGCAACGAGGAGCACTCCATCTCCACAGGGGGGAAAACCGATGAGACTCAGCATGCCCGGGCGCGTCCTGGCCCGTGCCACAGCCGTCTTCGTACTCGCCCTGGGCATGGCCACCGGTTCGGCCGGCCTGCTGCCCGGTGCCGAGGCGCACGCCGTGCCGGTCACCGAAGGCTCTTTCAGCTTCAGCGGCGACGAGGACGACTGGATCAGCGGCGGCGGTTCGTACTCCTACTCGACGGCGTCCCAGGACCGCCTGAACGTCTCCGCCGACAGCGGCAACAACACGATCTCCCTCTCCGTCGACGGAGCCAACGGCGACTGGTGGTACCTGAACCTCGCGGCGCCGGCCGGCACCTCCCTGGCACCGGGCACCTACACCGGGGCCACCCGCCACCCGTTCAACGGGCCGGGCGAACCGGGGCTGGACCTCAGCGGCAACGGGCGCGGCTGCAACAGGCTCACCGGCGAGTTCACCATCCTCGACGTGAAGTTCGGCCCCCTGGGATACGTGGAGAAGCTCGACGCCACGTTCGAGCAGCACTGCGAGGAGGGCACCGCCGCCGCCCGCGGCGAGGTCCACATCAGCAACCCGGCCCCGCCCGCGCAGCTCGACCTCGGCCTCGCCGTGGCGCTGGAGGGCACCGCGAGCACCCTGAACGGCAAGGCCACCCTGCACGGGACGGTGAGCTGCAACAAGCCGGTACAGGTGGCCGTGGCGGGGAACGTCACACAGGTGAAGCGGCGGGACCTCATCCGGGGCTCCTACTCCACGTCGGTGGCCTGCGTCCCGGGCGACCCGGTCGCCTGGACCGCCACGGCCGTGCCCACCGGATCCGTCCCCTTCCAGCGCGGCGACGTCGAGGTCGAGGCGCGGGCGACGGCGACGGACCCGGACTACACGCAGCCGGTGACCGTCGGCGAGACGGTGGCGGTCCGCCTCAAGCGGGGCTGAGCCCCGCGGGCCGTGGGAGCCACCCGGCCACACCCACCCGGTCCGCCGGGCGCCCCTCCTGACGGGGGCGCCCGGCGGACCGCCGTTTTACGCGTTCGGGCAGCTTGCCGGCGGCCGTACGCGCACTTCCGGCCCCGCCTCCGTGCCGGTCGGCCGTTCGGCACGGAGGCGCAGACGTCCGTCCGTGCGGTCGCTTTGCCGAAGCAGCCGGTGCGCGGGACACTGGTGACGAACGGGGTGATTGCGCGAAATTCCCGCGAGGACGCGCCGAGAATGGGAACACCCCGGTCTACGGCCGCTGCCGGAAAAGGTTCTCGAGTCGCTCGACCGAGATTCCAGCCGTGCGAGGGGGGCCGTGAGGAGGGTGCCGTGCCGACCAAAATAATTGACGTCGCGTTGGCCGCCATGCACAACGCGGGCACCGAGAGCGTGTCCCCGAAGGGGGCCATAAACGCCAGGATTGTTCGTGCGGTCGACGATGAGCAAATATTCCGGTCCGAGATTCTGTATTCGAGGTCGCAAGCCGGGCAGCCGGTGCACCCGAGTGGGGTGACACGCATTCTGCCGGGCCAGATCCTCGAATACGACGTCACGAGGCGGCTCACGGTTTCCAAATTCGAGCAGGAGACCCCGGATCAGCTCAGCCAGATGCTGGTATTCGGCAGGGATCTCAAAGAAGACATAGTGGTGAGCGGCCAGCTCCATCCCGACCGGGTGTACCAGGGCAACTTCAACCGTAAAGTGCGCTTTGACGAGATGGACGGGTTCAACAAGATATCCTGTGACTACAGCGTAATCTTCAACGGTGATGTCGCGGCCAAAATCATCGTCACCTACACGGTGAAGCTCATCTCCTGAGGGCCGCTTCCGGCACTGCCGGATCAGGCCCCGACGCGGTCCGCCGCCAACGCGGAGCCGGAATACCCGGTGCGGTGGCCGGGAAGGCTGACCGGGGCGACCGGCCGGGCTGCCGGCCGTGACGTGGCGGAGTGGGGGGTGAGGACCGCCTGGACGGGGCCGGCATACGGGCGGTGCCGCAGCGGTCGTGGGCCTGCTGCCCGGCCGACGGCTTCTCCGGGCGCCCCGGCGGGGCGCCCGGGCGGAGTCGTCCGGCGGCCCCGTGCGCCGGGCCGGCGTTCCCAGGGCGGATCTGTCCACCGGGCAGGGGTGCCGAAGCGCGTGGCAGTCACCGCCACCGCAGGCACGCAGGTCGTTCCCCCCCGGACGCGTACGGGCGGACCGGCCGCATCCACCGCCGTCGGCGAGAGCCTGCGTCCGTGGAGACCCCCGGCCGGGCCGCGGAACCGATCGCGCCGAACCGCACGAACGGTGAACCGAACCGGTTCGCCGCATCCATGCAGAGCCCTGAGAGAAGGAGGAGCACCATGACAGTCAGCCGACGCGACATCCTGCGGTCCGCTTCCGCCGTCGTACCGGCGATGGTGATCGGAGGTGCGCTGCCGGGCACGGCCTCGGCCGCGGCCCGGGCGGCGCAGTGGCAGGTCTTCCCGGTCACGCCGGGATGGGGCTGGTACTCGTTCAACCGGATCAGCCTCGCCGGGGACGGCACCGCCAAGGCCCTCGGCGCACACCATTCGATGCCGGACGGCGTCTGGGGCCCGGTCCAGACGGACCCGCTCGTCTGGAGCTTCGACGGGACGCAGTGGACAGTGAGCGGGCTCGCCGACGGCACCAGACCGCTGAACGGCGTCACGGCCACCACCGCCGCCGACGCCTGGGCCGTGGGCGAGAGATGGGACAAGGCGCAGATGCTGGACGTGCCCCAGCTCCTGCGGTGGGACGGCACGGCCTGGACCAACCGGACGACCGGAGCCGACGCCTTAAGCAGGCCCCGGCAGGTCTCCGGCACCGGGAGCAACGTCTGGGTGGTCGGCACGGCCAAGCACCCCGCCACGGGGCCGGCCGTGGTGCGCCTGAACGGTTCGGGCTGGGCCCCGGTCGGCCTGCCGGCCACGCTCGGCGCCGACACCGAGCTGCTCACCGTGCAGGTCGTGGCGGCGGACGACGTCTGGGTGGCCGGACGCACCGGCACCGGCACGTCGAGGAGGTCCCTGGTGATGCGCTGGAACGGATCCTCCTGGACCGTGCTGCCCGCGCCGTTCGGCACGGCGGTGGGCCATGTGACCTCGCTGCTGGTCCGGGGCGGCGAGTGCTGGGCCGGGGGAGGAGCCGGCAACCGGGCCGCCGTGGCGGTCTGGAACGGGCGTGCGTGGGCCGCCCGGAACCCGCTCTCCTCCGGAACGTCCGAGGTCGGGCAGCTGGCTGCCCACGGCTCCGTGGAGGTGTGGGCGGCGGGGGCGGGCATGACGTTGCAGCGCTGGAACGGCACTTCCTGGTCCGAGGCGGAGGGCCCCCTGCCGGCTCCGCTGAACGTCGGGGCGCTGGCGACCGGTCCGGACGGCGCGCTGTGGATGGCGGGCGTCCGGGACTCCTCGGACGCCACCCGTCACTTCTTCGCCAAGCTTCCGGTGGCCCCCTGACCTTCCCTTCCGGGCACGCGCACGGACCCCGCCCCCGGCCCCGGGGGCGCGGGGCCGTGCCGGTCGGCCGGTCGCCGGCACCCGCCCGCGGTACGGGCGGGTGCCGGTCAGCGGCCGCAGCCGACGCGCTTCGTGGACAGCGCCAGGTCGTCCAGGAGCAGGTCGTAGGAGTCCGGCGTGGGATCGCCCTGGTAGAGCTGCCAGCCGATGCGGACGGTGTCGAACTCGGGGAAGACGAAGTCGACGGGGTTGCCGCCGTGGCGGGTGGTGGTGACGGTCAGGTCGGGCTTGGGCTTCCCGTCGATCCACACCGAGACGCGGTTGTCGCTCGCGTCCATCTCCCACTCCAGGCAGGTCCACTTCCCGGCCTCGGCCGGGGCGGACTCGCGCCAGTCGGTCCAGTCGCCGGTCGGGCCGCCGTCGGAGCCCACGCCCCACAGCTGCGTCCCGCCGCCGACGGTCGGCACGTACTGGCCGCCGATGGGGCGGACGACGCTGCCGTCGCCGCGCCCGGTGGCCTCCACCAGGGTGAAGTGGGCCCAGTCGGGGGCGGTGGGGAAGGCGTCGACGCGGACCCGCATCCGGCCGAAGAAGCTGTTGCCGGGGGCGTCGAAGTCGTCGACCTCCAGGAAGGCGTACCCGTTGCCCTCGGTGCGCAGGCGGAGCACCTGCCCCGGTCGGTGCTTGCCGCCGTGGCGGCGGTCGCGTTCGACGGCGAGCGTGCCGTGCCGGGTGTCCACGCCCCAGTCCAGGCTGGTGCCGGCGCCGCGCGGTAAGTCCTCGAAGTCCTCGCAGAACAGCAGTGCGTCACCGGCCCGGCAGCCGTGGTGCGGACGGTCGCCGTGGCGGTCGTGCGCGGGCGCGGACGCGGCGCCGCCCGTGGCGGCCAGCGCGGTGACGGCGGCCAGGGCGAGGGCGCCGAGCAGGCGGGACAGGCGCCGGGGCGCGGCGGGGAGAGGGCGCATGGAACCTCCAGGGGTGGACGGGAACGTCTATGGGAGCGCTCCCAGAAGAAGTCGTCCGGCACCCTACGGCAACCCGCGGCGCCCCGCCAGGAGTCGCGGGCGGCCGAATGCGCCCGCCCCGGCCTCCGTCCCGGTCCGGGTCAGGTGTCCGCCCCGACGCGGGCGCGGAGGTTGCGGAACTGACGGGTCTGCATGACGAAGTGCGCGGGCTCGCCCACCAGCAGGTCGAACAGCCGGGTGAGCGGCTTCGGGCGGCTCCGGCCGCGAGCGCGGACCACCAGACGGGTCCTGCCGTCGGCGGTCGGCCGCAGGTGGAAGCCCCGGACCCCGGTCGTGTACGCGCGGGGCAGGGGGTCGATGGTGGCGCCGCTTCGGCCCGCCCTCGGGCAACGACCCGAAGCTCGCCGATCCGTTCGGCCGGTATGTTCTGACGACCTTCGTGAAGGGCGCCAACATGGGCCCGTACGAGGCCGCTCGCCACATCCCCGGGGTCTCGGGCCACGAGCTGTCGTACACGGCGAACCGGCACTTCTCGATCGTGCTGCTGAACGAGGCGATTGCCGACCTGGTCAACGCGCCCGCCCGGACATCTCGCAGGCGTGGGGCGACGGCACCGCAGTGGCCGCCGACGGCACGCACATGGACACCTACCTCGACAACCTGCTCGCCGAGACGAGCGTCCGGTACGGGAAGCCGGGAGGCATCGCCTACCACCACATCCCGGACACGTACGTCGCGCTGTTCACGCACTTCATCCCGTGCGGGGTGTGGGAGGCCGTCTACGTCATCGAGGGCCTGCTCAAGAACGCCTCTGAGATCAAGCCCACCACCGTGCACGCGGACGCCCAAGGCCGGTTCCTGCCTGTCTTCACCCCCACCCGCCTGCTGGGTTTCGACCTGATGCCCAGGATCAGGAACTGGAAGGCCCTGACCTTCCACCGGCCCGGCAGGACCACCGGGTACGTGCACATCGACGCCCTGTTCGGCGAGGAGGGCAAGAACGTCATCGACTGGGACCTGATCGAGTCCCAGTTCCGGCATCTGATGCGGGTGGCCGTCTCCGTGCGCGAGGGCGTCATCTCCTCGGCGGCGCTGCTGAAGAGGCTCCGGTCCGGGTCACACAAGAACGCCACGTACGTCGCCTTCCGCGAGGCCGGCCGCGTCATCCGCACCGTGCAACTACTGCGATACCTGGCGGATGCCCCGCTGCGCCGGCGGGTGAGGGCCGCGACGAACAAGGTCGAGGCGTTCAACCGGTTCTCCCAGTGGGTCGGCTTCGGCAACCAGGGCGTGATCACCGACAACGGCCCCGTCGAGCAGGAGAAGGCGGTGAAGTTCAACCCTCTGCGCACGAACGCGGTGATTTTCCACAACGCCCCGGACATCGCCGAGATCGTCCGCCAGTTGCTGGAGGAGGGATGGGAGACCGACCCCGAGGACCTGGCTCACGTCTCGCCGTACCTGACTGAGCACATCAAACGGTTCGGCGAGTACTCCGCACGCGAGTTCGGCATCGAGCCAGAGGCGTACGACCCGAAGCTCGGCGTCGGCTTCACCCCGCTGCGCGAGCAGGACCTGACCACCGCTGGCCTCGGCCAGGTCGCCTGAGTACCACCGAAGGACTGCAGCGGAGTTCGCTCAGTAGGACGGTGCCACCAGCCCCGCTTCGTAAGCGAGGATCACGAGCTGCACCCGGTCACGTGCGTTGAGCTTGGCGAGCAGCCGGGTCAGATAGGTCTTGGCGGTAGCAACGCTGATGGAGAGCTGGTCGGCGATTTCGGCATTGGACAGGCCTTTGCCGACCAGGGTGAGCACCTCACGTTCCCGGTCGGTGATGCGCTCGAGTTCCGTCCGCCGTGGCGGCGTCGCTGTAGGGCGGCCGGCGAACTCCTTTATCAGTCTGCGGGTGACGCTCGGTGCGATGAGGGCGTCCCCGGCGGCCACGATACGGACTGCGGCGAGGATGTCGTCCAAGGCCATGTCCTTGACCAGGAACCCGGATGCGCCGGCGCGCAGCGCTCCGTAGACGTAGTCGTCGTCATCGAAGGTCGTCAGCACAACAACGCGTGCGGTGCTGGTGCCCGTAGTGATCAGGCGGGTGGCCTCGATGCCGTCCACGCCGGGCATCCGGATGTCCATCACCACCACGTCGGGGTTGACTTGCCCGGTCAGCCGGACCGCTTCGGCGCCGTCCACTGCCTCACCCACGACCTGAACATCCGCAGTGTCGGTGATGACCATCTGCAGGGCGGCGCGGATTAGGGGCTGATCGTCGGCGAGTACCACGCGAATGGTCATCGAGCTCCATCCGTGGCTCGGGATTCGGTTCCTGCCGCTGTCGCCACCGGTAGCCGGGCGGCTACCCGGAAGCCGCCCTCTGGAAGCGACCCTGCGGTGAAGCGTCCGTCCAGTAAGGCGACCCGTTCCCGCATGCCGACGAGGCCGAACCCGGTGCCCAGGCTCTTCGTGCCCGTGCCGCCGCCCTTCCCTCGGTCGACGACCTCGACGACGAGTTCGTCCTCGCGATATTCGACTTTGACCTGGCAGTGATCAACAGCTGCGTGTCGTACGACGTTGGTCACCGCCTCTTGGACGATCCGGAACGCCGCGAGGTCGATGTCCACGGGGAGCTGGCGGCGTTTGCCCTGCCACCACACTTCCACGCGGACACCGGCGGCCGTGGTCGTCGCGGCGAGCCGTTCCAGATCCGCCAGACCGACAGCTGGCCGCAGACGAGCCCGTGTACGGCCCTGGTCGTGGCCGGTTGTCCCGTGATCCCGGGTGGCGGGTTCCTGCTCTTGGTCGGCCTGCCGCAGTGCGCCCAGCATCCGCCGCAGTCCCGCCAGCGTCTCACGCCCTACGTGTTCCACGGTGATCATCGCCTCGCGGGCCCTGGCCGGCTGTGTCTCAACGACGCGGGCTGCGGCTCCGGCTTGCAGGGCGATGATGCCGATGCTGTGGGCGACCGTGTCGTGCATCTCGCGGGCTATGCGAAGCCGTTCGGCGGTTACTGCCTGGGCGGCGGCCCGGGCGTGCAGCTCCGCGGTGTGGGCGCGGGCCTGGTGCACCGAGTTGCCGACGAGCCAGGCGATGATGACCGTCAGGGCGACGAACGGTTCGGAGGCGGTGCCGGATTCCCCTCCCATGACCCACCGCAAGACGATGTAACCGGCCAGCACGCCCAGCGCCCCGGCGGCCGCGGTGGTCGCGGTGCGCCGGGTTTGGGTGGCCGCGACGTAGCAGAGGGCGACATCCACGCCCAGAAACTGCAGGGGCAGAACTTCGTCCTGCCGCCAGGCCACCGACGAGATGACCGTGCCGGCGATTACCAGACCGTAGGCCACTGCGGCCCTACGCCGCAGCAGCGCGCTGCCGGTCAGGACCACCAGGAAGGCAAGGCCTAGCAGCGCCTGAGCCGTGGGCGAGTCAAGGCCGTCCCGGGGATAGCTGAGGGAGTACCCGTGCTGGGGCGGCATCAGGACGTACTCGACGATGGGCTGCACTGCTGCCGCGATCCACACCAGTGCCGCCCACAGGCCCGGCGGTATGCGCTTGAGCAGCGGCAACGGCACAGGTGAGGAGGCGGGCATGCCGAGATCGTAAGCGCATATTCGCAGTCGGGCATCGGCCTGCGGTCGTACAACCGGGGTCGACACCCGTGCCCGGCGATTGTCAGCACCGGTCCGACGACGAGCGGGGGCGGCGGACGGCACCGTGGACGCCGTGATCGAAGTCAACGAACTCACGAAGCGATACGGCGGCACGACAGCCGTCAAAGACCTGACCTTCACCGTGCGCCCCGGTCAGGTGACCGGATTCCTCGGGCCGAACGGCTCCGGCAAGAGCACCACGCTCCGGGTGATCCTCGGCCTGCACGAGCCCACCAGCGGCACGGCCACCATTGATGGCCAGCCCTTCCGTGACCGCCCTCGCGGCCTGCGTCATGTCGGTTCCCTCCTCGACGCGCACGACGTGCACGGTGGGCGCAGTGCGGCGGCGCATCTGTCGGCGCTGGCGCGTAGCAACCGCATCCCCCGACGCCGGGTGGGCGAGGTGCTGCGGGAGGTCGGTCTCGCCGAGGTCGCCAAACGCCGCATCGGCGGATTCTCGCTCGGCATGAAACAACGGCTCGGCATCGCGTCCGCCCTGCTCGGCGACCCGTCTGTGCTGCTCTTCGACGAGCCGCTCAACGGCCTGGACCCCGAGGGGGTGAAGTGGGTGCGTGAGCTGTTCAGGCGGCTCGCCGCCGAAGGTCGCACCGTGTTCGTCTCCAGCCATCTGATGTCGGAGATGGAGCACACCGCCGACCAGCTGATCGTGATCGGCCGTGGCGAACTGCTCGCGGCGGAGAGCCTCGCCGAGTTCTCGGCCCGCGGCACCCGGCACAGCGTCACCGTGACCACGCCCGCCGCGACCGCGCTGAGGGATCTGCTGACCGCCGAGGGCGCGGCCGTCCACGCGGAGGGAGAACAGCTCACCGTGACCGGCCTGACCGCGGTGCGGATCGGCGAGATCGCCCGACGGCGCGGTCTCCCGCTGCACGAGCTGAGCACCCGGTCCGCCTCGCTGGAAGAGGCCTTCATGGAGATCACCGCCGACCGTACCCAGTTCCCCGGAGGAGATCCCCGATGACCGCGACCACCACCACGACCACGGACGTTCCCGGCGGCGAACGCGCCGCCCGAGACCCTGGCGCCCGCTTCCGCGATCTGGTCGCCGCCGAGTGGCTCAAACACCGGTCGCTGCGCTCGACCTGGATCGCCTACGGGACCACCGCCCTGGCCGTCATCGGCTTCAACGCGGGCACTGCCTATGACACGTACAGCCACTGGACGCTGCAGGTGTCGAAGGACCGCGCCGCCTTCGTCAGCGACGGGACCGCGCTGCAGCATGCGTTCACCGCGAATGCGGCCCTGCTCATGGCCCTCGCCATCGGCGCCATCGGCGCCCTGGTGATCGTCGGGGAGTACAGCACGGGCACCATCCGGACGACGTTCGCGGCCGTCCCGGCCCGCCGCTCGGTGATGGCGGCCAAGGCGGTCGTCGTAGTGATGGTCACGACTGTCTTCGGCATGGTCGTCGCCGGTGTCTCGTTCGCTCTGACGCAGGCCATTCTCGATCGCCGGGACGCGGGCGTCTCCATCGGCGACCCGGGAGCCTTCCGTGTCGTCCTGGCCTCCGCCCTCCTCGCGCCGGTGTGCGCGCTCACCGGCCTCGCGCTCGGTGCCGTCATCCGGCACACCGCTTCCACCATGATCACCTCGGCGGCGGTCATCCTCATGCTGCCGCTGTCCCTGACCGACGACCGCCACTGGTCGGCGGTCGTCGGGCACACCCTGCCCTACCGTGCGTGGCTCCGGCTCGTCGATGTCAACTACTCCCCGATCGCCTTCCCGTGGAGCACCGGCGGAGCCTGGACCGTCTACGCGGTGTGGGCGTGCGCCGCATGTGCCATCGCCGTCACCAGCGTCCACCGGCGAGACCAATGACACAGCGCCCTGACACACGGCGCGGAGGACGGCACCTCAGCACCGATGCTGCTGGCCTGCTCCCGCCATGCCTCCGTACGGTCCCTGGAGCGGTACGCCCGCCCCGGGGTGGACGCGGTCGCGGCGCACGTCGTCGCGAGCGACCCGGCCGCCCGGCGCCGTGGCTGACCGTGGTCACGCCGTCCGTGCTGTAGCTGACCCAGTCGTAGGGCTGGCTCTCACGGCTCAGACTCGGAGCGCACAGGCCGTATGGAGGGCCGGGGTCGGTGGTGCGGGCTCCGCAGGCCCAGCAGCGCCCGTGGTCGCGAGCGGTGCACGAGTCGGGACACTCGTCAGGATCGAGCTTCCCGATCACCGGTTTCCGGGTGTCCCGGCCGTCTCGTTCCACGGCACCAGTCTGCGCAGCCCTGCGACCACCCGCACCGTCCCACGGCTTCAGGATCATCCTGCGGTCCCTTTTGGGCTCATCTCGGCGATCTCCCCAGGCAGTGTCCGGAGGATCATGCCGTGGTGGAGGCCGTCGAGCCCCAGCCGCCCCCCAACAGAATCGCGGTGTGTTCGAGTACCACGGCTGGATCGCTGTCAGGGAGACCGCAGTTGGTGACGACGATGACCTCCGACTGCGGCAAGTCGTCGATGAGCTTCGGCTTCGCATCGCTCAGATGGCCAGCCCCTGCCTCCTTGATCTCAGGTGGATGAACGGTGAGCCGTTCATCCACGTGGGAGGCAATTCCAATCACCGCTCGTCGTCAGATGTGGTCGGTCTGTTCGAACATGTCGCGAAGGTCGCTCCCGGCTCCTACGGCCTCCTGCATACGCGCGATGACGAGGACCCGGGCCATGAGCACGAGGTACGCGTACTCAGGCTCGCTCGGGGCACGGTCACGCATCACACGGAGGCGCTGCTGTCTCCTTGCATCCCGACGCTGGAAGACCCCTTCACTGTTTAGTTCTGTCCGGCTGGTCACGGCCGGAGCCACAGACGGATCGCCGCGGCCATGACGGTGCCGTGAAAGACGAAGGCTCTCTTGCCGTAGCGCGTAGCTACGGCTCGGGAGTTCTTGAGCCGATTGATCGCCCGCTCGGCCTCGTTGCGGCGTTTGCAGATGTCGCTGTCGAGGCTGGTGGGCCGGCCGCCCTTGCTGCCGCGTCGTTTGCGGTTGGCCCGCTGGTCCTTCGGCTCGGGGATGGTGTGCTTGATCTGGCCTCTTCGCAGGTGGCGGCGATTGCGGCGTGAGCTGTATGCCTTGCCGCCGCCCAGGTGGTCAGGCCGCGTGCGAGGGTGACCGCCCCGGGGGCGGGGAACGCGGATGCGTTCGAGGACCTCAATCATCCGCGGCGCAGCGCCCCACTGGCCGGGCGTGATCAGGAAGGCCAACGGTTTGCGGCCGCCTTCACCCGCGAGGTGAATCTTCCGGGTCAGGCCGCTCCGGGACCGTCCGAGTCCTTCGCCGGGGCGGTGGTGCCGAGGCGCCGTCCTTTTTTCGGGACACGTGGCTTCTTCCTGCGAGCGCCGGCCGCGTGCTGATGGGCACGGCAGGACGTCGAGTCGACGCCGACCATGCTCCAGTCGATCCGGACGGCGAGGTCGGCGCCGGCCTGGACGGCGCACAGGATCCGGTCCCACGCGCCGTCCGCCGACCAGCGCCGGTGCCGTTCATAAACGGTCTTCCAGCTGTCGAAACGGTCGGGAAGGCCCCGCCACGGTATGCCCGTCAGGACTCGGAACAAGATCCCGTTGATCACTCTGCGGTGGTCGTTCCACCGTCCTCCACGCAGCCCCGGCGCCGGCAAGTGCGGCTCCAGCCGGACCCACTCGGCATTCGACAGATCACCCCGCCCCATGCCAGACACAACGAGTCAGTAATCCGACAGTCGCATGATCCTCCGGGCGCTGCCTAGAGCGCCGATGCCAGGGAGGCCGCGGCGAGGGGGAGGGGAAGGGCGCCCGGCCGGTTTCCGCCCATGCCTCCAGCCTCGCACCGGGACCGGCCCGCCGCCACGCGCCGGGGACCGCGAACCCGGCGGACCGTCCGGATACCCCCTTCCGCCCCCGGAAGCGGGCGGTGATCATGGGCGGGTCGCTCATGGGAGCGATTCCACCCCTGGAGGAACCGATGACGGAGAAGCAGCCGCCGACGCGGCGCACCACCCTCACCCTGCTCGGCGCGACCGCCGGAGCGCTCGCGCTCACCCCGGAGGCCGCCGCGCGGCCGGGCCCGGACGGCAGGCGGATCAGGGTCTACCTGGGCGCCTACACCGGCGACGACACCGCCCACGGCATCGGGGTGGCGAGCGCCGACCGGAACACCGGAGCGCTCCGGGTGGAGGCGGTGGTCCCCACCCCGGACCCGTCCTTCCTGGCGCTGTCGGCGGCGGGCCACGTCCTGTACGCGGTCAACGAGACGGCCGAGGGCCGCGTCTCCGCCTTCGCGCTCAACCGGGACGGCAGCGTCCGCGGACTGCTGGGCGAGGTCCCCAGCGGCGGGGCCCACCCCTGCCACCTGGCCCTCCACCCCGGCGGGCGACACCTGTTCACGGCGAACTACACCTCCGGCACGGTGGCCGTCGTGGCGCTGCGCCCCGACGGCGCCCCGGACGGAGTCGTCCAGGTGGTGCGCTACACCGGGTCCGGACCCGACCCCGAGCGGCAGGACGGGCCGCACGCCCACATGGTGCTGCCCGACCCGACGGGCAGGCGGCTGTTCTCCGTCGACCTGGGCACCGACACCGTCCACGTCCACCGCTTCGACGCCGGCCGCGGCCTGCTGACGGACGGCACCGAGGCCGCCATGCCGCCCGGCTCCGGCCCCCGGCACCTGGCCCTCCACCCGTCCGGGCGCACCGCCTACGTCCTGGGCGAGCTGGACTCCACGCTCACCGTCTGCTCCTACGACGCCTCCCGGGGCGTCCTCACCCCGCTCTCCACCGTCCCGATCCTGCCCGAGGACGCCGACCCGATCCCCAGCACCGCCGCCGAGGTGCTGGTCTCGGCCGACGGGCGGTTCGTGTACGCGTCCAACCGCGGCCACGACACCGTCACCGTCCTCGCCGCCGACGGCCCGGACGGAAGGCGGCTCCGGCCCGTCTCCCACCACCCCTGCGGGGGAAGCTCCCCGCGCCACCTGGCCTTCGACCCCGCCCAGCGCCTGCTGTACGCGGCCAACCAGGACTCCGGGACGGTCACCGCCCTGCGCCGCGACCCGGCCGGCGGCGGACTGTCCCCGGCCGCCGAGCCGCTGCCCTACCCCCGGGCGGTGTGCGTACTGCCCGCCCCGGACGTCCGCCGCTGAGCCCGGACGGGCGGCCGGGATCCCCGGCCCCGAGCGCACGGGGGCCGGGGATCCCCGCGTCCGGCCCGTCGCACGCCCCGGCCGCCCGCCGTCCCGTTTCCCCGCGCCCCGCCGGGTACCCGCCGCAGGGGAAGGGGGGCCGGGGGGACGCGCCGTGCCGCGGCGGAGCGGACCGGCAGACGATCGGGAAGGAGCGGCACCGTGTTCTTCGTCGACACCGTGGCGACACCGGGCCTGGGCAACCACAGCTACCTGACCGGCGGGCGGTCGGCGGCGGTGGCGGTGGACCCGCCGCGGGACATCGACCGGATGCTCGCCCCGGCGGCCCGCCGAGGCGTGCGGATCGCCCGCGTGGTGGAGACCCACGTGCACAACGACTACGTCACCGGCGGCCCGGAACTGGCCCGGGTGACGGGCGCGGAGTACCTGGTGCCGGCCGGCGCGCGGGTGTCCGTCCCCCGGACGCCCGTGACCGACGGCGACACCGTGGACGTCGACGACGGCCTGGCGCTGCACGCCCTGGCCACCCCCGGCCACACCCCGCACCACACCTCCTACGTGCTCCGGGAGGACGGGCGCCCGGTGGCGGCCTTCACCGGCGGCTCCCTGCTGATCGGCACCGTCGGGCGGCCCGACCTGGTCGAGCCGCGGCTGACGCGCGAACTCGCCCTGGCCCAGCACGCCTCCGCCCACCGGCTGGCCGGCGAACTGCCCGACGAGGTGCCCGTCCTGCCCACCCACGGGTTCGGCAGCTTCTGCGCCTCATCCCAGGCCACGGGCGACGCCACCACCGTCGGCGAGGAGCGCGCCGCCAACGACGCGCTGGTGAAGGACGCCGACACCTTCGTCGCCGACCTGCTCGCCGGGCTGGAGGACATCCCCGCCTACTACGCGCACATGGGACCGGTCAACGCCTCCGGCCCGGCGCCGGTGGACCTCACCCCGCCCCGCCGCGCGGACGCGGAGGAGATAGCCGCCCGGCTCGCCGCGGGGGAGTGGGTGGTGGACCTGCGCAGCCGGACGGCGTTCGCCGAGGCGCACGTGGCCGGGGCGTTCAACTTCGAGGCCGACGGGAAGCTCGCCACCTACCTGGCCTGGCTGATCCCCTGGGGCAAGCCCGTCACGCTGCTCGCCGAGAGCCCCGGCCGGATCGCCGGCGCCCAGCGGGAACTGGCCCGGGTCGGCATCGACCGCCCCGCCGCGGCGGCCACCGGGGGCCCCGCCGACTGGCTCCGCGACGGCGAGGCGCCGCGCTCCTACCCCCGGGCGACGTTCGCCGACCTGGCCGCGGTCCGCGGACGCGGCCAGGACGCGGTCGTGCTCGACGTACGCCGGGACTCCGAACGCGCCGGGGGCCATGTCGAGGGATCGGTCCACATCCCCGTCCACCACCTCCGCGAACGCGCCGGGGAGATCCCCGACGGGGTGGTGTGGGTGCACTGCGCGGCCGGGATGCGCGCGGCGATCGCCGCCTCGCTGCTGGACGCGGCCGGACGCGACGTGGTCGCCGTCGACGACTCCTTCGAGGCGGCCGGCCGGGCCGGGCTGACCGTCGTCCGGCCCTGAACCCCGGGCCCGCGAGCCGCGAACCGGACCGGGGCAGGACGGGACGGCACGGGGACGGACGGAACAGGACCCGCAGCGGCGCGGAGGGCCGGAACGGGGACCAGGAAGGCCGGGCCGGGGAGGAAGGCCGGGCCGGGGAGGAAGGTCAGGCCAGGGAGAGGAAGAGCTTCTCCAGCCGGGCCCGCATCTGCTCCCGGTCGGCCGGCCCTGCGCCCTCGTCGGCCAGACAGTGCTGCAGACCGGTGGCGATGACGGCGAAACCGGCCCGGTCCAGAGCCCGGGAGACCGCGGCGAGCTGGGTGACGACCTCCTCGCAGTCCCGGCCCTCCTCGATCATCCGGATGATCCCGGCGATCTGGCCCTGCGCCCGGCGCAGCCGGTTGACCACCCTCTTGAGTTCGTCGGCAGCCATCGACAGCTCCACGGCGGCTCCTCTCATACCCCTCCCGGTACCTTATCCGCCCGGATTCCCCCGCCGCCCGGTGGTGTCGCCCGCGGCCCCCGGGGTACCGCGGAGGCCGTCGACCCCCTCGGCCCACTCGGCCCCACGGCGACACCCGGACGGGAGGACGCGGATGTCCGAGATGACGGCAGTGCGGATGACGGCCTGGCAGGAGCCGCCGGAGGTGGTCCGGATCCCGGTCCCCGAACCCGGCCCCGGCGAGGTCCTCGTCAAGGTGGCCGGAGCCGGCGTGTGCCACTCCGACCTCCACGTGATGGAGTGGCCCGCCGGAACCCTGCCCTACGACCTGCCCTTCACCCTGGGCCACGAGACGGCGGGACGGGTCCACACCCTCGGCCCCGGCACCCGGGACAGCGGACTGCGCGAAGGGGACGCCGTACTGGTCTACGGCCCCTGGGGATGCGGGATCTGCCCCTCCTGCGCCCGCGGCGCGGAGAACTACTGCCACCGCGCCGCCGAACTGAAGGCCGCCGGGGGCGGACTGGGCGCGGACGGCGGAATGGCCGAGTACATGATCGTCCCCTCGCCCCGGCTGCTCACCCCCCTCGGCGACCTCGACCCCGGCACCGCCGCCGCCCTGGCCGACGCCGCGCTCACCCCTTACCACGCCGTCAAGCGCTCCCTCCACCGGCTCGTCCCCGGCACCGCGGCCGTGGTCATCGGCGTCGGCGGCCTCGGACACATGGCCGTCCAGCTCCTCAAGGCCCTGAGCCCCGCCGACGTCATCGCCGTCGACACCTCCCCCGACAAACTGGACCTGGCCGCCGAGGCGGGCGCCGACCACCGCGTCCCCGCCGGGGAGAGCGCCGCCGGACGGATCCGGGACCTCACCGGCGGACTGGGCGCCGCCCTGGTGCTGGACTGCGTCGGCGCCGACGCCACCATGGCCACCGCCGCCGGGGCCGCCGCCGTGGAGGCCGACATCACCGTGGTCGGCCTCGCGGGCGGCACCCTGCCGTTCCGCTACGGCACCCTGCCCTGGGAGGTCTCGGTGTCCATCCCCTACTGGGGCACCCGGCCCGAACTCGCCGAGGTCGCCGCCCTCGCCCGGGCCGGCCGGATCCGCCCCCACCTGGAGACCCACCCGCTCGCGGACGCCGTCGAGGTCTACCGGCGCCTGCGCGAGGGCCGGGTCGCGGGCCGGGCGGTGCTCGTCCCCGAGGACTGACCCGGGCCGCCCCCGGAGAACCGCTCCGGGCGGGGACCCGCCGCCCCCATGGGCGGGCCGCCGGCGGGTACCCGGAGCGGGAGACGATCACGCACCCGACGGAAGGAGGCGGTGGCCGTGTCCGACAGGGCATCCAGCGAACCGTCCGACCCCGGCGACATCGGCCGCCGCGTGGCCCTCCAACGCCAACGGCTCGGCCTCACCCGCGAGGAGGCGGCCTCCCTGGCCGGCATGGCCCCCGGCTACCTGGCGTACCTGGAGGAGCACCCCGCGTCCCCCAGCGGGCCCGCGCTGCTCCGGCTGGCCGCCGCCCTGGAGACCTCCGTCGACTGGCTGCGCGGCGGCGGCGCCGGCCGCCCGCCCGGCCGCGGCGTGCCCGCCCGCCACCCCGAACTCCGCGAACTCGACCCCGACGAGTGCCGCGCCCACCTCACCACCCACGGAGTGGGCCGGATCGCCGTGACGACCCCCGAAGGCCCCGCCATCGTCCCCGTGAACTACCAGGTCGTCGACGACGAGATCGCCTTCCGCACCGCCCCCGACGCCACACCCGCCGCGGCCGTCGGACACGAGGTGGCGTTCGAGGTCGACCACGTGGACGAGGCCTTCCGGCGCGGCTGGAGCGTCCTCGTCGTCGGACCCGCCCGGGCCGCCGCCGAGGACGAGACCGCCCGCCTCGCCGACCGGACCCCCTACGGCCCGTGGGCGGGAGGCGAACGCGACCTGTGGGTCCTCATCCGCCCCGAACGCGTCACCGGCCGCCGCATCCACACCGGCGCCTGACCCGGACACCCGCCCCCGCCGGCCCGTCCCCGCCGCCATAAGAAATAATGTGCCAAGCAGGCGGAAGAACCGGACCGGGGGAGACGGGGAGACGATGGCGGCGAAGGCGACGGGACCGAACGGCGGCGTGGACAGGGGGCGCTATCCGCGGCCGACCGTGTCGCCCGAGGAGGCCGAGTGGGTGTGGCGGACGCTGGCGTCGCAGGCGATGGAGGAGGGCGCCAAGCCGGAGACGGTGCGGCTGGCCGTGGTGGTGGGACTGGCCCGCGCCACCGGCGCCCGCTACGGGGACCTGCTGCGGTGCACCGTGCGGTCGCTGGACCTGGGGGCGGGCCGGGTGGACGTCGAGCACGGCAAGCACCGCGTCCCGCGGCGGCACGGGCTGGACGCGGGCACGGTGCTGGTGCTGCGCCGCTGGATGGACGTCCGGGCCGACCTGTGCGCGGAGCTGGAGGGCTCGCCGCCCGAGGCGCTGCTGCTGACGGTGCACCACACCCACGACAACGGGGTGACGGTCGCGGCCGGGCTGCCCATCACCCGGCAGGGACTGGTGCTGTCCTGGCGCCGTTTCGTGTACCGCACCAATGCCGCCCACGCCGGACGGCGCCCCCCGCTGCCCACCCGCTTCGAGCAGCTCCGCCGGGCCTGGGCCGCCGCCCGGGACTGACCCCGGGACCGAGCCCGGGGCCGGCCCGGCCCGGCCCCTCTCAGCGCTCCCCGGGGTCCCGCGGGGTGTACCGCACGGGCAGCCGCCGGAGGCCGCGGAGCATCCCGGAGCGCCAGACGAGGTCGGCGGGGTCGGCGTCGAGCGCCAGGTCGGGGAAGCGGTCCAGGAGGCACTCCAGCGCGACGGCGGCCTCCAGGCGGGCGAGCGGCGCGCCCGGGCAGTGGTGGATGCCGTGGCCGAAGGCGAGGTGGCCCCGCGCGTCGCGGCGGATGTCGAAGCGGTCGGGCTCGGGGAAGCGCCGGGGGTCGCGGGACGCCGAGGCCAGCACGGCGAGCACGGATTCCCCGGCCGGGACGGTGGTGCCGCCGATGTCCACCGGCTCGGCGGTGAAGCGGTGGGCCGAGGTGACCACCGGGCCGTTGTGGCGCAGGGTCTCCTCGACGGCGCCGCCGATCAGCGAGGGGTCGGCGCGGAGGGCGTCGAGTTGTCCGGGGTGGGTGAGCAGGGCGTGGACGGCGCCGGAGATGAGGTTGACGGTGGTCTCGTGTCCGGCGACGAGCAGCAGGAACGCCATGCCGAGCAGTTCCTCGGGGGAGAGCCGGTCCTCCCCGGAGGCCGCGGTGGCGGCCAGGGCGCTGAGGAGGTCGTCGCCCGGCTCCCGGCGTTTGGCGTCGACGAGGGCGGTGAGGTAGGCCGTCATGGCCTGGGCGGCGGCGTTCCCGGAGGCCGGGTCGGCGGGGTGGACGATCTCGGTGGACCAGCCGTGGAAGGCGTTCCGGTCGGCGGCGGGGACGCCGAGGAGTTCGCAGATCACGGCCACCGGCAGCGGCATGGCGAAGGTCTCGACCAGGTCGGTGCGGCCCAGGGGCGAGACGGCGTCCAGGAGGTCGCCGGTGATCCGCTCGATGCGGGGGCGGAGGGACTCGACGCGGCGGTGGGTGAACTCGCGGGCGACCAGTGCGCGCAGCCGGGTGTGGTGGGGCGGGTCGGTCTGGAGCATGTTCCGGCCGACGGCGTGGCCGCCGTCGTCCGTCCAGCCGGAGGAGTGGCGTATGTCGTTGCGCAGGCGGGGGTCCGTCAGGGCAGCGCGGACCTCGTCGTGGCCGAGGACCAGCCAGACGTTCCTGGAGTCGGTGGTGGGCACGCGGTGGACCGGGCCGCGTTCGCGCAGCAGGGCGTAGACGGGGTACGGGTCGGCGGTGACGTCCGTGCCGTGCGGGGCCAGGTGCTCGAGGTCGGGCGTGGTCACGGCGGTCTCCTCCGTGGTGCGGCGTGGTCGGCCTGGGTGTGACGGAACATCAGACGGGGAGGTATCCCCGGTTTTGGGACCCTAGCAGGCAACCGGGGAGCGGTCCACGTTTTCTTGTCGGGGCGCCTGTTAGGGTGCCGCCCATGAGCACGGCCGGACGAGGCGGAACAGAGAGGCCCGCGCCGCTGCGGCGGGACGCGCGGCGCAACAGGGAGCTGCTGCTGGCCGCCGCCCGAGCGGTCTACGCCGAACAGGGCGTCGACGCCCCGCTGGACGAGATCGCCCGCCGGGCCGGCGTCGGCAACGCCACCCTCTACCGGCACTTCCCCACCCGGGGGGCGCTCATCGAGGCGGTCTTCGGCGACTCCCTGACCGAGACCATGCGGTGGGGGGAGGAGGTCCGGCGCGGCGAGGACCCCTGGGAGAGCCTCACCGTCTACCTGGAACGGGTCTTCGAGGGACTGGCCGCCGACCGGGGCGCCAACGACCTGATGACCACGGGCGTGGAGGGCGTGCCCTCCCTGGAGGCGCTGCGGGCCCACAACCACGAGACGATCGGCGTCCTGATCCGCCGGGCCCAGGAGCAGGGCACGGTGCGGCGGGACGTCACCGCCGAGGACCTGCTGTTCGCCCTGGCCGCGCTGGGCAGGGTGGTGCCGGCCTCCGCCGCCGTCGTGCCCGGCTCCTGGCGCCGGTACCTCGCCCTGCTGCTGGACGGCCTGCGCGCGGAAGCGGCCCGTCCGCTGCCCGCGCCGCCGCTCACCTTCGGCCAACTGGAGGAGGTACTGCGGGAGGTGGGCCCGCTGGGGCCCGGCGGGCGGTAGGCGGCGCCGGTCCCGCCACGGCCGGGGCCGTCGACGGGGCGGGAAGTGCCGGGCGGGCCTTCCGCGCATGTGGAGCACCCTCATGATGACGGTTCCGCGCGCGTCGGCCGGAGGTTCTCGCCCACGCTTCCCACCGGGGTCCGGGGGCGTTCCCCGCCCCCGGACCCCGGTGGGGGCCTCGCTATCCCGACCGGTCGGAGGGGACGTCCCCGCCGTCCGCCTTCCGCGCGTCCGCCTTCCGCGCGTCCGCGCGGCGTGCTCGCACCAGCAGGACGGCGGCCACGGCCACGGCGGTCCCGGTCAGCACCGCCGCGTCCGGCACCCCGCCGATCCAGCGCGTCACCCACTGCTGCAGCGCGAACTCCTGGTCGACATCGAGCAGTGAGGGCAGTGCGGAGGAGCCGTCGAAGAGCAGGAAGACGGCCCCCAGCAGGACGAAGAACAGCCCCGACAGCAGCGAGGTGCTGTGCGTCTCCAACGGCCCGATGCGCAGGGGGCGGCCGCGCAGCCACCGTCTGCGCCCCAGCTCGAAGCGGTCCCAGAACAGGGCCAGGGCGAACAGGGGCAGGGCCATGCCCAGCGCGTAGACGGCCAGCAGGGCACCGCCGTACCAGGGGTTGCCGCCGACGGCGGCGACGGTCAGGACGCCGCCGAGGACGGGACCGGCGCAGAAGCCGGCCAGTCCGTACACCGCCCCCAGGACCAGGACCGACAGGGGTGAGGAGGGCCGGACGCCGGCCGCCGCGGCCTGCATCCGGCGCGAGGCGAACCCCAGGCCCAGGATCTGGGCGACGCCGAGCGCGACGACGGTCCAGCCGGCGACGGTGACCAGCAGGTCGCGGTTGCCGTGGAACAGGCGGCCGGCGAAGGAACCGGCGGCGCCCAGCGGGACGAGGGTGAGGCACAGGCCGGCGTAGAACACCGCGGTGCGGCCGGACAGCCGGGCCGGGCTGTTGAAGGAGTAGGCGAAGAAGGCGGGCAGCAGCAAGGCGCTGCACGGACTGAGCAGGGCGAGCAGCCCGCCGGCGAACGCGGCGAGATATCCGATGTCGCTCACCTGCCGTGCTCCTCCGCGGCCCTCTTCGCCGCCTCGATCGCCTCGACGAAGACCTCGGTGGGCTGGGCGCCCAGGACGGGGCGGTCGTTGACCAGGAAGGCGGGGGTGCTGGTGACCCCGAGACCGTGGCCCTCCCGGACGTCCCGCTCGACCGCCTCGTCGGCGTCCGCGCTCTCCATGTCGGCGCGGAACCTCTCCAGGTCCTCCACACCGGCCTCGCGGGCCAGCTCCACGAGCTTCTCCCCGGCGAAGCGGCCGCTGTTCCTCCTGCGGTCCTCGCCGTAGGCGACCTCGTGGAACTCCCAGAACCGCCCCTGCCGCCCGGCGGCGTATCCGGCCCGCGCGGCGGCCTCGGACTCCTCGCCGAAGACCGGGAAGTCGCGCCACTCGATGCGCAGCACACCCGACTCGACGTACTTCTCGATCAGTTCCGGTGCGGTGTCGCGGGCGAACTTCCCGCAGAACGGGCACTGGAAGTCGGCGTACTCGATCAGCACCACGGGGGCGTCGGCCCGGCCGAGGGCGTTGGGATCGCCGTCCTCGCGACGGGCGAGGGCGAGTAGCGCCTCGTCGGGGGCCTGGGGGCTCTCGGAGGTCTCCGCGGGGGCGGCGGACCCGCCGCCGCTCCCGGAGTCCGGGGCGCCTCCCAGGGCGGACACCAGTCCGAGGACGAGGGCGAGGGCGAGGACGGCGACGGCGGCGGACACACCGCGCCCGCGGCGTGCGGACGCGCCGGCTGTGGTGGATGTGGTGGGCATGGCAAAGCTCCGGAAGGTCTGCGGCAGAACGGTCGTGGTGGGGACCGCGGGGCGAGGGGGGAGGGGGGCGTCAGGCCTCGGGGGCGGCGCCCCGGGCGGGGACCCGGCAGGCCACCTCACCGGCCAGCCGCTTCACCGCCGCCACGGCGAGCAGCGCCACCGAGGCGAGTGCCAGGAACGGCTGGAGGGGAGCCCAGACGGTGAGGGCGCCGGAGGTGCCCAGGGCCATGAGGACGAACTTGTTGCACACCGGGCAGCCGACGGCCAGGAAGGACAGCACGCCGCCGAACGTGCCCGTGCGGCTCGTCCGGGGGAGGGGGGTCCCGACGTAGGTGGCGATGACGATCCCGGCCAGTGCGGCGGTGGCGGCGAGCGCCGGATGGTTCCACCACAGCGTCGGCGTCATGCGGGAGAACAGCGGGTTGGGGATGACGGCGGTGGGCAGGCCCACGAGCAGGGCCGTCACGGTGGCACCGCCGAGGGCGGCGCCCCAGCGCGGCGGGGGCCACCCCGCCAGGGCGGTACCGGCCGTGCGCAGGGTGCGCGGGAGGGAGGAGAGCATGCGAGAGGATCCCGTCCTGTCGGAACGCGGGCCCGGAACGCCGGAGGACCGCGTGCGGATGGTGACGACGGAAAAGGGGAACGGCCGGAGACGGCCGGCCCCGGACGGGATCTAGATCCGCAGAACGGTGTGGGACGGCGGTGCGTGCGCGGGAGGAACGCCCCCCGAGCGCCGGTCCGCATGGACGTCCGGCGTCACGTGCGCGGTGCGGTCACGGGCGACGGAGGGCGTGGTGAGATCGCCGCTGCCGCCGCCCGGCGGGGCCTGCGGCTCGACGCCTCCGTCACGGCCGGAACACAGGGGCGCCCCGTCGTCGTCCCCGGCCGCGACGGCCTGCGCGGGCCCCGCGGAGGCGGGGGCCGAGGAGTGGAGGACGGCGGAGGCCGAGGGGACGGCCGTACCGTCCCCGGGGTCCGGGGACGCCGTGGGCCGGGCGCAGAACAGCGCCAACAAGGCGGTGAGGACCAGCACCAGTCCGCAGGCGGCCCGGGAGGAGGCGGGGACGCGGCGCAGATCCGGCGTCATCGTGCTCCCCTTCCCTGGGCTCCGATGGATGTGGAACACACGGCTCCACGGGCGTTCGACGGCAGCCTACCGGAGGTGCGGGCCACGGGCGGAAGGAGGGCACCGGGACGGGAGCGCCCACGTCCGGGCCGTCGGATGCGGCCCTTGCCGGACGGCGAACGGTCCAGCCCGTCCACGAGCGCGTGGCGGACCGGCACCGGGGCATCGCGTTCGGCAAGGTGGACACCGAGGTCCGGCCCGCGCGGCACGGCGGCGGCCGGCCGGGCACGCACCGAGTACGAGGAGCATGGAGAGACGATGGACAGCCGGGCGTGGGACGAGCGGTACGCGGCGGCCGGGACGGTGTGGGGGGAGGAGCCCAACCGCTGGGTGGTCCGGGAGACCGAGGGGCTCATGCCCGGGCGCGCGCTGGACCTGGCGGCGGGGGAGGGGCGCAACGCCCTCTGGCTGGCGGCCCGGGGATGGCGGGTGACCGCCGTCGACTTCTCCGCCGTCGCCCTCGAACACGGCCGGAGGCTGGCCGAGCGGCAGCCCGAGCAGATCCGCGACCGCCTCACCTGGGTCCTGGCGGACCTGACCGGCCACCGCCCCGAGGCCGGCGCGTTCGACCTGGTGCTGGTCGTCCACCTGCACCTGCCGGCCGGTGAACGGCGCGAGGTGCTGCGGCGCGCGGCGGCGGCCACGGCCCCCGGGGGAGTCCTGCTCGTCGTCGGGCACGACAGCGCGAACCTCACCGAGGGCGTGGGCGGGCCGCAGGACCCCGGCGTCCTGTTCACCCCCGGTGACGTGCTCGCCGACCTGGCCGGCCAGGGGCTGGAGACGGTGCGCGCCGAGAAGCTCCGCCACCCGGTGGCCGGGACCGGCGGAGGGACGGCACACGCGGTCGACGCCCTGGTGCGGCTGCGGCGTCCGGGCGCCGCCCGGCAGGGCTGAGCCGCCGGGCGGCGCGGCGTCCCGCCGCGGGGCGCGTCACCGGCCGACGGCGTCCAGCAGGCCCTGGACGTCGATCTTCTTCATGCCGAGCATGGCCTTCGTGGCCTTCTCCGCCGTCGCCCGGTCGGGGTCGCTCAGCAACTCGGTCAGCTTCCTGGGGACGATCTGCCAGGACAGGCCGTACCTGTCCTTCAGCCAGCCGCACGGCCCCTCCTCGCCGCCGTCGGTGAGCCTGGCCCACAGCTCGTCCACCTCGGCCTGGTCGGCGCAGTCCACCGAGAGCGAGACGGCCTCGGTGAACGTGAACTCCGGCCCGCCGTTGATGGCGACGAACTGCTGCCCGGCCAGCTCGAAGGTGACGGTCACGACCGTTCCCGGCTCGCCGGGGCCGGCCTCGGTGTAGCGCTGGACGTCGGTGATCCGGGAGTCGGGGAACAGGGAGGTGTAGAACTCGGCGGCCTCCTCGGCCTGGCCGTCGAACCACAGGTTGGTGGTGATCTTCTGCATGGTGGGCCTCCTGGCGGCCGGTTCCGAACGGTTCCGATGGGTGGACCGGCCGGGCGGCCGGAACTCATCGCTCCCCGTCCGGTGGACCGGAGCGCCTCACGCGTGCGCCGTCACCGCCCCGGCTCTCCGCGTCCGCCCCCGCCCGGCAGCGTCCCCAGGCCGGCGGCCTCCGCGAGCCCGGGCGGACCGGGCCGGGGGAGCACGGGCGCGTCCCCGTCCGGACAGTGCGAGGCCGCGCCCACGACGAGGGGGAGGGGACATCGCGGCGCGGCCTGCCGTCCGGATGCCCGGGTTCTCGCGCGTCACACCTGCCGGCGGGAAAAAAGACGGCTCCGGGTGCTTCCCGCCACCCGTAGGACGGGACCGCCCGCTCCGCGTCCGGCCGGTGACGGACGCTCACCACCCTGCTCGATCCCCCGCCGGGCCGGGGGCGAGGACGCCGGGGGCGGCGGGGCACTCCTATCCTGCTACGGGCAGGTGGAGAAGCGAGGACGGCCGTGCCCCGGTGCCGCCCCGCCAGGCGGACGGTCCGGACGGCGCGCGCGGTCCGGGCCCCTCGGCGACGTACGGAGTGTGCTCATGGCCCTGTGGGACCGTCTCAAGGAGTCGGCCCGGACGATGCAGACCGGGCTGGGGGCGAGGAGGGACGAGCTCAGGGGCGGCGCCTTCCGGGAAGCGAGCATGGCGATGTGCGCGCTGGTCGCGGCGGCGGACGGCACGGTCGACCCGGCCGAACGGCGGCGCGTCTCGTACCTGATCGAGCACAACGAGGTCCTGGGGAACTTCCCCGCCGACGAACTGGGCCGGCGCTTCGGGGAGTGGCTGGACCGGCTCGCCGCCGACCCCCGGGAGGGGAAGGAGAGCGCCCTGCGGGAGATCGCCAAGGTGCGGAGGAAGCCCGTCGAGGCCCGGGCCGTGATCCAGATCGGCATCGTCGTCGGCGGCTCGGACGGACACTTCGACCTCACCGAGCGGGCCGTGGTCGCCGAGGCGTGCCACGCGCTCGACCTGCCGCCCCACGAGTTCGACCTCTGAGCCGCCCCGCCGCGCGGGACGCTCCCGCGCGGCCGGCGGCCCGCCCGTCCCCCGCATGGTCCACCGCGCCGTTTCGCACCGTCTCTTCCGGGCACCTGGGGCGAACGGAAGAACAGTCAGCGAGGGACACATGCAGATCGGTTACAAGCTGGCGGCCGAGGCGTTCGGGCCCGCCGAACTCGTCCGGCAGGCGGTCCGGGCCGAACAGGCCGGGTTCGACTTCGTGGAGATCAGCGACCACTACCACCCGTGGCTGGACAACCAGGGCCACTCGCCGTTCGCCTGGACGGTCCTGGGCACCATCGCGGCGAAGACCGAGCGCATCGGGCTGGCGACCGGCGTGACCTGCCCGACCGTGCGCTACCACCCGGCGATCATCGCCCAGGCCGCCGCGACGCTCGCCCTGCTCTCGGAGGGCCGCTTCGTCCTCGGCGTCGGCTCCGGCGAGCGGCTCAACGAGCACGTCGTCGGCCGCGGCTTCCCCGATGTGAGGCTGCGCCACGAGATGCTCCGCGAGGCCCTGGAGATCATCCGGCTGCTGTGGCGCGGCGGGTACCAGTCCTACGAGGGCAAGCACCTGCGGCTGGAGGACGCGCGGGTCTTCGACCTCCCCGCCTCTCCGCCGCTGATCGCGGTGGCCGCCAGCGGCGGGCCCTCGGCGCGGATCGCCGCCGAACTCGGCGACGCCCTGTTCGCCACCGAGGACAAGCCGGAGATCGTGCGGCACTACCGGGAGGCGGGGGGTGCCGGCCCCCGCTACGCCGAGGTGCCCATGGCCTGGGCGCCCGACGAGCACACCGCCGCCCAGGCCGTCCTGGAGACCTCCCGGTGGGCCCTGACCGGGTGGAAGGTGATGAGCGAACTGCCCAATCCGGTCAACTTCGAGGCGGCCACCACCACCGTCCGCGAGGAGGACGTGAGGGAGAAGTTCGCCTGCGGCTCCGACCCGGAGCGCTTCGTCGAGGTGGCGCAGCGGTTCGTCGACGCGGGCTTCGA
The DNA here is from genome assembly GCF_039533345.1 of Streptomyces glaucosporus. Lineage (NCBI taxonomy): Bacteria > Bacillati > Actinomycetota > Actinomycetes > Kitasatosporales > Streptomycetaceae > Streptomyces > Streptomyces glaucosporus. The sequence continues at coordinate 91,026 of NZ_BAAATJ010000016.1, read as the reverse complement.
CCGGCTGGTGATGCAGAACGCCGGCCCCGATCCCGACGGCTTCATGGAGTTCTACAGCGGCGAGCTGGACCGGCGGATCCGCGCCCTGACCCCGCGCGGCGGCGCGTCCTGAGCGTCCCGGCGTCCTGAGCGTCCCGCGGCGCGGCGGGACACGGCACGAGGAACACGGAAGGGGGCTCCCCGGACGGACCGGGGAGCCCCCTTCGGCCCGGACGGGCCCGGACGGTCAGGCGCGCCGGCCCGGCTCGGGCGCCGGCCGCGCCGACAGCGGCGCCGCGATGTCCTCCAGCGAGCGCCGCTCGGCCGGCACCGCCAGGAAGGCCGCCACCAGCCCGGCCAGGGTCATCAGGCTCGCGCCGATCTGGAAGGCGAGCACGGTGTCGGCGACGACGCCGGACTCGGTGAGCTCGGCGAAGATCAGCGGTCCGCTGATGCCGCCCGCGGCCGTGCCGATCGCGTAGAAGAAGGCGATCGCCATGGCGCGCGTCTCCATGGGGAAGATCTCGCTGACGGTCAGGTAGGCGGAACTGGCGCCGGCCGAGGCGAAGAAGAGCACCACGCACCAGCAGGCGGTGAGCGTGGCGGCGGTCAGCCGGCCGCTGTCGAAGAGCCAGGCGGTGCCGAACAGGAGTAGACCGGAGAGGACGTAGGTGCCGGAGATCATGATGCGGCGGCCCACGGTGTCGAAGAACCGGCCCAGCAGCAGCGGCCCGAAGAAGTTGCCGACGGCGATGACGGCGAAGTAGTAGCCGGTGGAGCCGGTGGGCACGTCGAAGAACCGGTGGAGGATCGCGCCGAATCCGAAGGTGATGGCGTTGTAGAGGAACGCCTGGCCGATGAAGAGGGCGAGCCCCAGTACGGCGCGCTTGCGGTAGTGGGAGAAGACCGTGTGCGCGATCGTCCCGAAGCCGATGCTCCTGCGCGTGTGGATGGTGATCTCGCCGGCGGGCGGGGGCAGCTCGGTGCCCTTCTCGGCGCGGATCTCCTCCTCGACCTCGCCCACCAGCTTCTCGGCCTTGTCGCCCTGCCCGTGGATGAACTGCCAGCGCGGGCTCTCGGGGACGTGGCGGCGCACCAGCAGGATGACCAGGCCGAAGACGACGCCGAGGGCGAAGGTCAGCCGCCAGCCGATGTCGGCGGGGAAGACGGAGGTGTCCAGCATGACGATGGACAGCAGCGAGCCGCCGACCGCGCCCAGCCAGAAGCTGCCGTTGATGATGAGGTCGATGCGGCCGCGGTACTTGGAGGGGATCAGCTCGTCGATCGCGGAGTTGATGGCCGCGTACTCGCCGCCGATGCCGAAGCCGGTCAGGAAGCGGCAGGCGAAGAACCACCAGCTGGAGAAGGACAGGGCGGTCAGCGCGGTGGCGCCCAGGTAGACGGCCAGGGTGATGATGAAGAGCTTCTTGCGGCCGTAGCGGTCGGTCAGCCAGCCGAAGAACAGCGCGCCCGAGCAGGCGCCCGCCACGTACAGGGCCGCCGCGATGCCCGTGACCTGGGCCGAGGTGATGGCGAGGCCGCTGCCCTCCTCCGCCAGCCGTCCGGCGATGTTGCCGACGACCGTGACCTCCAGGCCGTCGAGGATCCACACCGTGCCGAGCCCGATCACGATCATCCAGTGCCAGCGCGACCACGGCAGGCGGTCGAGCCGGGCCGGTACGGACGTCGTGACCACGCCCGTGCCGGCCGTTGCCTCCAGGGGGTCACTCGTCGCCATCGCCCACTCCCTTCAGCCCCTTTCGGCGTGAGGCCGGGGCCTGTGCCCCGGCGCGCGATGGTCAGCAGGTTCCCGGGGCCGGGCGGCCCACACCACCTGAACGGGTACGGGGGCCGGGAGGGGCGGGCGCGGCGGGGGCCGCCGCGGGCGTCACGGTGTCCGGACGGGGCCTCCGCCGGGGAGCGGACGGCTGAAGGCGTCGTGCAGCCGCCGGTGGCGCGCGGAGTCCTGCCACAGGTCGCCCCGCCGGGGGCGCTGGGCGTGCACGGCCCAGGCGACGGCGCACATGCCGGTGATCAACGGGATGAGCAGCCACACCATCGCGGCCACCGAGGTCTCCTTTCCCACAGGACCGGTGATCTTCGGCTTCAACGCTTTTCATATACATCACATAAGGGAAGTTGACAAACCCCGGCTCAAGGTCTAAGGCGGAAGGGGAACGGCCGGGTCCGGTAGCAGCCGGAGGGACACGGAAAGGAGGAGAATGGACAGGCCGCGGGCCCGGGGGCGGCACGGAGACCCGGACGGCCCGCCCGCCACGGTGTGACGCACGGCCGGCGCCGGAAACGGAACCGGAGAGGGAAGCTACGGAGAGCGAACGGTCCGGGAGGGGCCTTCCAGGGGGCGCCCCCGGAGCCGTCTGGAGGATGCCATGGCCCATTCCTGCGTTCTGCTCAAGCACGGCGAGGTGGTCCTCAAGGGCCGCAACCGCGGGCGCTTCGAGGAGCTGCTCCAGCGCAACCTGCGCACGGCGCTCGACGGGCTCGACGGCCCGGTGCGCATACGGACCAGCCGCAGCGTCACGGTGCTGACCGGCCCCGTCCCGGTGGAGCGGATGCTGGAACGGGTGCGGCGCGTGCCGGGGTTCAGCGTGATCCAGCCCGCCGTCGCGGTGGCCAAGGACCCCGAGGCCGTGGCGGACGCCGCCGTCGGCCTGCTGAGGGACCGCCCCGTGGGCGCCGGCTCCTTCGCGGTGCGGGCCAGGCGCCGCGACAAGGACTTCCCGATGCGGTCCGGCGAGCTCGCCGCCCTCGTCGGCGCCCGCGTCCAGCGGGAGCTGGGCCTGCCGGTGGACCTGACCTCCCCGTCGGTGGAGATCGCCGTCGAGGTCGACCGGAACGAGGTCTACCTGTCCGTCGAACGGCTCCCCGGACAGGGCGGCCTGCCCGTCGGCGCCAGCGGCCGCGCCGTGGTGCTCCTCTCCGGCGGCTACGACTCGCCCGTGGCCGCCCACCGCGCCATGCGGCGCGGACTGCGCTGCGACTTCGTGCACTTCACCGGCGCCCCCTACACCGGCCCCTCCTCCGCCTACAAGGCCTACGCCCTGGTGCGGGAGCTCACCCGGTACCAGCCGGACGCCCGGCTGCACATCGTGCCGCTCGGCACCGCGCAGCGGTCCCTGGCCACCGCCGGCGCGGGACGCCTCCAGGTGGTGGCGCAGCGGCGGCTGATGGTCCGGGTGGCCGGGGAACTGGCCCGCCGGACCGGCGCGCGGGCGCTGGTGACCGGCGACAGCCTCGGCCAGGTGGCCAGCCAGACCCTCTCCAACCTGGCCACCGTCGACCAGGCCAGCCCCCTGCCGGTGCTCCGCCCCCTGCTCGGCTGGGACAAGACCGAGATCATGGAGGAGGCCGAGAGGATCGGCACCGCCGGCATCTCGCGCCTCCCCGACGAGGACTGCTGCCGGCTGCTCGCCCCGCCGCGGGTCGCCACCGGCACCACGCCCGGGCAGTTCATACGGCTGGAGAACCGGCTCGACGTGGAGCGCACCGTCGGGGAACTGCTGGACCGCGCCCAGGTGATGCGCCCCGGCCGGGACGAGGGGGAGGACGGACGGGAGAACGCCGGCGCCGAGGACGTCCGGGCCGGGGCCGAGGACGTCCGGGCCGGGGCCGTGGCATGACGCCCCGGCGCCACCGCGTTGACCCTGATCCCGGCAGGGGCCAGGTCCAGGGCGGCGGCCCGGGTGAGCGCCTTCAGCGCCGCCTTGGACGTGCCGTACCCGATCTGGGAGGGGAGGGCGCGTGCGGCGTCGGTGGAGACGTTCACCACGCACGGGACCGCGCCGCCCCCGCCGGTCCGGTCCGGCCCCGTGCGCGGCGGGCGAGTTCGGCCGTCAGCAGGGCCGGGGCGACGGCGTTGACCCGGTGGTGGCGCTCCAGGCCGCCGGCGGTCAGCTCGGTGAGGGTGTCCGGGCTCTCGCAGTGCGCGGCGTTGTTCACCGGCACGTCGACCGGGCCCGGACGCTCCTCCACCTCGTCGAACAACCTCCGCGCCGCGTCCGGCCCGGCCGGGTCGGCGGCGACCGCGATCGCCCCGCCCAGCCCGGCGGTCAGCGCCCCGGCCGTCTCCGCGGCCGGGGCGGAGTGCTCCCACCGCACCCCCGGGGGCGGCGGGCCCTGGGCGGGCAGGTGGTGCACGGCCACGCGCGCGCCCTGGGCGGCGAAGGCGCGGGCGGTCGCCGCGCCGATTCCGGCGGCGGCGCCGGTGACGAGCACGATCCGTCCGGTGAGCCCGGGGTCGATCACGGGCACGGCCTCCGGGGCCGGGACCGTCTCCGTCAACCGGGTGCCGGCCGGTCCGCTCAGCCGAGCAGGGCGCGCAGCCACAGGTGCTCGCGCCGCTCGGTGTACTCGGCGTCGCGCCGCCAGACCTCGCCGTGGCCCTCCCGCCACAGCCGCGTCCACGGCTGGTTGCCCAGGGCGGCCTGGTCCCGCAGGAAGTCGTGCATCGCGCGGGCGCGGCGCCCCAGCAGCGGCACCAGACGGCGGCGCTCGTCCTCGTCCAGCCCGTAGGCGTCGGCCAGGACCCGCAGCCGCCGGCCGGCGTCCGCGCGCTGCCAGGCGGGGTGCGCCGACAGCGGGACGAAGGCGTGGGCGGCGTAGGCGAGGTCCTCCAGACGGGAACCCGGCCCGGCGCCGTCCCAGTCGATGAACACCCACCCCTCCCCGCCGTCGAACACCAGGTTCCACGGCGCCAGATCGTGATGGGCGATGATCCCGTCGCCCTCGGCCGGCAGGAGCCGCTGCCAGCGGGCTCCCGGCGGCGGGACGAAGTCCGCCACGGCGTCGTGGAACTCCCGCACCAGACGCGCGACACGGGCGAGCCGGCCGTCGGGGTCCAGCAGGGAGAAGCGGTCCGGCCACACCGTGGCGCCCGGCGCGAAGGTGAGCACCTCGCGCCCCTGCTCGTCGATGCCCAGCGGCCGGGGCGCCGCCCGGAAACCCGCCTCGTGCAGATGTGTCAGCAGGGCGTGGACGGCGGGCGTCCACGGACCCGCCGGACGGCGCACGGTGTCGCCCACGCGGACCACCCCGGCGCTCACGTTCCCCCCGGACAGCGGCTGCTCGCCGGACTGTTCGTCTGTGTCGCGCATGCCGCCCAGTGTCGCCGGACGACCCCCGCCGGCGCACCCGCATTAGGGTGTGGACGCCCGTGACGCCCCCGTCCGTGAGGAGCCCCCGCCGTGCAGCACCCGGAGCAGGACACGACCGCCGGCACACCCGTCTTCCCCGCCACCGGGCGGCGCGTCCTGGTCACCGGGGCCTCCCGGGGACTGGGCCGCGCGGTGGCCGAGGCGTTCGCCGCGAACGGGGACCGGGTGGCCGTCCACTACGGGAGCCGCAGGCGGGACGCCGAGACCGCCCTGGCCCGGCTGGCGGGCGACGGGCACGTGCTGCTCGGCGCGGACCTCGCCGACCCGCGGCGGACCGCGGAGCTGGCGGACGCGGCGGCCGAGGCGCTGGGCGGCATCGACGTCCTGGTGAACAACGCCGCGGTCAACACCCCGCACCCGCCCGCGAGCACGGGGTACGACGAGTGGTGCGCCGCCTGGCGGGAGCACACGGCCGTCAACCTGCTGGGCACCGCCCACCTCAGCCACGCCGTCGCCCACCGGATGATCGCTCAGGGCACCGGCGGGCGCATCGTCAACATCGGCTCCCGCGGGGCGTTCCGCGGCGAACCCGACCACCCCGCCTACGGCGCGACCAAGGCGGCGGTGCACGCGCTGGGCCAGTCCCTCGCCGTGGCCCTGGCCCCCCACGGCATCGCCGTGACCTCGGTGGCGCCCGGCTTCATCGACACCGACCGGGTCGCCCACCGGCTGACCGGGGCCGAGGGCGAGGCGATCCGCGCCCAGAGCCCCTACGGGCGGGTGGCCTCGCCGGAGGAGATCGCGGCGGCGGTGCTGTGGCTGGCGTCCCCGCAGGCCCAGTGGAGCGCGGGCGCGGTGCTGGACCTCAACGGCGCCTCCCACCTGCGGACCTGAGCCCGCGACCGCCGCGCCCGCCCGCCCGGGAGGTGCCGGACGGGCGGGCGGGCGCGAGGAGACGCGGGGAGCGGCCCCGGCGCGGGGTCAGGCGGCCCTGTCTCCGCGGCGGCCGAGGCCGAACAGGCCCAGGTCGATCGCCTCGGCCATCGCCGCGTGGCCGGCCGCGTTCGGGTGGTAGCAGTCGGCGCGGTAGGCGTCGCGGATCCGGGTCGGATCGGCCGGGTCCCTGACCGCGGCGTCGAAGTCGACGACGCCGTCGAACACCCCGCCGGTGCGGACGAACTCGTTCACCGCGAGCCGGTTGGCCTCCCTGGTGCTGTCCGCCGCGTTGCACATGGGCATCAGGGTCGCGCCGATCACCCTGACGCCGCGGGCGCGGGCCCGGTCGGCGATCTCCCGCATGGCGTCGATGACCTGCGACGCCGGCGCGGGTGGCGCGTGGTCGCCGCCGCCGAGGTCGTTGGTGCCCTCCAGGAGGATCAGATGGCGCACGCCGGCGAGGCCGAGGGCGTCGTGCTCCAGCCGGTCGAGGGCCGGGGGACCGCAGCACTGGCCCGTCGGGTCGTACGGGTTGGGCTGCCGGCTGACGGTGTTGCCGGAGATCCCGGCGTTGGCGACGGCCAGTTGCCTGCCCGGGGGCAGGGCGTTGATCCGCCGCGCCAGCAGGTCGGTCCAGCGGTCGCCGCCGCCCACCGCGTTGTGGCCGGTGGTGTTGGAGTCGCCCAGCGCCACGATGGTGCCCTTCGCGGGCGTGCGGCCGTCGACGACCTCCACCCACCACAACTGGCCCGGGTGGTAGCCCGGTTCGGCGGACAGCCCCCTGTCCTCCTCCGGGTAGGCGGCGTCGCCCGTGTCGCGGGTGTGGTCGCCGCCGAGCGAGAGGAAGCTGGCGGGCGGGTTGGGGGACGGCGGCGGGAAGGTGTGGTCGTTGACCGGCGCGCCCGGCGCGTACAGGCTGATCGCCAGGTTCTGCCGGGCCGCCACGCGCAGTGGCACCGGGTCGCTGTAGACGTGGCCGCCCGGCGGCACGGTGACCCGCGGCCGGCCCTGGAAGGTGAGGGTGCGCAGGGAACCGGGGACCAGATCGGCCTCGCCGACCGCGCGCTGCAGCCCGACCGTCGCCGAGCGGAACACCGCCGGGCGGTCGCCGTACGGGTTGCCGATCCGCACCCGCAGCGAGGAGGCCGCGACCGAGGCCCGGGCGATGTTCCGCACCGTCAGGTCGGGGGAGGTGCCGTGCGCCCCCTGGAGGCTCGCGCTCCAGACGGCGCTGCGGCCGGGCGGCGCGGCGGGACCGCCGCCCCGGGCGGCGGGCTCGGCCGCGGCGGCGGGGACGGCCGCCGCCGAGGCGATCAGCATGACGAGCGGGGCCAACCACGCGCCCGCACGGGCGCGCAACCCGCCGCGCCCCGGTGAAGATCCCACGAGCGTTCCTCCCGTTCGGCTGGTGCCGGTGCCGTGCGTGGACCGGGCGTCGAAGAGCCGGAGTCGTGCTGGTCTCCCCGCGGGTCGGGCAGGCGGGGGCGCGGGACGGGCGCGGGCCCCGGACCGGGTGCGCGCTCGTCCCCGCGGACGGTCCGCCCGTCGGGACGGATCGCGCCCCGCACGCTAGGGAGGGCCCCCGGCGGCGTCAACCCCGCGTCCGCGCGGCCGGGTCCGGGATCAGCCCCCGTCCAGCCCGTACACGCGCCGGGCGTTGTCCGCGCAGACCATGGCGGCCACCCGCTCGGCGTCGTCGTACGACCACAGCCCCTCGCCCGTCCAGCGCGACAGCACCCGGGTCAGGGCGGCGCGGAAGACGGCGGCCCCCACCACGTACAGCTCGGGCAGGCCGTAGGCGTCGGTGGAGAACAGCAGCTTGCCGAACGGGGTCAGCTCCATCGCCTCGGCCAGCACCTCGCCGGCCCGCGCGCCGGTGTGGTTCAGCGCCAGACCCACGTCGGCGTACACGTGCGGGTAGGCGTGCGCCAGATAGGCGGCGTGCCGGTGGTAGGGGTAGCCGTGCAGCAGGACCAGCGTGCAGCCGGTGGGACGGACGGCGCGCACGAAGTCGGTGAGCAGCAGCGGGTCGCAGCGGTCCAGCCGCAGGTCGGTGTCGCCGAACCCGGTGTGCAGCTGCAGCGGCAGCCCGGTCCGCGCGGCGGACCACAGCAGGTGGCGCAGCAGGACGGGGTCGGCGACCCGGCCGCCGGACTCCCGGTCCGCCAGCCAGCGGCCGGCCGCCTCCCGCGCCTCGGCGCCGGTGGGCGGCTCGGGGGCGAGGTCCAGCCCGTGGCGGTAGGCGGCCACCGACTTGAAGCCCACCGCGGTGCGCGCGGCCTCCGCCACCGCGCCGTCCAGGGCGTCCAGGAAGGACGTGACGCCGTCCGCGGCGTCGGCGGAGACCTCGGCCAGCCGCTCCAGCCGCACCACCTCGTGGGCGCGGGCGCCGCCCGCCGCCGCGAGCTCCTCCGGACCGGTCAGGTCGGCGGCCGGGCCGGTGTCCACCAGGTAGTCGCCGATGCCGTCCGAGCCCAGCAGCCGCCGCATGACCTCGTCCGCGCCCAGCTCCCGGCGCCGCTCCAGGTACTCCCCGGGCGGGCAGTGGACCTCCAGGTCCAGCAGCGGCGGGCACCAGCGGCGCACCGCGAAACCCAGCTGGGTGTCGAAGAACGTGGTGCCGGGTGCGGCCGGCTCGTCGGACTCCGTCAGGAACGACGCGAACGTCTCGTCGTCCGGGTCGCCGCGGACCACCCCGTGGCAGTGGTGGTCCACCAGCGGCGGCAGATCGGATGCCCCGGCCGTCATCAGTACCTCCCTCGGACCGCGGCCACGACGTCCTGCGGCGCGGTGTCACGGAACAGCTCGATCTCCGCCCGGCGCACGGCGGCGAACGCCTCGAACAGGGGGTCCCCCATGGCGGCGCGGAGCACCTCGGAGCGCTCGAAGTGCTCCAGCGCCTCGGCCGCCGAGGCGGGCAGCCGGGGCTGGTCGCCCCGCTCGGCGGGATCGCCGGCGACCGGCTCGGGCAGCGTGAGGCCGTCGGCGATCCCGGCCAGTCCGGCGGCGGTGACGCAGCCGGTCACCAGATAGGGGTTGGCCGTGGCGTCGAAGCACTTGACCTCGGCGTTCGCGCCGCCGGGGTCGTCCGGCGCCCCGGTGATGAAGCGGAGGGCGGCCTCGCGGTTCTCCAGCCCCCAGCACCGGAACACCCCCGCCCAGCGGGAGGGCTCCAGCCGCAGGTGGCCGGCGGGGGTGGGGGCTCCGACGGCCAGCAGCGCGGGCAGCTCCCGCAGCACCCCGGCCAGGAACGCCTGGCACTCCGCCGTCATGCCGAAGGGGCCCTCGCCGCCCCGGCACAGGTTCCTCCCCTCCCGCCACAGGCTCAGGTGGAGGTGGCGGCCGTTGCCGACCCTGCCGACCTCGGCGACGGGAGCGAACGAGGGGACCAGCCCGTGCCGCACCGACACCGCCCGGACCGTCTCCCGCACCAGCACGGCCAGGTCGGCGGCCCCGACCGGGTCCGAGGGCGCGGTGGACACCTCGAACTGCCCCGGCGAGTACTCCGGATGGAGCTGGAGGACGTCGACGTGCTCGTCGAGGAGGGCGGCGAGGACGTCGCCGAGGTAGCCGGACAGCTCCACCACGCGGGCCATCCCGTACGCCGGGCCGGAGCCCGGACGGCGGACCTCCCGGACGTCCTCCCCGGGCCCCGCCCCCGAGGCGTCGCGGCGCAGGACGGTCCACTCGGTCTCGAAGCCCATCCGCAGCTCCAGCCCCAGGGCCTCGGCCCGCGCGGCCTCGCGCCGGGCGAAGAGCCGCTGGCAGGCGGGGTACGGCTCGCCGTCCTGGGTGTACCGGTCGACGGGGGCCCACGCCCAGCCGGGCTGCCCGGCCAGCGCCGTCAGCCGGTCCAGGTCGGGGAACAGGCGCAGGTCGCCGCAGGGGCCGCCGATGTGGCGGCTGGTGGTGGCCGAGTCGTCGACGGCGTAGACGTCGAAGACGGGCGACATGCCCACGCCCCAGCGCGCCGCGTGCGCGAGCTGGGAGACGGGCACGGTCTTGGCGCGGGTGATCCCCGCGTTGTCCACCCAGGTGAGGGCGATGCCGCGGACGCCCTCCGACCTCAGCCGGGCGGCCTCGTGCCGGGCGTCCTGCTGCGCCCTCTCGCGCGCCGCCGCCCCCGTCTCCATGGCTCCTCCTTCGCGCCCGTCCCGGACCGGCCGGTCCGGGACGGCCGTGGGGCGATCATGCCGCAGCGGGCGGGCGGCGGGATCCGCCGTCGGCGGCGCGGCCGGGGGAAGGCACCCGATCGGGGGGCGGGCCCGCGCCCCGCGGCGGCACACCGCGTACGGTGCGGGAGGGGCCGCCGCCCGCGGGCCCCGCCGCACACCGTCCGCCGCCGTACGAGGGACCGCCGCCCGCCATGACCGCCGTCCACCGCCACACCGGGCTCGTCTGCACCGACCACACCCTCGAGGTCCCCCTGGACCACGCACGCCCGGACGGGGAGACGATCACCCTGTTCGCCCGCGAGGTGGTCGCCGCCGGGCGGGAGGGGGAGGACCTGCCCCGGCTGCTGTGGCTCCAGGGCGGCCCCGGCCACCGCGCCGAACGCCCCCACGCCCCCGGCGCCTGGCTGCGCGCGGCGCTGCGCGACCACCGCGTGGTCCTGATGGACCAGCGCGGCACGGGACGCAGCACCCCCGCCGACCGCCGCACCCTCGCCGTCCACCCCGACGCCGGAGCCGCCGCCGCCCACCTCGCGCACTTCCGCGCCGACTCGATCGTCCGCGACGCCGAACTGCTGCGCCGGCACCTGGCCGCCGACGGCGAGGAGGACCGCCCCTGGACGGTGCTCGGCCAGAGCTTCGGCGGCTTCTGCGTCCTGACCTACCTCTCCCTGGCGCCCGAGGGGGTGGAGAAGGCGATGATCGCCGGCGGCCTGCCCTCCCTCACCGCGCACGCCGACGACGTCTACCGCGCCGCCTGGGCCCGCGTCCTGGACCACAACGAGCGCTACTTCGCCCGCTACCCCGGCGACCAGCGCCTCGCCGACGCGATCGCCGCCCATCTGGCCGAGCACGAGGTGCGCATGCCCACCGGGGAGCGCCTGACCGTGCGCCGCTTCCAGACCCTGGGCATGCTCCTCGGCGCCACCGCGACGTTCGACGGCCTCCACTACCTGCTGGAGACCGCGTTCGTGCCCGGCCGCCGCGGGCCGGAGCTCTCCGACACCTTCCTGCGCGGCGTGGAGTCCGCCGTCTCCTTCGCCGAGCACCCCCTGTACGCCGTCCTCCACGAGGCCATCTACGCCCAGGGCGGCCGGCCCACCGCCTGGTCCGCGCACCGGACGCGCGAGGAGTTCCCCGCCTTCGACGCCTCATCCGGCGGACCGCTGCGCCTCACCGGCGAGATGGTCTTCCCCTGGCACTTCGAGGAGGACCCGGCGCTGGTGCCGCTGCGGGAGGCCGCCCACCTGCTCGCCGAACGCGCGGACTGGCCCCCGCTGTACGACCCCGACCGGCTGGCGGACAACCGGGTGCCGGTCGTGGCCGCCGTCTACCACGACGACATGTACGTCGACCGGGAGCACTCCCTGCGCACCGCCGCGCACGTCCGAGGACTGCGTCCCTGGATCACCAACGCCCACGCCCACGACGGCATACGGGTGGACGCCGCCGTCTTCGACCGGCTGCTGGCCATGGTGCGGGGAGAGGTCTGAGACCGGACCGGCATCCACCCGGACATCCCTTTCGTCCCTCCCTGCGGACAGCGGAGACGATCGAGCGGCACGGTCCCCCGGCGCTTCGCCTTCTCCTCGCCCGGAGTTCAGCTCCGCCCGCCAGTGTCATGCACGCGGACGGGCGGACCGCCCCGTTCCGCACACCAGTCGACGGAACGTCAGACAAAGACCGACGGAGGTGTCAGGAGCAGTGTCACTCACTCGCCCCACGTCCAGGCCGGTACGCACCGCACTCGCGGCGCTCGGCGCGGCGGCGCTCGCGGGTTCCGCGCTCGCCGCCGCGGCCGTGCCGACGGCGGCGGCCGCCCCCGCGACCGCCGCCGCCCCGGCCGACAGGAACGACTGGAACGCCGACGCCTACCGGGGCGGAGTGGAGGTCGTGCCGGGCGACGGCAAGGGGAAGGACAGGCGGACGCTCACCGGCCGGGTCTTCCTCGACGCCGACCGCGACAGCAGCAGCGACCGCCGCGAGCGCGGTGTGGCCGGAGTGCTGGTCTCCAACGGCCGCGACGTGGTCACCACCGACCGCCAGGGCCGCTACGAGCTGCCGGCCTACGACAACATGACCGTCTTCGTCACCCAGCCGGCCGGCTACCAGGTGCCCGTCGACGAGCACAACATCGCGCAGTTCCACTACAACCACCTGCCCGCCGGATCCCCCGAGCTGCGCTACGGCGGCATCGAGCCCACCGGCCCGCTCCCGGAGGCCGTGAACTTCCCCCTGGTCAAGAGCAGGCTCACCCAGAGCCGCGAGCAGGACTGCGTCATCGCCGGCGACCTCCAGACGTACGACAAGGAGGAGGTCGGCTACGCCCGCGCCGGAGCCATCGCCGACCTGGCGAAGCGCCGCGACTACGCGGGCTGCGGCGCCCTGTTCATCGGCGACGTGGTCGGCGACGACCTCTCCCTCTACCCGGACGTCAAGAACCTGGCCGGGGAACTCAACGGCCCGGTGCGCTTCCTGCCCGGCAACCACGACCTGGACTACGACGCCACGACCCCCGAGCACTCCTTCGACACCTTCCGGGCCCAGCTCGCCCCGGCCTACTACTCCTACGACGTCGGCCGGACCCACGTCATCGCCCTCAACACCGTCCGCTACCCGTGCACCCCGGACGTCGACAACGCCGACGGGCAGCGCCCCAACTGCAACGACCCGCGGAAGAGCCCCTCCTACAACGGCCGCCTCGACGAGAACCAGCTCAAGTGGCTGGAGCGCGACCTGGCGAAGGTCCCCTCGGACAGGCTGATCGTCGTGGCCGGGCACATCCCCCTGCTCACCTTCGCCGACGAGGGCAGCGCCCGGCACCAGGTCGACCAGGTCCGCGAGATCTACGAGCTGCTGGAGGGCCGCAAGGCCGTCTCCGTGGCCGGCCACACCCACTCGATCGAGAACATGAAGACCGGCGACCTGTTCAAGGGCTGGCGCGACATCTTCGGCGTCGAGGGCCTGCCCTTCCCGCACATCACCGCCGGCGCCGTCTCCGGCGACTGGTACTCCGGCAGGCTGACCGACAAGGGCTACCCGGTCGCCGTCGGCCGCGACGGCGCACGCCCGGGCGTCCTGACGCTGGAGATCAAGGGCAACTCCTTCAAGGAGCGCTTCACCGTCACCGGTGAGAAGGACGACGTCCAGATGCAGCTGGGCGTCAACTCGCCCACCTACCGCACGTGGTACGCCGACCGCCAGGCCTGGAACAAGAGCAAGCAGGGCCCGGCCCCCGAACTCGCCGACACCCGTGTGGTCACCAGGGACGACCTGACCGGCACCACCTGGCTGACCGCCAACTTCTGGATGGGCTCCACCGGTTCGAAGGTGAAGGTCTCCCTCGACGGCGGCCGGGCCCGCGAGGCCGTGCGCACCCAGCAGGCCAGGGGCGAGGACCAGCTCGTCGGCCCGGAGTGGTCCGACCCGCACGCGGTCGCCCAGCAGCTCGTCCACGGCGGCAGCGTGGCCGACCGGACGATGCACCTGTGGCGGTTCGAACTGCCCGCCGACCTCGAGCCCGGAACCCACCGCGCCAAGGTGACCGCGACCGACGCCCACGGCCGCACCTTCACCGACACGCTGGAGTTCACGGTGGCCGACGAGCGCTGACCCGCGCCCCGGCCCCTGCCGTCCGCGGCCCCTCCCCGGTGCTCCCCCGGGGAGGGGCCGCGGCACGGTTTCGGGGCTCAGGGCCGGGGAGCCGCGGTGTCCGCAGTGTCCGTGGTGTCCGTGAGGGTCCAGCGCTGGTTCGGGCCGGAGTTCGGCGGCCAGGAGCCGACGGGGGCGCCGTCGTGCGTCGCCTGCCCGCCGACCTCCAGCAGACCGCCCGTGGCGGCGTTGACGAACGTCCAGGACCCGTCGCCGGTCGTGGACATGATCCACTGGGCGGCGGGGTCGCGACGCCGGCCGTCCACCGGCACCACCGAGCCGCCGCGGACGGCCAGGCGCCGGCCGTCCACCGCACCGAAGATCGTGTACCGCCGGCGGCTGTCACCGGCCCCGGCGCTCCCGGGGACCGGCTCCAGGCGCCAGGACTGGCCGGTGCGGGACGGGTCCGCGGCACGGATCACCACACCGTCCCCGCCGTCGGAGACGGTGAGCGCCTTTCCGCTCTGCACGCCCTCCAGCCGGTAGGCGTGCCCCTTCCGCACCGCCGCTGCGTCCTCCGCCGCCCCGGAGACGCCCTCGACGAGGAAGGTGGTCACGGACTCGGCCGGCACGGCGACCGAGGCGCCGCGCCCTTCGACGCGGACGGGGGCGTGCCGCACCAGCGGGCCGTCGGCGCTGGTCACCACCGGGGTCACCGTGGCGTCCCGCGCGACGCGGCCGAACTTCGACAGGTCGAGGACGACCGTCCTGGGCGCCGGGGAGTCGTTGACGTGGACGACCGTCGCGCCCCTTTCGCCGACCGCCGCGACGCTGGAGGTGTCGTCGACCTTCACCAGCCGGTCGCCGGGGCGGATGTGGTGGGTGAAGTTCCTGGCCGTGTCGAACTTGGTGTTGGTGCGGACCGGGCAGGTCTCCAGGGTGTCCTCGGCGGTGCAGTCGAAGGGGACCTGGATGCTTCCCCAGTTGCCGCCCTGCGGGGACTCGCCCCCCGGCTTCATGTTGTCGTAGTCCTCGACGGGCTGCCAGAACACCCAGGCGGAGGGCTCCAGTTCGCGCAGGTCGTCGACGATGTGCCGGGCCAGGCCCAGCCCGGGCGCCATGGACTCGAAGTCCTGTCCGCCGCCCCAGCCGCCCTCCACCTCGCTCATCCACAGCGGCTTGCCGGCGGCCTTGGCCAGGTCGCGGACGGTGGTGCGGCCGGCGGTGCCGTAGGTGTGGACGTTCAGCTGCGCGACCTTCCCGCGCACGTCGGCCGGGTAGGACTCCCAGTTGCGGGCGAAGGTGGCGGGGTTGGTCTCGTCCATCGCGGAGATCACGGCGTCGGTGCGGGCCCCCTCCAGTTCCGCGGCCAGCGCCCGGATGACGCGCTGCTGGAGCCCGGGGCCCATGTGCGCGCCCTCCTGCCGTCCGCCGACGGGTTCCCCGTCGGGCCCCAGGCGCGTGCTCCAGTAGGGGGTGTTGGGCTCGTTGAACGGGTCGAGGGTGTCGACGTCGATGCCGTGCGCCTCCTCCAGCCGCTCGACCGCCCCCACCAGATAGGCGGCGAAGTCGCCGACGGAGTCCTCCCTGAGCTGGTCCGCGTTCGGATCGAAGCCGCCGGAGACGTATCCGCCGGCGGTCATGAACCACGGAGGCGAGTTGGAGAACGCCTCCCAGCGGTCGACCTCGTCCTTGACGCGGTCCACCCACCAGCGCTGGGTGCGGTCCGCGCCGGGGTTCCAGTCGGCCGGGTCGTCGGCGCTCCACCAGCCGGTGTCCTCGCGGGTGGTGCCCTCCGGGGCCCGCCACCAGCCCTCCACGGCGCCCCCGGCGCGCAGGTAGTCCCTCACGTCGGGGGCGTTGCCGCC
The DNA here is from genome assembly GCF_039533345.1 of Streptomyces glaucosporus. NCBI lineage: Bacteria > Bacillati > Actinomycetota > Actinomycetes > Kitasatosporales > Streptomycetaceae > Streptomyces > Streptomyces glaucosporus. The sequence continues at coordinate 75,366 of NZ_BAAATJ010000016.1, read as the reverse complement.
GCCGATGTTGTAGCGGGCGATGTTCAGGGCCAGACCGTCGTCGCCGAAGACCAGGTCGGCGAGTCTGTCGCGGATCTCGTCCGGGTAGTCGCCGGTGGCGTTGGCGAACCACGCCAGGCTGGTGCCCCAGCCCTCGAACTCCGGCTGCCGGTAGGACGGGTCGGGGGTGACCGTGACGGCCGCGGCCGGCTCGGCCGCGGCCCGGGGCACTGGGCCGGCGGCGAGGGCGGCTCCCGCGGCGAGGGCGCCGGCGCCCAGACAGGCGGTCAGGCGCCGGAGCGTGCCGGGTCTTCTCATGTTCGTCCTCTCGTTCTCGTCGTGCCGGACATGCCGTCGTGCCGGGTGTGCCGGGTGTGCCGGACGTGCCGCCGGGCGGAGCCGGTCACCGGCGGCGGATCACCGGCTCCCCTCCCCGGTCTCCTCGCCTTCCCCGGCCCCCTCGCCCTCCTCGGCTCCTCCGGCCGGGGACGCGGCCCGGCGCAGAACGGCGACGCCGCGCGGGGCGAGGACGAGCACACCGTCCGCGCCGCCCTCCGTCCGGCCCGCCAGCACCTCCCCGGTGACGCCGGGCAACTCGACCGTCTCGTCGGTGCGGTTCACCAGGAACCAGTACGCGGCCCCACCGCCCTCGCGCACCGCCAGCTCCACCCGGCCGCGGACGCCGGAGGGCAGTTCGCCGGCGATCCCCGCGGCGTCCAGCAGCCGGGCCAGGACGCCGGTCAGACCGTCCGCGCCCAGCCGGGTCGACACGTACGCGGCCGAGCCGCCGCCCACCCGGCGGCGGGTGATCGCGGGCCGCCCGGCCTGGTCGCCCGTGCGGTAGGAGGCGAGGACCTCGACGGCGGGGTCGGTGAGGGTGATCCGGTCCGTCCACAGCGTCCCGGTGGCGCCGTCGTCCAGTGCGACGCCCTCGCCGTCGTCCAGGGGGGCGAACTCCTCGACGCGGATGCCCAGCAGGTCCCGCAGCGGCCCCGGGTAGCCGCCGAGCCAGACGTGGTCGTTCTCGTCGACGATGCCCGAGAAGTACGTGGTGACCAGGTGCCCGCCGCCCTCGACGTAACCGGTGAGCTTCCTGGCCAGCTCTCCGGGCACCATGTGGAGCACGGGCGCGACGACGAGCCCGTAGCCGTCCAGTTCCGTGCCGGCGGGGACGACGTCCGCCCGCACGCCCAGGGCGAGGAACGCCGAGTACCAGTCGAGGGCCTCCTGCCGGTAGCGGAGCCGGGAGGTGGGGTGGGAGTCCTGCTCGCAGGCCCACCACGACTCCCAGTCGAAGAGGATCGCCGCCGGCGCGGGGGCGCGCTCCGAGCCCGCCACGGGGGCCAGGTCGCGCAGGACGCGCCCGAGGCCGGTCACGGAGCGGAACACGTCGCTGTCGGGGCCGGCGTGCGGGACCATCGCCGAGTGGTACTTCTCGGCGCCCGCCGCCGACTGCCGCCACTGGAAGAAGCAGACCGCGTCGGCGCCGTGCGCCACGTGCAGCAGCGAGTCGCGGGCCAGCTCCCCGTCGCGCTTGGCGCGGTTGACCGGCTGCCAGTTGACGGCGCTGGTGGAGTGCTCCATGAGGAACCACGGCCGTCCGCCCGCGATGTTGCCCGTGAGGTTCGCCGAGAACGACAGCTCGTCCAGGGCCTGGGGCCCGGGGACCACGTAGTGGTCGTTGGAGACGAAGTCCACCTCGCGGGCCCAGTCGGCGTAGTTCATGCCCCGGGTCCCGCCCATCACCATGAAGTTGGTGGTCACCGGCACGCCGGGGGCGATGCGCCGCAGCACGTCGCGCTCGGCCCGCAGGTGGTCCCTGAGCGCGTCGGAGGAGAAGCGCTTGAAGTCGAGCTGCTGGGTGGGGTTGAGGTGCGAGGCGGCCAGCCGGGGCGGCAGGATCTGCTCCCAGTCGGTGTACCGCTGGGACCAGAACGCCGTCCCCCAGGCGTGGTTGAGCGCCTCCAGGGTGCCGTAGCGGGAGCGCAGCCACGCCCGGAAGGCGCGGGCGGCGTCGTCGGAGTGGTCGTAGACGTTGTGGCAGCCCAGCTCGTTGTTCACGTGCCAGGCCACCAGCGCGGGGTGGTCGCGGTAGCGCTCGGCCAGCGCGGCGACCAGGCGCAGCGCGTACTCGCGGAAGACCGGCGAGGTGGGGCGCCAGTGCTGGCGGGCGCCGGGCCACACGGTCTCGCCCGACCGGGTGACGGGCAGGACCTCGGGGTGGGCCGCGGTCAGCCACGGGGGAGGGGAGGCGGTCGCGGTGGCCAGGTCGACGGCGATGCCGCCCGCGTGGAGGAGGTCCATCACCTCGTCCAGCCAGCCGAAGTCCCACACGTCCTCGGCCGGCTGGATGCGGGCCCAGGAGAAGATCGCCAGCGAGACGACGGTGACGCCCGCCTCGCGCATCAGCCGGACGTCCTCGTCCCACACCTCGCGGGGCCACTGGTCGGGGTTGTAGTCGGCGCCGTAGGCGAGCCCCGGGGTGCCGCCGCCGTCCGTTTGGCGCAGCATCGGGGGCAGTGAGGGGCGGGGCATGGTCGCTCCTTGCGGGGAGGGGGCGGTACGGGGCGCGGCGGGGTCCGGGCGGGAGGGGCGGAGGGGCTCACTCGACGACGGTGAAGCCCTGCTCCCTGCCGTACTCGACGGAGGAGCGCCGCCACTCCTCCAGCCCCTCGGTCAGCGGCCTGCCGGAGACGTAGGACGCGCCGACGGTGTCGTTGAAGACGGAGTTCGCATAGACCTGGTAGGGCAGGTAGTCCCAGCCCTCGGAGACGTTCGCCGAGGACTCGGCGAAGATCCGGTTGGCCTTCTGCCCGCCGAAGTACTCGAACTCGGTGTCCAGGAACTCCTCGGACTCCAGGTCCTCCGTGGTCGCGGGGAAGGCCCCGGCCTCGACGCGGGCCCGTACGCCCTCGCCCGTGGTGGCGTACCGGGCGAAGGCGTAGGCCAGGGCTTCGTTCCCGCCCGCCTTGGGCAGCGCCAGCCCGCTGCCGCCGTTCTCCGCGCTGTCGGAGGCGCCCTCCCGCCACTGGGGGAGGGGCGCCACCCGCCAGGAGCCGGAGGCCTTCGGCACCCCGGACTCGAAGTTGGCGGGCATCCAGGCGCCGGCGGCCAGCGTGGCGATGGTGCCGTCGGCCAGCCCCCGGTACCACTCGTCGCTCCAGGAGGTCACGGGCGCCAGGAGGTCCTCGTCGAGCAGTTCCTGCCAGGTCCGGGCGTAGGCCCGGGACCCCTCGTCGGAGAAGTCGACCGCCACCTCGGTGCCGTCGGTGCGGTAGGGGCGTCCGCCGGCCTGCCAGATGAGGCTGGTGGTCAGCCCGGGGTCCCCGGTGTCGTTGGTGATGTACACGTCCGGGTCGGCCCTGTGCAGGGCGCGTGCCGCGTCCACGTACTCGTCCCAGGTGGTGGGCACGTCGACGCCGTGCTCGTCGAAGACGTCCTTGTTGTAGTACAGCGCCATGGGGCCGGAGTCCATGGGCAGGGCGTGGACGCCGTCGAAGGCCCGGACGGCGTTCCACGGGCCGGGGGCGAAGGTGCCCTCCAGTTCGTCCGCGCCGAGGGGGGAGAGGTCGTGGACCTCCCGGGTGAGGGCGAACTGCCCCAGGGCGAAGTACTCGACCTGCGCCACGTCGGGCGCTCCGGAGCCGGCCGAGACGGCGTTCTGCAGAGCGGTGTAGTGGTCGTTGCCGGAACCGGCGTTGACCAGTTCGACGTCGACCTCCGGGTACTTCTCCTCGAAGTCGGCGACGACCTGCTTCAGGGTGGGCTCCCACGCCCACACGGTGATCGAGCCGCCCTCCTCCAGGGCCGCCCGGACGTCGGAGGCGGAGAGCCCTTCGAGGGACTCGTCCGCGCTGTCCGGGCCTCCGCACGCCGCCGCGCCGAGGACGGCGGCGCACAGCAGTCCCAGACCGCGCGTCAGGCGGCGCGTCCCGATGGTCATGGAGTCGTCCTCACTTCGTCGTGTCGGAGGGGGAACCGGGGAGGGGAGGGCCGGGCGCTCACTCCTTGACGCTCCCGGCGGCCAGTCCCGACCGCCAGTGGCGCTGGAGCAGCAGGAAGGCGGCGATCAGCGGGACGACGGTGAGCAGCGAGCCGGTGATCACCAGGTCGAAGACCGCCTCGCCGCCGGCCGTCGACGCCTGGGCGTTCCAGGTGTCCAGGCCCAGCGTCAGCGGGTACCAGTCGGGATCCTTGATCATGATCAGCGGCAGGAAGTAGTTGTTCCAGGTCGCGACCATGGTGAACAGCGAGACCGTGACGATGCCGGGCCCCAGCAGCGGCAGGGCCACACGGAAGAAGGTGAGCACCTCGCCCGCCCCGTCGATGCGGGCGGCCTCCAGCAGTTCCGCGGGGACCGCCTCGCCGGTGAAGACCCACATCAGGTACAGGCCGAAGGGGGAGACCAGCGAGGGCACGATCACCGCCCAGGGGGTGTTGGTCAGGCCCAGTTCGCTGAACATCAGGAAGGTGGGGACGGCCAGGGCGGTGCCCGGCACCGCGACGGCTCCGACGACCACGGCGAGGACCGCGCGCCTGCCGGGGAAGTCGAACTTCGCCAGCCCGTAGCCGCCCAGGACCGCCAGGAGCGTCGCGCCGCCCGCGCCCAGCACGACGTACAGGACCGTGTTGAGCAGCCAGCGCACGAAGACGCCGTCGTCGTAGGTCAGCGTCCGCGTGATGTTCTCCCAGAGGGCGAAGTCCTCGGCGAACCACAGCCCGAAGGAGTCGAACAGGCCCTCCTGGGTCTTGGTGGCGCTGACGGCCAGCCACACCAGCGGGAGCAGGGAGTAGAGGAGCACCAGGCCGGTGAGCGCCGTGAGGGTGGCGCTGCGGCGCGGATGGCCGGCCGAGTGGCGCCGGCGCGGTGGCCGCGGCCGTGCGGGGGAGCGGCCGCCGGGGGCGGGCCGGCCGGTGGACGGGGTGGTGGCCGGAGCGCTCATCGCGCCTCACGCCTCCTTCCGCATGCCGCGCAGCTGCACGGCGTAGGCGACGGCCATCGTGATCAGGCCCATGACGACCGCGACGGTCGCCGCGTAGCCGTGCTGGAGTCCGGAGAAGGACAGCGAGTAGGTGTAGAGGTTGGGCGTGTAGTCGGTGGTGACGGCGTTGGGCGCCAGGTTCCGCAGGATGTTCGGCTCGTTGAAGAGCTGGAAGCTGCCGATGACCGAGAAGACGGCCGCGATCGCCAGGGCGCCGCGGAGGGCGGGGAGCTTGACGGCGGTGATGACGCGGAACTGCCCGGCCCCGTCGATCTCCGCGGCCTCGTAGAGGGAGCGCGGCACCACCCGCAGCGCGGAGTAGAGGATGAGCATGTTGTAGCCCGTGAACTCCCAAGTCACGATGTTGCCGATCGAGGCCAGGACCAGATCGGGGGAGAGGGGGTCGGGCAGGGAGACGTCCAGGGCCTGGCCGAGGTCGCCGAGCAGTCCGATGCGGGTGCCGTACATGAAGCCCCACATCAGGGCGGCGACCACGGCGGGAACGGCGTACGGCAGGAACACCGCCATCCGGAAGAAGTTCTTCCCGTACAGCCGTCCGCTGTCGACGGCCAGGGCCACCAGAAGCGCGATGCCCAGCATGACCGGCACCTGGACGGCCAGGAACAGCGCCACCCGGCCCAGTCCCTCCCAGAACCGGGGGTCCTCCAGGGCCCGCCGGTAGTTCTCCAGGCCCACGAAGACGGTGCCGCCGATCATCCGCTGCCGGAACAGGCTCAGGTGGAGGGAGTAGGCGATCGGGGCCAGGAACACCAGACCGAAGACGGCGAGGAAGGGCCCGGTGAAGCCCCACCCGGCCCAGGCGCGCCGGTCGCGGCGCCTGCGCGGCGGGGCCGGGGGATCCGCCGTCGGAGGCGGTGACGTCGTCGTCATGCTCGCTCCTCGTCCCTCGTTCCGCTCGGTGCCACGACGGGGTACGGACAGGAATGTTTGCGTAAACATCCCCCGTCGGGAAGAGGGGGAAGCAGAAATGTTTACGCAAACATCGATGGGCGCGATGTCTACACTGCACCGTTGGGAGGGTCAGGGGCCGTGAACGGGTCCCCGGCCCGGGACGAGAGGGCGCAGCGGCACATGGACGGCATCGTGGACACCCCGCACCGGGACGGCGGGCGGGCGACCCCGCCCGGGGCCGCCCCGGCGCGGCCGAAGCGGGGCGCGTCCATGGCGGACGTCGCCCGCCTGGCCGGTGTGTCCGCGCAGACCGTCTCCCGCGTCTCCAACGGCTACCCCGGCGTCACCGAGACGACGCGGCAGCAGGTGCTCGCCGCCATGCGGAAGCTCGGCTACCGGCCCAACAGCGCCGCGCGCGCCCTCAAACGGGGCGAGTTCCGCACCATCGGCGTCATCCTCTTCACCCTCTCGACCACCGGCAACGTGCGCACCCTGGAGGCCATCGCCGCATCGGCGGCCCGGGAGGGGTACGCCGTCACGCTGCTGCCGGTGGCCGTGCCGACCCAGGACGAGGTGCGCGGCGCCTTCACGCGGCTGGGCGAACTCGCGGTGGACGCCGTCATCGTCATCATGGAGGTCCACCTCCTGGACGCCGCCACGGTGTCCCTTCCGCCCAGCACACAGGTCGTCGTGGCCGACTCGGACGCCGGGGACCGCTACAGCGTGGTCGACACCGACCAGGCGGGCGGCACCCGCGCGGCCGTGCGGCACCTCCTCGACCTCGGTCACCGCACCGTGTGGCACCTCGCCGGCCCGGAGGAGTCGTTCGCGGCGCAGCGGCGCGCCGACGCCTGGCGGGCCACCCTGGAGGAGGCCGGACGCGAGGTGCCGGAGGCGGTGCGGGGCGACTGGTCCGCCGAGTCCGGGTACCGCGCCGGACTGCGGATCGCGGAGGAGCCCGGCTGCACCGCCGTCTTCGCGGCCAACGACCAGATGGCACTGGGCCTGCTGCGCGCGCTCCACGAGAAGGGCAGGGCCGTGCCGGACGACGTCAGCGTGATCGGCTTCGACGACATACCGGAGGCGGGGTCGTTCATGCCCCCGCTCACCACCGTCCACCAGGACTTCGCCGAGGTCGGCCGGCTCTGCGTCCAGGGGGTGCTGCGGCAGATCCGCGGCGAGTCGGCCGAGCGGGGGACGACGCTCGTCCCGACGCGCCTGGTGGTGAGGCGCTCCACCGCCCCGCCCCCCACGGGGTGACGCCCGCCCCCGCGCCCGGCGTCAGCCGCCGTCGCCGGCCCCGGCGTCCACGTCGTACCAGTCGTCGGCCAGCAGCCCGGCGTGCGAGGGCTGCACCCCGACCTGCACGGTTCCGTCAGCGGTGACGAACCGCAGATGGGCCGCGAGCGTCCGGCTCCGCCCGTCGGGGGAGACGCAGACCGACTCCGGTTCCAGGTAGACGTACTTGCCCGGCTGGATCCAGCTCCGGCGCGCCATGCGGCGGCCGGCCCTCAGTAACTCCAACGCTGCGGAGAAGTCCATGCCCCGAGCGTAGTGGGCAGCCCGGAAGGGGCTTGAAGAGGCAAAAGCGCATGTGCTATGACCTCCCCCGCCGGACGCTGTGGTGTACCGCTGCGGCGGCGCGGGGAGCGCAGGCGCTACAGGGGGGGGAGCGGACATGGACGCGCGGCACGAGGGCGTGCTGAAGGGACCGGCGCGGAATCCGGCGGCCCGGACGGAGTGCTGCCGCGGATGCTGAACCCCGGCGTCGCGTCGCCCGCGCTCCGGTTCTGGACCGCCGGCCGGCCGAACCTGCCGCCGGACGTGGCCGATGCGATCGTCGCCCACCCCGGGCACCGGGTGCGCGCCGCCCTCGCGGAGCGCTGGAGCGCCGGCGCCGCCCGGCACGACCCCGGCGCGTCCCCCGGACCGGTGAACCGCCCCGGCCGTGCCCCGGATCCGCCGGTGCGCAACGCCGCCGCGGCCGACCCGCGGCTGCCCGCGGAGCGGATCCGCGAACCGCTCGCCGGCCCGGACGCCGCCGGACACGCGGCCGCGAACCCGTCCCCGCCGCCCGGGGACATGCACGCCCTGCTCGACGACGCGGGCGTCCCGTACGGTCCCGCCTCGCCCGGTGTCGCCTTCTTCGCCGAGGTGGTGGTCACCGGCACGGTGCGCGGCGCCCACGCCGACTGCTCACCCGAGGAGGTCGCCGAGCTGCTGGGCGGCGACGCCGTCGAGGTCCGCGACGAGCGGCAGCTGACCCTCGGCTACGACCTGGCCGAGTTCTTCTGGCAGCGGCACGGGCGCGGCGAACCCTGGCAGGGCACGCACTTCACCGTGCAGGCGCACCGGCTCCACACGCCGCTCCACATCGACGAGTTGCGCGCCGCGCTCGACCGGCAGGGCCTCCCCCTGGCGGACCTGGGCCCGGACGGACTGGGGTGCCGGCGGTTCGAACGGGCCGACAGCCGGGTGGTCGTGACGGCCGACGAGGAGACGGGGAGGGTGCTCGCGATCTCGGCCCCCGGCGGACCCGGCGCGGCGGCCGGGGGCGCGGGAGATTCCGCACGGTCGGCCAAGCAGGCGCTGCGGCACCTGCTGCACGCCTCCGAGGAGGAACGGCGGCGCTGGGTCCGGCGCCGCCGTCCCGCCGACGGCACCGCGCCGAACTGGTGGCTCCACCTCTGCCACCAGTGCGAGATCCAGGTCCGGGACCGCGCCGGGGCCCGTGCCGAGTGGGCGCGGCTCCTGGTCCGGCTGATCCGGCACGGGGAGGAGACGGGCGACTTCGACCGCGCGGAGACCGCCTGCCGGCTCGCCCGGAAGGCGACCGAACTGCGGGTCCGGGGCCTGGCGGACGAGGTGGCCGGAGCCCTGCCGTCCGCCGACGACCTCGTCCGGGAGTGCCTGGCGGCCATGCCCGTCCCGCGGGAGGACGTACCGACCCGCGACACCGTCGAATTCGCGCGGGAGAACCTCGGTGCCATGCGGATCTCCCGGCAAGCCCGCAACCTGGTGGCCGCCGCGCTGCCGCACCTGGAGCGGGTCCGCGACCCCGGCCTGCGGGCGGAGCTGACCGCGTGGGCGGAGATCCGGCGGCGGCTGTTCTGAACCCTCCGCACCGCCCGGAGCAGGTGGCCGCGTCCCCGGACGCGGTACGGCCGGCGTCGCTACGGTGGGGGAGTGATCGAGGACCGGGGCCCCCGGTGCGGTGGGGAGCCGGACCGGCCCCGCCGGAACCGGGGGCGCCGCGACGGGGAGGGTACGCCCATGAAGCACCGTGAGCAGGTCGTCGGCGTCGGAGCCGTCCTGGTGCGGTCCGACGGCGCCGTGCTGATCGGCCACCGGATCAAGCGGGGGGAGACGCCCTCCTGGTGCCTGCCCGGCGGGCACGTCGAGGCGGGGGAGACCTTCGAGGCCGCCGCCGTACGGGAGATCGCCGAGGAGAGCGGCATCCGGGAGGTGACGGGGGCGCGGGTGTTCGCCGTCGCGCTCCACACCGGCGCGGACCGGACCCTGCTGACCGCGGGTGTGGTGGCGCGGCCGGCGGACACGGACGCCGAGGCGGCCGTCCTGGAGCCCGAGGTCTTCGACCGCTGGATGTGGGCACGGCCCGGGGCGCTTCCCGCTCCGCTGTTCCCCCCGAGCGCGGCCCTGCTCGCCGCCTGGCGGGCGGAGCCCGCACCCGGCGGCTGGACGGTGTACCCGGTGGCCGGTGCCGGGGGGACGAGCGACTACGGCTTGCGGCCGACCCCGCAGTAGGCGTCCACCGGGCGCGGGGTGCCGGTACCGGGCTCGGGGCGCCAGTGGGTGCAGGGCACGACGCCCGGCTCCAGCACCTCCAGCCCCTCGAAGGCCCGCTCCATCTGCTCCGGGGTCCGCACGTGGTAGGCGTCGGTGTCGCTGTCGTTGTAGCGCTCCTGCGCGTCGACCATCGACGCGCTGGTGCTGGTGCCGTCGTAGTGCACGAGATAGCTCCCGGACGGCAGGGCGCCCATCAGCCTCCGCATGACGGCCAGGGCCTCGCCGTGGTCGGCGATGTGCCCCATGACGCCCATCAGGATCAAAACGACGGGCCGGGTGAAGTCCAGTGTCTCCGCGGCGGCTCGGAGGATCGCGTCCGGGTCGCGGACGTCCGCGTGGAGGTAGTCGGTGGCGCCCTCGGGGGAGCTGGTGAGCAGGGCGCGGGCGTGCGTCAGGACCAGGGGGTCGTTGTCGACGTAGACGATCCGCGACTCGGGGGCGACGCGCTGGGCGATCTCGTGGGTGTTGTCGGCGGTGGGCAGGCCGGTGCCGATGTCGAGGAACTGCCGGACGCCCGCCTCACCGGCCAGGTGGCGGATGGCCCGGCCCAGGAACTCCCGGGAGGTGCGCGCCACGTCGGCCAGCCCCGGCGAGGCCTGGAGGATCGCGTCGCCGAGCTTCCGGTCCACGGGGTAGTTGTCCTTGCCGCCCAGCAGGTAGTTCCACACGCGGGCCGAGTGCGGCACGGTGGAGTCGATCGTGGGTGTGGGCCGGATGCCGTCCGTCATGGGTAATCCTCCTGCCACCTGGGGTGCCCGGTGTCGTCGATCACCGTAGTGCCGCGAGGACGCGCAGTCGGGTTTTCTCTTCAACTGTTTTTGCCATGGCGGACGTACGAGCGGCGGAATTCGGGCCTTCCGGGGAGCAGGCGCGCAGAACGCCCCCGCGACCCGCGGGCTGCCGGAGCCGCCGCGGGCACACCCGCCGCCGGGACCCGCGGGGCCGGGATCCGCTCGCGGGGGACGGATTCCGCCGGCCCGCCGCCCGCCGGCCCGCCGCCCGCCGGCCCGGGGCGCGAGCAGCCGTGCCGTGCGCCGTCGGCGGGGCCGGGTCCCGAAGCCCACCCCCCTTGTCCGGGTGTCCGGACGCCTCGTAGGGTGCCTTTCGGTAAGCGCTTTCTAGAGCCGTCGACCGCCGAGGAGCCCTCTCCATGCCCCCAGCCGCCCCACGCCTCCGCGCCGCCGTCGTCGGAACGGGTGCCATCGTCACCGGCGCCCACCTGCCCGCCCTGAGAGCCCATGCGGAGGAGGTGGAGCTGGTCGCCGCCGTCGACGTCTCCGCCGAGCGGCTCGACGCCTTCCGCGCCGCCGCCGGCGAGGAGGTCGCGGGGTACCCGGAGATGGCCGAGATGCTGGAGAAGGAGCGCCCCGACCTGGTGCTGATCGGCACACCCCCCTCGCTCCACCGCGAGCAGGCGGTGGCCGCGCTGCGGGCGGGAGCCTGGGTGCTGTGCGAGAAGCCGCTGTGCCTCTCCCTCGCCGAGTACGACGAGATGGCCGCCGCGGAGAAGGAGGGCGGCCCGTACACCGCCACCGTCTTCCAGCACCGCTACGGCTCCGGCGCCGCCCACGCCCGCGAACTGCTCGCCTCCGGCGCGCTGGGCAGACCGCTCGTCGCGCACTGCCAGACCACCTGGTACCGCGACGGCGCCTACTACTCCGTTCCCTGGCGCGGCAGATGGGCCACCGAGGGCGGCGGCCCCACCATGGGCCACGGCATCCACCAGATGGACCTGCTGCTCCACCTGCTCGGCGACTGGACCGAGGTGCGCGCCATGGCCGGACGCCTGGTGCACGACGTGGAGAGCGAGGACGTCTCCACCGCGCTGGTGCGCTTCGCGAACGGCGCGCTGGCCACCGTCGTCAACAGCGTCCTCTCCCCGGACGAGGTCAGCCGCATCCGCATCGACTGCTCCGACGCCACCGTCGAGCTCACCCACCTGTACGGCTACGGCAACGACGACTGGGTCTACACCCCCGCCCCCCACGCCGCGGAGGACGCCGAGCGCGTCCGGGCCTGGCGCACCCCCGCCGCCGACCTGCCCAGCTCGCACACCGCCCAGCTCACGGGCGTGCTCGCCGCGATGCGCGAGGGCGTCCGCCCGCCCGGCAGCGGCCACGACGCCCGCCGGACCCTGGAGTTCGCCGCGGCCCTGTACAAGGCGGCCTTCACGGGCCTGCCGGTGCGCGCGGGCGAGATCGTCCCCGGTGACCCGTACTACACCGCCATGCACGGGGACCACCCCGACTGGGCCCCGCGCGCCGCCGTGGAGGAGAGCCGATGAGCGCGCCGATCACCGTCACCCACGTCCACGGCGAGCGGATCTCGGTCGCCTCCGGCGGCGTCGAGCTGCTGGCCTACGTCTACCGGCCCGACCCGGAGGCGTTCGAGTCCCGCAAGCCCTACGCCCACCCGCTGCGCACCCTGGCCGGCAACACCGTCACCGGCTACCGGCCCAACGACCACCGCTGGCACAAGGGCCTGCAGATGACCGCCAGCCACCTCTCGGGGCAGAACTTCTGGGGCGGCAACTCCTATGTCCACGGCCGGGGCTACCTCCCGCTCCGCGACCGCGTCGGCTGGATGCGGCACGACGGCTTCGACACGGTCGACGCCCGCGAGGACCGGCTGTCCTTCACCGAGCACCTGACCTGGATCGAGAACGGCGGCGAGGAGTGGGCCCGCGAGACGCGCACCGTCGAGGTGCACTCCGTGGAACCCCGGGAGGGCGCCTGGGCGCTGGACTGGTCGATCCGACTGACCAACGTCCGCGCCGAACCGCTGCGCTTCGGCTCCCCCACCACCGCCGGGCGGGAGATGGCCGGCTACACCGGACTCCACTGGCGCGGCCCGCGCGACCTCACCGGCGGCGACGTCCTCGGCCCCGGGGGCCGCGGGGGGAAGGGCGAGGCCGGGGCCGCGGACATGATGGGCGTCCGGGCGCCGTGGCTGGCGTTCACCGGCGAGCACGACGGCACGGACGCGCACAGCACCCTGGTCTTCGCCCACGCCCCGGAGAACGACGGCGCCATCCACCCCTCCCACTGGTTCGTGCGCTCCGAGCCCACCCCGACCGTGGCGTTCTCCTGGGCGTTCTTCGAGGAGTTCGAGCTGCCGCCGGGGGAGGGGTTCGCCTACCGCTACCGCGTCGTCGTCGCGGACGGCGCCTGGGACCGCGAGCGGGTGGAGTCCTGGCTCGGGACGCACGGATGGTGAGCGGGGCGCCGAAGCCGCCCCCGGCCGCCCCCCTGCCGGGCGCGGTCGGCCTGTCCCACATCGGCGCCTACGACTGGGAGGCCGCCGACGGGGCGTGCGGCGGCAGCCCGCACGTCCATCTGGCGTGCACCGAGGCGTACGTCGTCACCGCCGGGCGCGGGGCCGTGCAGACGCTGACGCCCGAGGGGTACCGGGAGACGGACCTCGCGCCCGGCTCGCTGGTCTGGTTCACCCCCGGCACCGTGCACCGCATGGTCCAGCGCGACGGGCTGAGGGTCACGGTGCTGATGGAGAACGGCGGCCTCCCCGAGGCCGGGGACGCCGTCCTCACCTTCCCGCCGTCCGTCCTGGCCGACCCCGGGAAGTACGCCGCGGCGGCGGCCCTGCCCGCGGGGGAGGGGCCGGAGGCGGAGGAGGCCGCCCGGCGCCGCCGGGACCTGGCCGTCGAGGGCTACCTGGAGCTGCGGGCCGCCCTCCTGGAGGGCGACGCCCGGCCCCTGCTGGAGTTCCACCGGGCGGCGGCCCGGCTCGTCGCGCCGAGGGTGTCCGGCTGGGAGCGCCTGTGGCGGACCGGGGCCCTCGCCGCGGCCGAGCGCACCGGCGCACGCCTGGCCGCCCTCGCGGCGGGCGACGCCGCGCACCTGGCCGGGGCCCGGGTGGAGGCCGCGGTCCCGGCCCGGCGCGGCGGCTACGGGATGTGCGGACGCCGTGAGGAGTACGAGCTCCCCGGCGCCGCCCCGCCGCACCGCGAGGGGTGACCGGCCGGGTCCGGAGCCGTCCCGGCCGGCCATCCGCCGGACCGAGGCGTTCCGCTTAGGCTCCCCCCGTCTCCGGAAGGCCGCGGCGGTGCACTAATGTCGCGCTGCCGATCGGTTCTCGTGCGAACACGCGAATCTGGGAGCGCTCCCGGACGCTTCGCCGAGACCCTGGTCCGACAAGGAGACACGGATGAGCGAGTCCAGCGCCGAACCGGCCGCCGGCCCGGCCGGGGCCCCCGCCCCCGCGCCCCCGCCCCCACCCAGGGAGGCCGTACGGGCACGGCTGTCGGTCTGCCTGGTCTTCGCCGTCATGGGCTCGACGATGGGCGGCTGGTCGGCGCGCATCCCCGAGGTGCGCCGCGAGGTCGGGCTGGGGGAGGCGGCCTGGGGGCTGGCCACCACCGCCTCCGTCGTCGGCGACTTCATCGCCCTCGCCGTGGTGACCGTGCTGGTCGGACGGGTGAGCCTCCGTCTGCTGAGCCTGGCGGGCGCGGCCCTGATCCTGCTGAACGCCCCCCTGATGGGATCGGCCTCGGCCACGCCCGTGCTCCTGGCCGCCCTGGCGACCTGGGGCTTCGCCGCGAACCTGTTGTCCACGCCGATGAACGCCCAGGCGGCCGAGGTCGAACGCCGCTACGGGCGGCCGCTGCTGTCCACCTTCCACGCCTGCTTCAGCTTCGGCATGCTCGGCGGCGGCGTGCTGGGCACGCTCGCCGCCGCGACGGGGGTGACACCGGGCACCCAGATGGCCGTCAACAGCGCGGTGTTCGGCGCCCTGCTGGTGGTGGCGGGGCGCTGGCTGCCCGAGGAGGCGGACCGCCCGAAGGAGGAGAAGGGACGGCTGGCGGACCGGCTGCGGCGCCGCCTCACCCCGCAGCTCGCCCTGCTGGCCGCCATCGCCTTCCTGGACTCCTTCGCCGAGGGGGCGGCGGGCCAGTGGAGCGCCATCTACGCCGCCGACTTCCTGGGCACCGGGGAGGCCGTCGCCGCCGCGATCTACACCGGTCTCACCGCCGCCGCCGCGTTCACCCGGCTGGTGGGCGACCGGCTGACCGGACGGCTCGGCCACCGCTCGCTCCTGAGGCTGTCCCTGCTGACGACCGCCGCGGGAATGGGGATCGCGCTGGTGTGGCCGCATCCGGTGGTGGCGCTGATCGGTTTCGCGGTCTTCGGGGTGGGAAGCGCCTGCGTCCTGCCCACCGTCTTCGCGCTGGCGGGCCGGCAGCCCGGCCTCTCGTCCGGGGAGGGCGTGTCCGTCGCGGTCATCGGGCAGTGGCCGGGCCTGCTGCTGGCCGGTCCGCTCGTCGGCCTGCTCGCCGGGGCGTGGGACCTGCGGACCGCCCTGCTGACCCTGGTCGTCGCGGTGCTGGCGGCGGCCCTGCTGTCGGGCCGGGTCCGGCAGTGACCCGGCCGCCGGAGCCGTCGCGGCGGTCCCGGGCGGTCACGGGGGCGCCCGCGGCGGAGCACCCGCCGGAAACGTCTCCGCCACGCCCCCTCCACACCGCCGATCTACGCTGAGTGCCCGCCGGACACGGTGCGCCGCCCGCCGGCCGCGCCGCGGCGCGCGCCGCGGGACGGCCCCGGAAGCGGCGCACCACCGCGCCCGCCCCCGTGACCCCCCCTCCTCCCGCACAGGAGTCCGACATGGCCGCGCCCCAGGGCCCCCTCGACCACCGCTACCGCGGCGAGCACCCGGTCCGCACCCTCGCCTACCTCCTCCGCCCCGACCGGGGCCGTCTGGCGCTCGGTGTGCTCGCGTTCCTCGTCAAGCACAGCCCGACCTGGCTGATGCCCCTGATCACCGCGAACATCGTCGACATCGTCGTCCGGCACCGGCCGGTCTCCGGCCTGTGGCTCAACGCCGGCCTGCTGCTGCTCACCCTCGCCCTCAACTACCCCTTCCACCTGCTCTACGTCCGCTGCTGGTACGGCAGCGCGCGCCGGATGGGGAACCGGATGCGCTCCGCGCTCTGCCACCGCATGCAGCAGCTCTCCATCGGCTACCACTCGAAGGTCAGTGCCGGAGCGCTGCAGACCAAGGTGATCCGGGACGCGGAGAACGTCGAGACGTCCCTCCAGCAGACCGGCGACCAGGGCCTGTCGGCGCTGGCGATGCTCATCGGGGCGCTGACGGTGATCGGCGTGCGCACGCCCGCCTTCCTCCCGGTCTTCCTGCTGGTCGTCCCGGCCGCCTCCGCCCTGGTGATGTGGCTGCGGGGACGGCTGCGCGCGTACAACGAGTCGTTCCGGCAGGAGGTGGAGCACCTCTCCTCGCGGGTCAGCGAGATGACCACCCTGATCCCCATCACCCGCGCCCACGGCCTGGAGCACACCGCGCTGCGGCGGATGGACGGCACCCTGCGCCAGGTGCTGGCGGCCGGCCTGCGGCTGGACCGGCTCAACGGCCGGTTCGGCGCACTGGCCTGGATCCTGCTCAACGCCCTGGGCGTGGGCTGCCTGGCCGGCGCCGCGCTGGCCGCCTACCACGGATGGCTGGCCGTCACCCCCGGCGACGTGGTGATGCTCAGCGCCTACTTCTCCTCCCTCACCGCCGCCGTCACCACCCTGATGGGGCTCACCCCGCTGATCAGCAAGGGCCTGGAGTCGGTCCGCTCCGCCGGTGAGGTGCTCCAGGCCCCGGACCTGGAGCAGAACGCGGGCAAGACCGAGGTGACCGCCGTCCGCGGCCGGTTCGACTTCCAGGACGTCCGCCACGTCTACGACGACGCCGACCGCCACTCGGTGCGCGACTTCACCCTCACCGTCCACCCCGGCGAGACCGTCGCCCTGGTCGGCGCCTCGGGCGCGGGCAAGTCCACCGTCCTCGGCCTGGTGATCGGCTTCCTCAGACCCGCCTCGGGGCGCATCCTGCTGGACGGCGTCGACATGCAGGCCCTGGACCTGCGCAGCTACCGCCGCTTCCTGTCCGTCGTGCCGCAGGAGTCGATCCTCTTCGAGGGCACCGTCCGCGACAACGTCGCCTACGGCCTGACCGGCGTCGGCGACGAGGAGATCCGCGCCGCGCTCCGCGACGCCAACGCCCTGGAGTTCGTCGACCGGCTCCCGGCCGGCCTGGACACCGTCGTCGGGGAGCGCGGGGCGCGGCTGTCCGGGGGCCAGAAGCAGCGCCTGGCCATCGCCCGGGCCCTGATCCGCGACCCGCGGGTGCTGGTGCTGGACGAGGCGACCTCCGCGCTGGACTCCCACTCCGAGGCGATGATCCAGCAGGCCCTGGCCCGGCTGGTGCGGGGCCGCACCGTCTTCGTGGTGGCCCACCGGCTGTCCACCGTCCGCGGCGCCGACCGCATCGTGGTGATGGACGAGGGCCGGATCGCCGAGGTCGGCAGCCACGGGGAGCTGCTCCGCCGCGGCGGCCTCTACGCGCGGATGCAGGCCGTCCAGTCGGCCTGACGCCCCCCGGCCGGCCGGGCTCCCGGGCTCAGCGGGACCGGGCGCGGCGGACGCGCAGGACGTCGTGCGTGTGGGTGACGGTGATCCCGCCTTGGGGGTCGGAGCACTCGGCCAGGAGGTAGTCCGCCAGGTCCTGCCTGCTGGGCAGGGGGTCCCGGTCCCTCAGGGAGGGCACGTTCACCATGAGTTCGGCCACGTCGACGGCCTCGGCGAGGCCGGTGGCGCGGTAGCGGACGGGCAGGGTCTCCAGCAGGACGTCCCCGGCCGTGCCGCCGCCGTCCTCCGCCAGCCGCCCGGCCAGGCCGGAGAGGTCGAACCGGGCGGGGGTGAAGTGCCGCACCATCCGCATGCAGTCGTTCTCGGGGTTCTGGAGCACGACGACGAGTTCGCCGCCGGGCGCCACCCACCCCAGGAGGCGCCGCACGGTGGGCTCCCACTCCTCCTCCGGCAGGTAGTAGAGGACGTGCGAGCACAGCACCAGGTCGGGGCGCAGATCGAGGTCCAGCCGGTCGACGGGCTCGGGCAGCACGACGGCGTCGGGGCACCTTCGCCGGAGCGCCCGCCTCATGTGCCCGCTCGGCTCGACGGCGACGACGCGCTCGAAGTACCGGCCCACATGCCGGGTGGTCACGCCGTTCCCGGCGCCGACGTCGAGGAACAGGCCGCGCCGGGGGAGTCGTTCGACCAGTTCCGTCAGGTACTCGTGGGTCACGGCCTTCTCGTCCGTGCCGGCCAGGAACAGTTCGAAGGCCCTGCGGTAGTCCTCCCCGGACACCTCCATGATCCGGACCGGGGCCGAGGCGTTCGGCAGCGGTGCCATACCGGGACCTGCCCTTCCACTGGGAGACGTGAGCGGCCGCTGGGAGACGTGAGCGGCGCGGTGTGCGCGGCCCGGAGCTATCCGTGGCCGGGAGCCGGGGACGGCGACCCCCCGGGGGCCGTTCTGCGGAGCACCTCCTCCAGCCGGCGGCGCGTGTCGTCGCCGTACACGCCCTCCTCGTCGCCGCGGACGCCGTACCACTCCTGGAAACGGGCGACGGCCCGGGCGAGTTCGCCGCCGTAGCGGCCGTCGACGGCCCCGCCGGGGTAGATGTGCGGGATTCCCCGCAGCCGCTCCTGCAGCCTCGACACCTCCGGACCGCTGTCGCCCGGCCGCAGGACCCCTGGTTCGCCCGGCCGCGACGGCCCGGACGGGGAGCCGGACGCCTCCGGGGCGGGCGCCGCGGACGTGGCGGCCGCCCCGGAGGCGTCCGGGGACGGGACGTCCGGGGCCGGGGGAGTCTTCGCCGGCGGCTCCGGGGTGCGGGACGGGACCGGCGAGGAGGAGCCCGGGGAGGGCGCGGGCAGCCCGGCGGGCCTGCGGGGATCGACGGGCGTCAGGACGCCGGAGGCCAGCAGCAGGGCGGCCAGGGCGGTGCCGATCGCCCCCGTGGTCAGCAGCAGGACGCCGGTGCGCGGGCCGCGCCGCCCGTTCAGGAAGCCCGTGCCCGGGGCCGGTGGGCGGAACGTCGCCGCCGGATCGGGGCGGACCGCCATCTCCACCTCCTGTCTCCGTCCTCCACCCGCGCGGTCCCCGCGCGGGACGCATGGGCCCGGAAGCCCCGCACGGGCGCTTTCGGACCCGGGCCCGAAGCGCCGCGGACCGCGCCGCTGAGTGCGCGTCCGCTCACGGATCGTCCCCCGGAAGGACGATACTCGCTCACGGCCGTGCCGGAGCCTGTCGTGCGCGCAGCGGAGAAAGCCCTTTCCCGCCCGGCCGCGCCGGGACGGCGGCCGGGCGGGAAAGGGACGGGCGGACGGGGAGGTCAGACCGCGCCGCCGGACGCGTCCAGGTAGACCCACGCGCCGCCGTGCCGGGTGAACCTGCTGTGCTCCTCCAGCACTCCCTCGCGCCCCCGCTCGGTGTAGTGGGCGCGGAAGGCGACGGTGCCCTCGGTGTGGAAGGGGCTGCCGCCGGTGGTGGAGAGGACCTCCAGCCGCCGCCACCGCAGCGCGGGGTCCAGCTCCAGCTCTCCCGGCCGGGTGCCCGGATGCCAGGTGCGCAGCAGGTACTCCCGGTCGCGCACGGCGAAGGCGCTGTAGCGCGAGCGCATCAGCGCCTCGGCGGTGGGCGCGGAGGCCGGCCCCCGGTGGAACCGGGCGCAGCAGTCGGCGTAGGGCGCGGGCAGCCCGCAGGGGCAGGGCGCGGCGGGGCTGGAAGGGGAGGGGGCGGCGGGGCGCGGTCGGCGTCGGGACATGCCCCCATGGTGCCCGCCGCGCGGCGGGCCGCGCGGCGGGGGTGGGGCCGGGCCCCGCGGCCCTTATGCGGCCGCCGGGCCGGCGTCCTTCGTCGCGGCCAGTTGCACCAGGTAGTCGTGGCACCGGGCGGCGCGCCGCGAGTCCTCCTCCATGACCGTGCGGAAGAAGTCGGCGATCTCCGTCTTGCCGGCGTTCTCCGCGTCGCGGACGTACTGCCCGTAGTCGTGCCCGCCCTTCAGCGCGTGGTACTGCACCGAGATCAGGTCGTAGGCGACGTCGCTGAATCCCGTCTCTCCGGTCGCCATGTCCATCACCTCCGGATCGGCTCACTGGACCGTCCGGGGTTTCCACGGACGGCGCGGGGAAACAGCCTCCGGCGCGATCCGTGCGCCTCCCGTCCCGCCGCGGTCGCCGGTCGCCCGGACCGCCTGCCCCGCCGGGGCTGCGAGCGGGAGCCGCGCAGGCTCCGGGAGCAGCCGGTGGTGATGCAGGAGTGGATGCGCGTCACCGGCGCCCGGCCGGTCGTCGTCTTCGAGGGCCGCGAGGCCGCGGGCAAGGGCGGCGCCATCAAACGCGTCACCGAGCACCTCAACCCGCGGCCGGGCCGGGCCTGCCGCCCCGCCCGCTGCGGGAGACGCAGACCCACGTGCCCGACCACGCGGCCTCGCCGCCGGGGGCGGACGGGACGGAATGACCGGGAGCGCGGCCGTGGCGCGGACCGGGCCGCACTCCCGGCCCGCGCCCCGCACGCCCGGCGTACGGGGGTGCCGCCGGGCGCACGGGCCGCCGGGAACCGCCCGCTTTCCGCGGGCTCCGGGCACGCGGCGCGCGGCCTGGGCTCCGCCCCACCGCGTCCGCCGGCCGTTCCCGGGGCCGTCACCAGGACACCACGCGCGCGGCACGGGCCACAGGACCGACCGGACCCTCCGGCAGGGCCGGACGTCCCGCGCACGGCACACCCGGACGGGGGAGTCCTAGGCTGGAGGCATGCGCGGGGACGCGGTCACCCTGTTCCTCTGCGGCGACGTGATGCTCGGCCGCGGCGTCGACCAGATCCTCCCGCATCCCGGCGACCCGGAGCTGCGGGAGACGTACGTCCGCGACGCCCGCGCCTACGTCGAACTGGCGGAGGCGGCGAACGGGCCGATCCCCGCCCCGGTCGACCCCTCCTGGCCCTGGGGCGAGGCCCTGGAGACGCTCGACGCGGCCGCGCCCGCCGCCCGCGTGCTCAACCTGGAGACGAGCGTCACCCGCAGCGGCGACTTCGCCCCAGGCAAGGGCGTCCACTACCGGATGGACCCGGACAACCTGCCCTGTCTGACGGCCGTCCGCCCCGACGTCTGCGTCCTGGCGAACAACCACGTCCTGGACTTCGGCCGCACCGGTCTGGAGGAGACCCTCGACGCGCTGGCGGACGCGGGCGTGGCGACGGCCGGGGCGGGACGGAACGCCGCCGCGGCGCGCCGCCCCGCGACCGTCCCCCTCGGCGGAGACCGCCGGCTGCTGGTGTTCTCCCTCGGCATGCCCTCCAGCGGCATACCGCCCGGCTGGGCCGCGACCGGCGACCGGGCCGGCGTGGACGTCGCGGCCGGAGCCTCACCGGCCGCGGCCGAGGCGGTGGCCGGCCGGATACGGCAGATCAGGCGGCCCGGCGACGTGGCGGTCGTCTCGGTCCACTGGGGCCCCAACTGGGGGTACCGGGTCCCGGGCGACGAGGTCCGTTTCGCGCACGCGCTGATCGACGGCGGCGCGGACGTCGTCCACGGCCACTCCTCGCACCACCCCCGCCCCCTGGAGGCGTACCGGGGCGGACTCGTCCTGTACGGCTGCGGCGACCTGGTCAACGACTACGAGGGCATCACCGGCCACGAGCGGTACCGGGACGACCTGCGGCTGCTGTACCTGGTCCGGCT
This sequence comes from Streptomyces glaucosporus, assembly GCF_039533345.1. Classification (NCBI taxonomy): domain Bacteria; kingdom Bacillati; phylum Actinomycetota; class Actinomycetes; order Kitasatosporales; family Streptomycetaceae; genus Streptomyces; species Streptomyces glaucosporus. The sequence goes on along the minus strand of NZ_BAAATJ010000016.1, from coordinate 54,150 downwards.
GTACGGGGACGGCCGTCCGCCCGGGGTGCGGATGGTGCCCTTCCAGGCGCGGCGGATGCGGCTGCGGCACGCCCCGGATCAGGACTCCCGGTGGCTGGGGGCGGTCCTGGACCGGGCCTGCCGCGGCCTGGGCACGCGCGTCGACCGCGAGCCGGACGGCACGCTCGTCCCGCGGTGGCCGTAGGAAGACGTCGTAGGAGGATGCGGCAGGAGGACGCGGCAGGAACGTCGTAGGAGGACGCCGTGGGAGGACGCCGTACCGGGGCCGCCCGGCCGGCGTACCGCGGGCCGCCGGGAGGCGCACCGCCGCCCAACAGCCGGTGAACACTCGCCGGGAGCCCGGCTTCCCGCTTCGGCGGGGGGCCGGGCGATCGTATGTTTGGCGGCCCGGTCCATGTTCTCCAGGGGGAGGAGCGGCAGTGGGCGTCTTCCGGTGGGAGATCATCCTCGCGGTGCTCGGTGTGGTGGTCCCGATCGCCGCCGCGCTGTACGAGTTCGTCTTCGTCGGCCGCAAACGGCTCGGCTACCGGGTGCAGATGGACACCACGGCCACCGACGCGGTCCACTCCCGGTACGCGGGAGCCCTCCAGCAGCTGCAGGACGGGGACGGCACACGGCTGGCCGACCCGTCGTTCGTCCTGCTGCGCGTCGAGAACAGCGGCGCGACCCACATCGACAGCGGCGACTACGCGGCCCTGCCCGACGACAAGGTCGGCATCCGCGTCAGGTTCCCCGGCCGCAGGGTGGCCGGGATGGTGGTGACGGAGCTCAGCGACGACTTCCTGCGCCCCTGCTTCGCCGACGGCTCGGGCCTGAGCGTCCGCGACGGCGTCATCGAACTCCCCAAGGTGCCGCTCAACCGCTCCGCGCACTACAAGGTCCTGGCGGCCCTGGAGCGCACCGGGGAGGAGGGGAGCGGGAGCGGCCCGCGGGCGGAGTTCGACCCTCCCGAGGTCGTCGGCGGCATCAAGGGCGGAGTCGGGAACGGGGGCATCCAGGAGACCAGGAGCCAGACGGGGACGTCCTGGCGGGCCGTCGCGCTGATCTGCTTCCTCGTGCTGGTCGTCCTCGGCCAGCTCGCCGTCGCCCTCGGCGGCGACGACGCCGCCGCCCTGGACTGCGCCGAGGGGAAACTCGTCCTCTCCGGTTCCACGGCCTTCGGACCCGTACTGCGGGACGCCGCGGAGGCGTACCGGAAGACCTGCCCGGACGCGGAGTTCGCCGTCCGCACCGAGGCCAGCTCCGAGGGCCTGGAGGAACTGGACCGGGCGGGACGGGAGCAGGGCTCCGGAAGCCCCGCCCAACTGGCGTTCACGGACGGGGAGAAGGGAGGGGCCTACCCGCGGCTGCTGCCGCGCCCCGTCGCCTTCTCCCTCTTCACCCTCGTCGTCAACGGGGAGGCGGGGGTCCACGACCTCTCCCTGGAACAGATCAGGAGGATCTACGACGGGAAGGTCGCCAACTGGAAGGAACTGGGGGGCAACGACCTGCCGGTCCTCCTCGTCGGCCGCCTGAACGACTCCGGCACGCGCCGGGCCTTCGAGCAGAAGGTCCTCGGCGCCCAGGAGCCGCCGCTCACCTCCGACGACTGCCGCACCCCCAGGCCCGGCGCGGCATCCGGCCCGATCCGCTGCGAACGGAGCTCCACCGGCGGGGTGCTGGACGCCGTCGAGCAGGTCCCCGGGGCACTCGGCTACAGCGCGCTCGGGGAGGCGGCCGACCGCCGGGACCTGCGACCGGTGAGCATCGACGGCCACCGGGCCACCCTGGAGGGGGCCGACCACGGCGCCTACCCCTTCTGGGAGACGGAGTACGCCCACACCTACGGCGAGCCCCCGGCCGACTCCCTGGCCGCCGGCTTCCTGCGCTACCTGACGAACGAGGTCGGCAAGGACATCGTGCGCTCCCACGGGCACCGGCCCTGCGCCGAACTGCAGAACCCCGTGCTGTGCCGCCCCACGGGGCAGGCCGGGCCCCGGCCCGCGTCCCCGCCCGCCTCGCCGCCCGCGTCCGGCGGGGAGACGGACGGCGGGTGACGGGGAGTCAGGCGAGCCGGCCTCCGCGCGGGGCGAGGGGTTCGGTGGTGCGGTCGGCGGAGTCGTAGCTGCGGGCGGCGGTGAGGAGGCCCGGCAGCGGGCCGCGCAGCGGCGCGGGCAGCAGGTCGGCGTCCGGAAGGTCCCACGAGGCGCGGCGGGTGCGGCCGAGGGTGAGGTGCGGCACCCACCGGCCGGGGGCGTGGAGCGGATTCATCCGGCCCGCCTCCGGCGTCCCGGCCAGCGCCCGCCAGACCTCCCCGTGGAGGAGCAGCAGTCCGGGGCCGGGGCGGACGGCCCAGGCCAGCACCCGCACCCGCCCGGGGAACCGCAGCAGCCCCTCCAGGCGGATCCGCACCGGCAGCGCCGCGTCCAGGACCTCCTCCAGCCGCGCCCGCACCGCGTCCGGCAGCGCCTCGCCGGTGGCCAGGGTGAGATGGGGGCGGTTCGTCGGGTGCGGGTGCCCGGCCTGGCTCGGCAGACCCGCCTCGGCCAGGTGGCGCCACGCCTCCCGCACCGCCCGGTCGGTCGCGTCGTCCGGAAGCAGTTCCACGGTGCGCACACGGCCAGCGTACGGCCGCTCCCCGGACGGGGCCCGTTGGCCGGTTCCACACCCCTGCCGGGGGCCTTGAGGGGGTACACGGACGGTGCGGCGGGGAAGGCCGCCGACGATTCCGGGAGTGACAGATGACCGTCGAGAAGACGAGCGTGCTCGTTCTGGACTGCGCCGAGCCCGAGGCGCTGGCGGAGTTCTACGCCGGCCTGCTGGACGCCGGGGTGCGCCGGGGCGTGGACCCCGACCTGGTGGAGGTGACCGGGCACGACGGGGTGCGGATGGCCATCCGGCGCGACCGCGGCCTGACGCCCCCGAGCTGGCCCCGCCCGGACGACTCGCTCCAGGCGCACCTCCACGTCCTGGTGTCGCGGCACGACATGGACGAGGCGGAGCGCGAGGCCATCGCCCTGGGGGCGCGTCCGGTCGAGACCAGGGACAACGGGGGACCGCGCGACATCCGCCTCTACTCCGACCCGGCCGGGCACACCTTCGCCCTGGTGGCCCGGGAGGGCCGCACGGAGGACTGAGCCGCCCCCTCCCGCCGTGGCGCGGCCGCGCCACGGCCCGGCGCGGTGACGATTCCGCTGTTCCAGCCCGCCGAGGCGCGGGACGGGCTCCCCGGTACGGGCCGGCGCCCGCCGGCCCGGACCCGTTCCCGGCGCCCCGCGGCCCCACCGGAGGAGTGCGCGCGTGACCCGGTCCCCCCGAGGCGGCCCGCCCGCCGCCCCCCGGCACCGTCCGGCGGCGCTCCCCGGCGCCCGCCGGCGCACCGGCCCGGCCGCCGGGAGGACGCGGTGACGAGGACGCCGCCCGGCGCCCCGCGCCGCCCCGAGACGCTGCTGGTGATGGACCCCGGCACGCTGCGCACCCAGTTCGGGGAGGCCGAGTGGGCCAGGCTCCGCGCCACCGCCTCTCTCGGCGAGCCCGCCGCCGCCCATGAACTCGCCTCCCCCGCGGTGCGCGCGCGCCTGGCCGGCACGGAGGTGCTGGTCACCTCCTGGGGCTGCCCCCCGCTGGACGAGGAGGTGCTGCGCGCCGCCCCGCGGCTGCGCGCGGTGCTGCACGCCGCCGGCAGCGTGCGCCACCACGTCGGCGACGCCGTCTTCGACCGGGGGCTGCTGGTGACCACCGCCGCCGACGCCAATGCCGAGCCCGTCGCCCACTACACCCTCGCCGCGATCCTGTGGGCGTTCAAGAAGGTGCCGTTCCTGGCCGCCGACGCCCGCGGCTTCCGCGACGACTGGAGCTACCGCGAGCGGCACGGGGAACCGAGCGGCAGGGACCGCACCGTGGTGCTGGTGGGCTTCTCCCGCGTGGGCCGCCGGGTCGCGCGCCTGCTGACCGGGCTCGGCCTGGCCCGGGTGCTGGTCGTGGACCCCGTCGCCGACCCCGGCGCGATCCGCCGGGCCGGAGCCGAGCACGCCACCCTGGAGCGGGCGCTGCCCGAGGCCGACGTGCTGAGCCTCCACGCTCCCTCCCTCCCGGGGACCCGGCACATGATCGGGGCCGCCGAACTGGCCGCGCTGCCGCCCGGCGCGGTCCTGGTCAACACCGCGCGCGGCGCCCTCGTGGACACCGCCGCGCTGGAACGCGCCTGCGCCGGACGGGAGCTGTACGCGATCCTGGACGTCACCGACCCGGAGCCGCTGCCGGCCTCCTCCCCGCTGTACGACCTGCCCAATGTGGTGATCACCCCGCACGTCGCCGGCTCCCTGGGCGCGGAGACGCGGCGGATGGCCGCGGCGGCGCTGGAGGAGCTGGAGCGGTACGCGGCCGGGCTGCCGCCCCGCGCCCCCGTCACCCGGGAGGCCCTGGAGACGCAGGCGTGAACCGTCCGCGGCGGACGGCCCGGCGGACGGCCCGGCGGGCGGCGCCGGGGGATTCCGGGCGCCCGGCCGCGGCGGCCGGTACGCCGCGTGCCACGGGGCGGCGGTGTGACGGAGTGACCCCGGGTCGCGGCCGACCGGTCCGAGCGGCATCTTCCCCGAGCCTCTGGTATGCCTTGAATGCCAGCAAATGCCACAAAACGGACTGGAGATCACCGTGGCCGGACGCAACACGCTCGCCCGCAGCCTGCACGACCTGGGAATGGGCGCATGGTTCGGGGGCTCCCTGATGGGCGCCATCGGTCTGAACGGCGTCGCACGAGAGTGGGAGGACGAGAAGACCGGAAACAGGATCGCGAGCATCGGATGGGCGAAGTGGACCCCCGCCAACGGGGTGGCCATCGCCGCCCACCTCGTCGGCGCCGTGTCCCTGCTGGCGTCCGACTTCTACCGGGTGGGGCACCAGCGGGGGGTGGGCGCGATGTCGGTGGCCAAGACCGCCGTCACCGCCGCGGCCATGGGCGCCACCGCCTACAGCCGTGTGCTGGGCAAGAGGATCGAGAAGGCGTCGTCACCCGACCCGGAGGCGCCCACCGGGTCCGAGGAGCACCACGCGGCCGTCGAGGACATCGAGCGGCAGCTCCGCTGGGCGCAGTGGAGCATTCCGGTCCTGACCGGGACGCTGACCGTCATCAGCGCCCTGGCGGGCGAGCAGCAGCGGCCGACGCAGCAGAAGCTCGGGATGCTGCGCAAGGCCGCCGAACGCCTGGACCTGGACTGACGCCTTCCGCACGGCGGCGCCCCGGCCGCCCGGGTGTCCGCGTTCGGCGACCCGGGCGGCCGGAGTACCGGGTGGAGCGCCGGAGCCCGCGGCGCGAACGGCGCACGGCCGCGCCGCCCGCGCGCCGTTCGCGCCCTGGACAGGCGGACGGCCGTGGACGAGCCTTGCGGAGGCGGCGCCCCGGACACCGCCTCCCCACGGGGAACGCACTCGGGAAAGGCGTTCGGTGAGGTTCAGTTACGTATTGCTTCCCGACCACCCGCTCCAGGAGTCCCTCGCGTCGATCAGGCTCGCCGACGAACTCGGCTTCCACGCCTGCTACGCGGCCGACGAGACGTGGCACAAGGACATGTGGCTGCTCTTCGCCGCCGCCGCCGTGCAGACCGGCCGCATCCGCCTCGGCCCCAGCCTGTCCTCCGTGGTCCTGCGCGAACCCACCCTGATCGCCCAGGCGCTGGCCACCCTCGACGAACTCTCCGGAGGCCGTGCCGAAGGCGTGCTGTCCTGCGGGAACTTCGGCCTGCTGGCGCAGTACGGCGTCGACTGGTCGCGCATCAGGCCGCTGTCGCGCACCAAGGAGGCGCTGCACGTGGTGCGCACCCTGCTCGACGAGGGCGCCATCGACCACAGCGGCGAATTCTTCACCTACGACGGGCTGTTCACCTTCGCCCGGCCCGTGCAGGAGCACCTGCCCGTCAAGCTCGGCGCGATGCGCGGCCCGAAGTCGTTCGAGGCGGCCGGGGAGCTCTCCGACGGCTGCCACCACGCGCTGGGCTACACCCGCGAGGCCCACGACTACGCCGTCCGGCACATCAGGGCGGGCGCGGAACGCGCGGGGAAGGACTGGCGGAGCCTGGACATCGGGGCCTGGATCGTCTTCGCCACCGGCGCGGACGGCGCCGCGGCGAAGGAGGCGGCCCGCTCGATGGTCGGCATCTACGCCTCCTCGATGCCGGAGGAGCAGCTGCGGCGCAACGGCGTCGAACCCGAGGAGCTGAAACCGGTGATCGAGGCGATCGCCGCGGGCGACCTGGCCCGGGGCATCGAACTGACCTCACCCGAGGTCGCCGAGCGGCTGTCGGTGTCCGGCACCCCCGAGGAGTGCCTGGAGCGGATCCGCCAGGACATCGAACCCAGCGGCGTCAACCACGTCATCTGCGCCGTCACCGACAGCGTCCTGGTCAAGGCCTTCACCGGCCGGCAGGTGGACGGCGTGGCGAGCGTGGACGAACAGCTCCGGCTGATCCACGAGCGGATCATGCCCGCCTGGGGCTGACCCGGCTCCGGAACCTCCCGAGCGGGGGCGGGGGCGGCGCCCGGCGGTTTCGGGCCGCCGGGCCCGGTTATCCGGACCTCTGAAGGAGCCGGCCCGGCCCGCGGCCGGGTACGCGGGCCCGGCCGTCCGGCCCGCCGTCCCCAGGAGGTAATCGATGGACCACTCGCGTGTGCCCGTTCTGGAGGCGCTGGAGGAGTTCCGGCGCCGGGGGGACGTGGTGTACGGGCCTCCCGGGCACAAGCAGGGCCGGGGCGTCGACCCCAGGGTGCTGGAGATCCTGGGGAAGGACCTCTTCCGCGACGACGTCCTCTCCCTCAACGGCCTGGACGACCGCCGCCAGTCCCAGGGGGTCGTCAGCCAGGCGGAGGAGCTGATGGCGGACGCCGTCGGAGCCGACAAGGCGTTCTTCTCCACCTGCGGCAGCTCCCTGTCGGTCAAGACGGCCATGCTGGCGGTGGCCGGCCCGGGCGAGAAGATCCTGATCTCGCGGAACGCGCACAAGTCCGTGATCGCCGCCGTCATCGTCAACGGCGTCGACCCGGTGTGGGTGCACCCCAAGTTCGACGGCGAACGGCACCTGGCGCACCCGCCGGAGCCCGACGACGTGCGGCGGGCCCTGGAGGACCACCCGGACGCCAAGGGCATGCTGCTGATCACCCCCACGGACTGGGGCACCTGCGCGGACATCCGGGGCGTCGCCGAGGTGTGCCACGAGCGCGACGTCGCCCTCATCGTCGACGAGGCGTGGGGCGCGCACCTGCCCTTCCACCCCGATCTGCCGGCCTGGGGCATGGACGTGGGGGCCGATCTGGTGGTCACCAGCGTCCACAAGATGGGCGGCGCCGTCGAGCAGAGCTCCGTCTTCCACCTCAAGGGCGACCGGGTCTCGCCCGACGTCCTCAAGCAGCGCGAGGACCTGTTGGGCACCACCAGCGCCTCCTCGCTGGTCTTCGCCACCCTCGACGGATGGCGACGCCAGATGGTCGAGCAGGGGCACGAACTGCTGGGCGAGGCGCTGCGCCGCGCGGCCCGTGTCCGCGAGGCGGTCGCGGACATGCCCGGACTGCGGCTCCTCGACCGGGAGGTCGTCGAGGAGGGCCTGGCGGCGGAGCTGGACCCGCTGAAGATCAGCATCGACGTGCGGGAGCTGGGCATCAGCGGCATGCAGGCGGCCGAGTGGCTCCGCGCCGACCGCCACATCGACGTCGGCGCCGCCGACGCCTGCCGGATCAACGCCCAGATCACCCACGCGGACGACGACCGGACCGAGGAACTGCTGGTCGAGTCGCTGCGGAAGCTGGTCGACGAGGCCGGCTCCATCGAGCGGCAGCCCCGGGTGGTGCTTCCCGAACCGGGGGCGCTGGAACTGGAGCAGGCGGTCCTGCCGCGCGAGGCGTTCTTCGGGCCGGCCGAGCAGGTCCCCGCGGAGAAGGCCGTCGGACGCGTCGCCGCGGAGATGCTCAGCCCCTACCCGCCCGGCGTTCCGGCCGTGGCCCCGGGCGAGGTCGTCACCGCGGAGGTGGTGGAGTACCTGCGCAGCGGGGTCGCGGCCGGCATGCTGATCCCCGACGCCGCCGACCCCGAGGTGAGGACCATCCGGGTGATGGCCCGCTGACGGCGCTGCCCGCCCCGGGGCTCAGACGCGGTCCCCGAAGAGCGGCTCGCAGGGCTCGGCGCCGTCCGTGCCGGCCGCGACCGGCACGAAGTCCGGGGCGGTCCCGGCGGCCGCCGCCCGCAGCCGGGCCAGGGCCTCCTCCGCCGACGGCAGCGGGATGCCCAGGGCGGCCGCCAGACGGCCCCGGAGCCCGCCGATGTCGGGGTGGTCCTCGCGCATCTCCTCCTCCAGTTCGTCCAGGGGGTGGCCGGCGCCCGCGTCCCGCCAGTAGGGGGGGACGGCGACCAGTCGAACGGCCTCGACGAGGTCCTCGGCGATCAGGGCGGCCTGCCCCTCGGAGTCGGCGTACAGCACCGGCCTGTGCGGCGCGCCGGGCGCGCCGCACAGGAAGTAGGTGCCCCCGCCCCCGCAGCCGGCCACCGGGTGCAGCGGCATGCCGGTGGGGAGCCGGAGGTCCTCCACCGGGTCCCGGCGGCCGATGTCGAAGTCTCCGGGCCACGCCAGCAGCCCCGCGAGGACGGGATCGTTCTCGATCCGGCGCAGAAGGTCGTCCGATGCCGTCATGCCCGGAACCCAACAACCTCCCCGGTGGTGTCCGCAACCGGCCGCCCCCGGGGAGGCCCGGGGGCGGCCGGCGGGCGTCACGGCTCCAGCCGGACGATCTCGCCGACCTCCAGCGCGACGTGGAGGGCGCCGCCGGGCCCGAAGGCCAGCCCGTGGGGCTCCGGGGAGGGGACAGGCAGGTCGTACTCCTCGATGCGGCCGTCCGGGGTGATGGACCCGACGCGGCCCGCGCCCCACTCGGTGAACCAGATCGCGCCGTCGGGGCCCGGGACGACGGCGTGGGGGCGGGAGTCGCGCTCGGGGAGGGGGAACTCGGTCACGCGGCCGTCGGTGGTGACGCGGCCGATCAGACCGGCGCCGAGGCCGGCGAACCAGAGCGCGCCGTCCGCACCGCACGCGATGCCGACCGGAGCGGTGCCCCCGGTGGGGAGCGGGTGGACCGTGACGTCCCCGGAGAGGGAGATCCGGCCGATCGCGTCCGCCTGGTTGAGGGTGAACCACAGCGCGCCGTCGGGGCCCGCGGTGATGGCCGACGGGAAGGCGCCGGTGGCGGGCAGCGGGAACTCCGTCATCCGGCCGTCGGTGGTGACGCGGCCGATCCGGTCGGTGCGCGTCTGGGTGAACCACAGGGCGCCGTCGGACGCGGCGGCGATGCCGAACGGGCCGCCGTCCGGGGTCGGGACGGGGAAGGAGGACGCCTGCCCGTCGGTGGTGACGCGGCCGATCCGGTGGTCCTGGTACCGGGTGAACCACAGGGCCCCGTCGGGACCCGGTGTGATCACCGTCGGCCCGCAGGCCGCGGAGTCGAGCCGGTGGACGTCGATCCGGCCGTCGGGGGCCAGGCGGGCGATCCGTCCGGCGTGGACCAGCGTGAACCACAGGGCGCCGTCGGGGCCCGCGGTGATGGAGTAGGGGCCCGACGCGGGGTCGGGGACGGGTATCCGCTCGACGGACGCGGTACGGCGGGTCATGGGGCTCCTTCTTCGGGCTGCTCGGCGGGCGGGTGCGGGACGGTGCGGGGTGCGCGCGGCGTGCGGCGTGCGGCGCGGTGCGGGACGGCGGCGGTGGCGGGGCTGTCCCGGACCGCCGCCTCACAGCGCGGCGGGCGCGGGAGCCGGCCGCAGATCGAGCCGGCCGCCCCGCCACCGCCGGCGCAGCAGGCGGTCGTGGCTGACGACGACGAGCGCGCCCCGGTAGTCCTCCAGGGCCGCCTCCAACTCCTCCACCAGGGCGGGGGAGAGGTGGTTGGTGGGCTCGTCCAGCAGCAGGACGTCGGCCGGCTCGTCGACCAGCCGGGCCAGGGCGAGGCGCTGCCGCTGCCCCGTGGACAGGGCCCCGACCGGCACGGAGAGCCGGTCGGGGTCGAACAGCCCGAGGGAGAGCAGCCGTTCGGCGTGCTCGCCGGGCGTCCCCGCCCGGCCGCGGGCGAAGGCCTCCAGCACCGTCTCGCCCGGCCGGCCGGGAGCGGGGTCCTGGGGGAGGTATCCGACGCGGCCGCGGCGGACGAGGCGTCCGCCGTCGGGGGAGAGCCCGCCGGCCAGGACGCGCAGCAGGGTGCTCTTGCCCGCCCCGTTCGGCCCGGTGACCAGCAGCCGCCCGCCCGCGGGGAGGCTGAGGTCCGTGGGCCCGAGCCGTCCGGCGACGGTGACGCCCTCGGCGTCGAGCACGGCGCTCCTCTCCCCCTCCGGGCCCTGCGGGGAGCCGGTGCGCAGCACCGGGGAGAACCTCAGCGGCCGAGGGGGAGGCGGCACCGGATCCGCCAGGAGGCGGCGCAGGCGCTCCTCGGCGTTGCGCACCCGGGAGGCGAGGGACTGCTGCACACGGCCGGCCGCCCGGTCGTAGGCCATCTTGTTGCCGTCCTTCATCGCCCGGCCGGGGGCGACCCGGCGCGCGGTGGTCGCGGCGGTCTCCCGGAGCCGCTCCACGTCGGCCCGCCACCGCTCGTGCGCCTGGACCCAGCGCTGCCGGGCCGCGGCCTTCCCGGCGAGGTAGCCGGCGTAGCCGTCGCCGTACCGGGTCACGGTGCGGCGGTCGGCGTCCACCTCCAGCAGGGAGGTGGTGACGCGTTCGAGGAAGACCCGGTCGTGGGAGACCGCCACGGTGGTGCCGCGCCGGGTGCGCAGATGCTCCTCCAGCCAGGTCAGGGCGTTGTCGTCGAGGTGGTTGGTGGGCTCGTCCAGCAGCAGGACCTCCGGTGAGGAGGCGAGGAGGGACGCCAGGCGCAGCCGGGCCCGCTCGCCTCCGGAGAGGGCGCCCACCGTGCGGTCGCGGCGGAGCCGGCCCAGGCCGAGGCCGTGCAGGGCGCGCTCCACGCGGGCGTCGGCGTCGTACCCGCCGCGGAGTTCGAAGACCGTCAGCAGCTCCCCGTACTCGGCCAGGTGCGACGCGGCGCCGTCGGCCATGGCGGCCTCCAGGCGGCGCATCCGGTCCTCGATCGCGCGCAGTTCGCCCAGGGCGAGGTCGACGACCTCCTGGACGGTCAGGTGGGGCGGGAGGGGCTCGTGCTGGGCGAAGTGGCCGACGCCGCCCTCGGCCCGGACGACGACCTCCCCGAGGTCGGGCTCCTCCAGGCCGGCCAGCAGGCGCAGCAGCGTCGTCTTGCCGGAGCCGTTCTCGCCGACGATCCCGGTGCGCCCGCCCGCGGCGAGCGAGCACGTCACCGAGTCCAGGACGGTGCGGTCACCGTAGGTCTTGGTGACGGACAGAGCGGTGATCTGCGTGGTCATACAGGGCCTCCGAGGTGTTCGGGAACGGTGCGGCCGGCACGGGCCGCGGGACGGGGAGAACACCTCGGAAGAGCACGACCGACTCCTTAAAGCGACATCAGTTGCGTTAAGATGGTGGCATGTCCCCCTCCCTCCGGGCAACCCGGATTTCCGCATGACCTCCGCGGCCGGACCGCGACCGGACGACGGCGGCGCCCGGACGGCACCGGCCCGCCGCCCGGGCGGCCGCAGCGCCCTGGTCCGGGCGCGGGTCCTCGACGCGGTCCGCGCGCAGCTGCTGGAACACGGCTACGACGAGCTGACCGTGGACGCCGTCGCCGCCCGCGCGGGCGTGCACCGCACCACCGTCTACCGGCGCTGGCGCGACGTCGGCGGCCTGCTCGCCGACGTCCTCGACGCGGCGGGCGGCGACGACTGGCGCCCGCGGGACACCGGCAGCCTGGAGGGCGACCTGACGGCGCTGAACCGCGAGGTCCACCAGGCCCTGACGGAGCGGCCGTCGATCACCGCGGCCCTGATCGCCGCCTCGTTCCGCTCCGCGGAGGCCGCCGAGGCCCTGCGGCGCTTCTGGGACGACCGGTACGCGCGCTGCGAGGCCGTCGTCGACCGCGCGGTCCGGCGCGGGGAGATCCCGGCGGCCACCGACGCGCGCCGGCTGCTCGTGGCCGCCACCGCGCCCCTCTACCACCACCTGGTGCTCCTGCGCACACCGCCCGATCCCGGCCTGCCCGGCCACGCGGCCCGGGCCGCCGCCCTCGCCGCGTCCGCCGGGGCCTTCGCGGAGCCCTGAGGAGGCCGTCGCGCGCTCCGGCCCGCCGCCGCGCATGACGGTGGCGCACGCGGGTACACGGACGGGTGTCCGCGTGAAAAAAGGCGGAAACAGGGGGCACGGGGGGCAAGGGGCCATGGATCGGATGACGCTGGGCGACGCGTGCGGGCCGACATCGACGGGCCCCCGGCTGCGGGCCGGAGCCGCCTACGACGGCGAGGCGGGGTCCATCGCGGACGCCCGGCAGTTCGTCACCGGCTTCCTGTCCCGGGCCCGGGCGGTCCACGGCTTCCCCGTCACCCGGCGGACGGCCGACACGGCCCGGCTGGTCGTGAGCGAACTGGTGACCAACGCCTGCAAGTACGCCCCCGGGCCCTGCGTCCTGGACCTGGAGCTGCACGAGCGGGTCCTGGAGATCACGGTGTGGGACGGCAACCCCAGGCTGCCGATCACCCGCGCCGCCGAACCGGGCCGGGTCGGCCAGCACGGCCTGGAGATCGTCCTCGCCCTCTGCGAGGGCTTCGACGTCCGCCGCGACCCCGTCGGCAAACGGATCAAGGTCCGGATCGCCCTGGAGGCCGCGCACGGCTGACGCCTCCCCGCCCGACCGGCCCGGGGAGACCTCACTCCAGGGCGGCGAGCTGCAGCCGCAGGGCGAGCCGCACCCGCGGGGACGACAGGTCCACGGGCGCCGCCTCGCCGAGCCTCCGCAGCCGGTACCGCAAAGTGTTGGGATGGATCCGCAGGGCCCGCGCGGCCCGCTGCGGATCGCCGTAGTGGTCCAGCCATGCCGTGAGAGTGGCGAGGTAGGAGGTGCCGTGCGCCCGGTCGTGGTCCCGCAGCGCGGCGAGCGGGCTGCCGAGCAGGCCGGGATCGTCCCCGATCGCGGCACGGGCCCGTTCGACCACGACCGCGTCCCAGACGTCCTCCAGGGCGACGACTCCGTCCGCGGGGAGACCGGCGGCCGGCCGCCCGGCGCCGGGCAGCCGGCTCAGCTCGTCGGCCTCGGCCCGTGAACGCGGCAGCTCGGAGAGGGAGCGGGCGAGACCGCCGACCGCCGCGCGGAGCCCGGCGTCGTGCGGCCGCACCCGGCCGAGCACATGCCGCAGCCAGGCCGGCGAACCGGGCGCGTCGTCCGGGTCGTCGGGCCGCCGGTCCGGGCCGGGCTCGGCGAGGACCCCGTACAGCAGGCCGTCCAGGTCGGTGAGCAGGGGCCGGTGCCACCCGAACCGGCGCACGACCGACTCCCACACCTCCAGCTGCACCCGCACGTCCGGCACGTCCCCGTCGCTGGTCAGCCGCACCACGCGCCACGGCCCCGCCGGCAGGAGCGGCGCGCCGCCGGGGTCCGGGGCGCCGTCGCGCAGCGCCGTGCGCAGGGCCCCGGCCGTCAGCCGCCGCGCGATGTCGGCCTCGGCCCGCAGCCGGAGCAGGTGGAGGGCCAGGACGGACGCGATGTCGGTGAGCCGGCGGACGCGGTCGGCCGGCACGGGCCGGCGGACCACCACCCAGATCGAGCCGAGCCACTCGCCTCCGGCCCGCACCGGGATAACCAGCCGCGGCAGCGTCCCGTCCGGCCCCGCCGGGGCCAGGACGGGCTCGCCGGACCGTGCCAGCCTGCGGAAGACCCCGGCCGCGCGGTAGTGGGCGAGAACCTCCGGGGGCACGCGCCGCCCCACGATGGTCGACATCCGCGCCGGGTCGGTCGCGTCCTGGCGGGCGGAGTAGGCCAGGACCCGGGACCGGGTGTCCTCGATCGTCACCGGGGCGTCGGCGGCCTCCGCCGCGGTGTCGGCCAGCGCGAACAGGTCGCCGTGCGACCCCCACCCCTCCGGGGCCGCGCCGCCCGGGGCCGCCGCGCGGTCGACGACGCCCCGTAGCAGCCACACCAGATGGGCCCAGGAGACGTGCGGCTGGATCTCGGCGAGCGCCGTGTCCAGACGCCGGGCGGCGTCGGCGACCCGCCGGTCGCCGGCCAGCCGGGCCCTCACCACCACGCCCGCCGCGCCGGCCTCCGCCGCCCCCTCCAGAAGCGCGACGGCCGCCTCCGGACCGGCCAGGCCGATGCCGAGGACGAGTTCGCCGGGCCGTCCCGCGCTGTCCCCGTCGCCCGGTTCGGCCAGGACGACGTCGTGGACGTCCGTCCCGCGGCCCGGGACGACCACCCGGAGCAGACCGGCGCCCAGGGACTCCGCCAGATCGGTGACGGTGATCACGGCAGGCCCCGGTCGGCCGCCGCCCGGCGGGCTTCCCGCACGGCGGTGCGGGAAGCCGCGCGGGACACGGGGACGGGGACGCCGCGGAACACGGAGAGGGTGCGCATGGTCCTCATCGTGCCGTGTGCGTCCCCGGCGCTCCCCGGCACCCCTCGTCCGGCGCTCCGTGCGAGTGGCGGAGAGGCGCCGGCGGACCCGGTCACCCCGCCGGAGGGAGGCCCAGCGCGTCGCCCGTCCCGCTCCGCGCCGACCGGGTAGACCGGGCGCCATGCCCGAACTGAGCGAGATGTTCGCCCCCGACGCGCCCCTGCCGGAGACCGTCCTCAGGGGCGTGGTGATCTACCTGGCGCTGCTGGCCATGATGCGGGTCGTGGGCCAGCGGGAGTCCGGCGGCCTGGGGCTCACCGACGTGCTGATCGTCGTGCTGATCGCCGAGGCCGTCTCGGGCGGCCTCGGCGGCGACTCCGACTCGGTGACCGACGGCATCGTGCTGACCGCCGCGATCCTGGTGTGCAGCGTGGCCGTCGACGCGGCCGCCTACCGGTTCCCCCGGTTCGCCGCGGTGGTGAAGGCCAGCCCGCGCCCGCTGATCCGGGACGGCCGGCTGAACCGCCGGCTGATGCGGCGGGAGTTCATGACCACCGAGGAGGTGCTCAGCCAGTTGCGGCTGCACGGCGTCCACGACCCGGCGCAGGTCCGTCTGGCCTACCTGGAACCCAACGGGATGATCAGCGTGCTCCGCCGTGCGGACGGGTAGGCCGCCGGCCCGTCCGCCCGCTGAACGGGGCGCCGCCGCCGGTGCCGCGCGTGTTTGTGCGGGCCGAACCACCGTCCCCGCCCGGATGGGCCGCCCGGCACGAAGACAGCCGGGGCCGCCGGACGCACCATCGGAGGCACATCGGTCGAAAGGAGAGGCTCCCTCATGGCTTCCTCTGTCTCCGGCTCTGTCTCCGGCTCCGCATCCGGCCCCCGCCCGGACCGCGTCGCCGTCGTCGGCGCCGGCATGGTCGGACTGTCCACCGCCTGGTTCCTGCAGGACCGCGGGGTGGAGGTCACGGTGTACGACCGCGGGGGCGTGGCCGCCGGGGCCTCGCTGGGGAACGCCGGATGGCTGACCCCCGGCCTGGCCACCCCGCTGCCCGAGCCCGCCGTCCTCCGGTACGGGCTGCGCGCGGTGCTCAGCCCCTCCTCCCCGGTCTACGTCCCGCCCAGCGCCGACCCGGGCCTGATCAGGTTCCTGACCGGGTTCGTCCGCCACAGCACCACCGCCCGGTGGCGGCGGGCGATGAGCGCCCTCGTCCCCGTCAACCGCCTGGCCCTGGGGAGCTTCGACCTCCTGGCCGCGGGCGGGGTGGAGGCGCCCACCGTGGAGGCCAAGTCCTTCGTCGCGGCGTACCGCACCGCGCGGGAGCGCACCGTCCTGCTGGAGGAACTGGAGCACATCCGCTCCGCCGGCCAGGACATCGACTTCGACCTCCTGGACGGCGACGAGGCCCGCGAGGCGGAGCCGTGCCTGTCGCCGCGGATCGGCGCGGCGGTCCGCCTGCACGGTCAGCGCTACATCGACCCCGGCGCGTTCGTGCACGCGCTGGCCGACTCCGTCCGCGCCCGCGGCGGCGAGATCCGCACGGGCGCCGCGGTGACCGCCGTCCACGACCGCGCGGACGGCGCGCACCTCGTGCTGTCCGGCGGAACCACCGGGCGCTTCGACGCGGTCGTCCTGGCCGGCGGGGCGCACCTCGGCGACCTGGGCCGGAAGTTCGGCATCCGCCGCGTCGTGCAGGCCGGCCGGGGATACAGCTTCAGCGTCCCGGTGGAGCGGGCGCCGTCCGGGCCGGTCTACTTCCCGGCCCAGCGGGTGGCGTGCACGCCGCTGGGCGACCGGCTGCGCGTCGCGGGGATGATGGAGTTCCGCCGTCCCGGCGCGCCGCTGGACCGCCGCAGGATCCGGGCCATCGTCGACGCCGCGCGCCCCCTGCTCGAAGGCGCCGGGCTGGACGCGCGCCGGGACGAGTGGGTCGGCTCCCGGCCCTGCACCGCCGACGGCCTGCCGCTGATCGGCGCCACCCGCTCCCCCCGGGTCTTCGCCGCCGGCGGGCACGGCATGTGGGGCATCACCCTGGGGCCGGTCACGGGCAGGCTCCTCGCGGAGCGGATCGCCACCGGCCGCGAGCCCGCCGAGCTGAGGCCGTTCGACCCGCTGCGGTGACGGCTCCCGCCCGCCCCGCGCGGGGCGGGCGGGGCCCGCGCCTACCGCGCGCCGGCGTCCGCGCCGTTCCGCGCGCCGTCCTCCTCGCCGTTCCCCCCGTCGTCCTCCGCGCCGGCGGCGATGCGGTCGGTCAGCCGTTCGTAGCGCTGCCGGGCCGCCTGCGGGGTGCCGAGCCCGAGGCCGAAGGCGATCTCCTGCCAGGTCATGCCGCGGCCCCGCGCCATCCGCAGGAGCCCGGCCTCGATCTCGTCCATCTCGCCACGGGCCCGGGGGACGAGGCTCAGGGCGGCGACGATGTCGGCCCGGTCCACCTCCGGTTCGTCGTCCTCGAGCCGTGCGGCCCCGCTGAGCAGGAACGACACGAGTCTGACGGCCTCGTGCGGAGCGATGACCGAGGGGTGGACCTGCCGACGGCGCTGTTCCTCGGTGGCCGCGTGCCGCTCGGCGATGCGGAACAGGGACGCGTGCACGCGGTGCGCCCGCGCCTGGTCCGGGTCCGGGGGCGTGAAGGGATCGGGGGACTGTCCGGGATTCGACGGCATGGCACAACGATGTCCGACACACCATCAAGTGTCAACAAGACGTATTGAACGAAGTGTTCAAGCAGTCCCGGCGGACCGGTCCGGGGGAGACCGGTGAAGCGCCCCCACCGCAGGGATGATGGCGCGATGAGACGAATCACCCGTTCGGTGTCACCGGTCTGCGCCGGAATCGCCGCCCTGCTGTCCGGGCTGTCCGGCTGCACCGCGGACGGCGTCCCGGGATCCTGCCTCTCCCCGGGCCCCACGGCCACCTCGACCGCCGTGCCCGACGCCGCGGCCCGGCTGGCCGAGCGCTACCGCCGGTGGGGCGGACTGGAGGACGTGTACGGAATCCGGCGGAGCCCCGGTCCTGACGGCGCTCCCCTGCTGGTCGTGTGGAGACGCGACGAGGGGCCCTTCGGCGAACTCCAGGAGTCGGTCATCGGGTTCGTGCGGCAGGAGGAGGGACTGCCGCTCGCGCGGGGCTACCTGATGGACGTCTTCGGCGCGGACGGAGGCCTGCGGAACCGGTTCGACGCCAGGCCGTAGGCCCGTCCGCTCCCCGGAGCGGTCCGCCCGGCCCCGCCGCGCCCGTCCGCCGCGCACCCGCGCCGCGGACGCCGCCGGGCCGGGCGGGACCCGGCGGCTCCGGCCGTGCTCAGTCCTCCCCGTCGCGCCCCCCGCCGGCGGAGCCGGGTTCGGCCGTCTTCCGGTGCCCGGCGGCCTTGAGGCGGTCGGGGAGCACGGCGTTGACCCGTCCCATGGCGCGCGACTTCGCCGAGCCGGCGAGCTTCTTCTCCTTGCCCCGCATCAGGGCCTCGAAGCCCTGCCGGGCGACCAGCGCCGGGTCGTCCGTGGCCTGTTCGGCGAGCCGGGTGTCCTCCAGACCGCCCCGGCGGAAGAAGTCGGTGTCGGTCGGTCCGGGCATCAGCGAGGTGACCGTGACCCCGGTGTCCCGCAACTCGTCGCTCAGCGCCTCGGCGAAGGACTGCAGGAACGACTTCGAGGCGTTGTAGACCGCCTGGTAGGGGCCGGGCATGGTGGACGCGACGGACGAGGTGATCAGCAGCCGCCCCTCGCCGCGGGCGGCCATGTCCCTCAGCAGACGCTTGGCCAGGTGCACGGTGGAGGTGACGTTGAGGGCGATCAGGTCGAGTTCGTCGGCCAGGTCGGTGTCGGTGAACGCGCCGCCCCGGCCGATGCCGGCGTTGAGGGCCGCGGCGTCGACGGGGCGTCCCGTCGCGGTGACGGCCGACCACAGCCGTTCGACCTCGTCGTGGCGGCGCAGGTCGGCCCGGACGGGCACGACCTCGGTTCCGGCGGCGCGCAGCCGTTCGGCGGCGTCGGCCAGCCGGTCGTCCTCGGCGTTGACCAGCAGGTCGAAGCCGTGCTCGGCGAACTGCCGGGCCAGTTCCAGGCCGATGCCGCTGGAGGCCCCGGTGACCAGGGCCAGCGGGCGGGGGCCGGTGGTGGGATGCTCGCTCATGCCGTCCGGGTACCCCTCGTCGGGCCCGGTCACCTCGGGCGGAGCCCCGGCCGGTCCGGCCCGCGCGTCCGGCGCGTGCGGCACGCCCTCTGGAAAGCGCTTACTGCATGTGGTTGGGTTCCCCGGGTCGTCCGACTCCCCGCACGGAAAGGGAACGCCATGAGACGTGCCGGTACCGCCCTGCTGGCCGCCGTAGCCTCGATCGCCGCTCTCTCCGGCACACCCGCCCGGGCCGGCGCGGACCCCGCCCGGGCCGACGCGTACCCCGCCCGGCCCGCGAGCCAGGCCCGGACACCGCAAGCGTGTTCCGGAGAGCGGCCGGTGGTCTGCCACTTCGACGTCGCCCCGGGCACGTACGACGTCACCGTGGTGCTGGGCGGCGGGACCGCGGGCAGCACCACCGTCACCGCCGAGGCCCGCAGGACCGTTCTGGCCGAGACGGCCACGGACGCGGGGGAGAGGGTCCGGCGCGGCTTCACCGTCGACGTGCGCGAACCCGAGGGCGAGCCGACCGGCCCCGCCGGCAGCCCCGGCCTCGACCTGTACTTCGGCGGACCGGCACCCCGGCTCCACAGCGTCAGGGTTACCCCGGCCCGGCACGGGCCCGCACTCTTCCTGGCCGGCGACTCCACCGTCTGCGACCAGCCCGCCGAGCCCTACTCCGGCTGGGGGCAGCAGCTCCCGCAGTTCCTGAAGCGGGGCCTCGCGGTCGCCAACCACGCCGACTCCGGCGAGAGTTCGGCGTCCTTCCAGGCCGACCCCGCCCTGTTCCCGGCCATGTACGAGCGCGTCCGGCGCGGCGACCTCGTGCTCCTCCAGTTCGGCCACAACGACAAGCGGACGACCGCCGAGGAGTACCGGGCCAACCTCACCGGGCTCGTCCGGCGGGTGAGGGACAAGGGGGCCCGTCCCGTCCTGGTGACTCCCGTCGTCCGCCGCTGGTTCAACGCCGACGGCACCCTGGACAACGGCACCGCCCTCCACGTCAACGGACTCGGCGTGGACCTCCCCGCCGAGCAGCGCGCCCTCGCCACGGAGCTCGGCGTCCCGCTGATCGACCTCACCGAGCTCACCCGGCGACTCGTCGAGCGGTACGGACCGGAGGCCTCCAAGGCGCTCTACCTCTACGACGAGAAGCGCGACAACACCCACACCTCCGTCACCGGCGCGACCGAGTTCGCCCGCCTCGTCGTCGCCGAACTGCGGGCCCGGGAACTGGTGCCGGAGCGTCTGCTGCGCTGACCCCCCCGCCCCCGCCCCCGCCCCGGGGCGGGCACGGGCGGCGGCCCCCGCGCGCGTGGGACAATGGCGCGGTGCCGGTCCGACCGCTCGCCGGCCCGGCCCAGGGGGTGGAGTCATCGCCGTTCGTGTGCTGGTCGTCGACGACCAGGCCGTGGTCCGCGCGGGTTTCGCCGCGATCGTCGACGCCGAACCGGACCTGTCGGTGGTCGGCGAGGCGGGCGACGGCGCCTCGGCCGTGGCGATGGCGGCCGAACTCCGCCCCGACGTGGTGCTGATGGACATCCGGATGCCCGGCATGGACGGACTGACGGCCACCCGCCTGATCGCCGGGAACGAGGACGGCCCCCGCGTCCTGGTGCTCACCACCTTCGACCTGGACGCCCACGTCTTCGAGGCCCTGCGCGCCGGGGCGTCCGGCTTCCTGCTCAAGGACGCCCGGGCCGACGACCTGCTGGCCGCCGTCCGGGTGGTCGCCTCCGGGGACGGCATCCTGGCGCCGGCGGTGACCGGCCGCCTCATCGCCGCCTTCGCGCACGGCGCGCCGGCCCGGCCGGAGACCGACGAGGCGCTGGAGCGGCTCACCCCCCGCGAACGGGAAGTGCTGTTCCACATCGCCTCGGGACTGAACAACACGGAGATCGGCGAGCGGCTCGGGGTGTCCGTGGGGACGGTCAAGACGCATGTGAACGCGCTGCTCCGCAAACTGGGCCTGCGCGACCGCGTCCAGGCGACCGTCCTGGCGTACGACACCGGCCTGATCAGGCCGCGCACCACCCCGGCGGAACAGGGCCGCACCGGCGCCTGAGGAACCGCGTCCGGGGGAACCGGCACCGTCCCGCGGCGGACGAGGGGAAGCGCCGCGCACCGCACGCCACGGGACCGGGGGACGCTCCGCCGCGTCCGCCGCGGCCGCATTCGGCTGCCCTCCGAAAACCCCTGGCCGAGGCGTTGTCGGCACCGCATGATATTCGTTCTGCGGGGGCGGTGATCAGCGGCCCTGACGGGGTTCCACAGGGGGGACGACATCGTGGCATTCGCCGGCCACCGCTCCACGGAGCAGGAGCAGTCGGACAGCGACCGTCGCCGGTCGGTGTTCTCGTTCGGCAGATGGGGGCGCAAACCGCAGGCGCGCCTGGTGACGGACTACGGCGACCCGGAGCTGGCCCGGCTCCGGGCCGCGGCCCGCGCGGGGGACTGGCCCGCGATGCGGGGAATCCTGGAGGCGGTGACCGACGGGGAGAAGCTGGGGCGGTTCGTGTGGAACGTCTCCGACACCCCGGGCATGGCCGGCTGGATGGGCGGCGTGCTGGAGCGGGAACCGGACGGCACACTGGCCCTGCTGACGGCCGGCGCGCACCACATCCACTGGGGATGGGAGGCCCGCACCGCCGCCCGGGCCTCCCAGGTCTCCCGCGAGCAGTTCCAGGTCTTCCACGAGCGGCTGGGAGTGGCCGAGGACCTGCTGTACCGGGTGGCCGAACGCGAACCCGACTGGGTCGCCCCCTGGTTCATGCTCCAGGTCTCCGGGCGCGGCCTCCAGGTCGGGCAGGAGATCGCCCGGCGCCGCTTCGAGGCGACCGTGCGCCGCTGCCCCGGGCACCCGGGCGCCCACCGGCAGCAGCTGCAGCAGGTGTGCGCCAAGTGGGGCGGCTCGCACGAGGAGATGCACGCCTTCGCCCGCGACTCGATGCTCGCGGCGCCCGGCGGGAGCCCGCTGGGCGAACTCGTGGCCCTCGCCCACCTGGAGCGCTGGCTGGACCTGGAACCGGACGAGGACGAGAAGTACATGCGCCGCCCCGAGGTGCGCGCCGAACTGCACGAGGCCGCCGACCGCTCCATCCGGCACCCCGATTTCGACCCCGGACGTCCGCACGAGTGGATCCCCGTGCACAACACCTTCGCGATGGCCTTCTCGCTGGCCGGTGAGCGCAAGGCGGCCGCGGCCGCGTTCGCGGCGCTCGACGGCCGGGTCACCGAGTTCCCCTGGAGCTACCTCGGTTCCGGCGACCCGGTCGCGGCGTTCCGCAAGTGGCGCTGGCACGCCGGCCGCTGACACCCCGCCCCGCTCCTCACGGAAGAGAACGACCTTGGCGCCCCAGTCCCACTCGTCCCACACCTTCCAGGTCGACCTGCGCGGCCTGGTCGACCTCCTCTCCCACCACCTCTACTCCAGCCCGCGGGTCTACCTGCGCGAACTGCTCCAGAACGCGGTGGACGCCATCACCGCGCGGCAGGCACTGGACCCCGGCGCCCCGGCCCGCATCACCGTGGAGACCGGCGACGGCACGCTCGCCGTGACCGACACCGGCGTCGGACTGACCGAGAAGGACGTCCACTCCTTCCTGGCGACGATCGGCCGAAGCTCCAAGCGCTCCGCCGACGGCGGCCTCGACGGCACCGCCATCGCCTCCGCCCGCTCCGAGTTCATCGGCCAGTTCGGCATCGGACTGCTCGCCTGCTTCGTGGTGGCCGACGAGATCACCGTCGTCAGCCGCTCGGCGACCACCCCCGGCGCGCCGGCCGTCGAATGGTGCGGACGGGCCGACGGCAGCTACACCATCCGCACCCTGCCCCCGCACGCCAAGCCCGAGCCGGGGACGACGGTGCGGCTCACCCCGCGGGCGGACGGCACCGAGTGGACGCGCCACGACCGGGTCCTGGAACTGGCCCGGCACTACGGCGGCCTGCTGCGGCACGAGGTCACCGTGACCGACGCGCGCGGCACGGCCACCCGCGTCAACCACACCCCGCCGTGGGAGCGGCGGCACGCCTCGCCGCTGGCCCGCCGCGAGGCGCTGGCCGAACACTGCCGGTCCACCTTCGGCTTCACCCCGCTGGACACCATCGACCTGAACCTGCCGGTGGTCGGACTGCGCGGCGTCGCCTACGTGCTGCCGACCGCGGTCAGCCCCTCGCAGCGCGCCGGGCACCGCGTGCACCTCAAGGGCATGCTGCTCTCCGACCAGGCGCCCGAACTCCTGCCGGACTGGGCGTTCTTCGTCCGCTGCGTGGTGGACACCACCGGCCTGCGCCCGACCGCCTCCCGGGAGGCGCTGTACGAGGACGAGACGCTCGGCGCCGTCCGCGACGCGCTCGGCGCCCGGCTGCGCGACTGGCTCACCGGCCTGGCCGCGAGCGACCCGACCCTCCTGCACCGCTTCATCGACATCCACCACCTGGCCGTCAAGGCGCTGGCCCGCCACGACGACGCCCTGCTGCGGATGCTGCTGCCGTGGCTGCCGTTCGAGACGACCGACGGCAACGTCACCCTGGAGGAGTTCGCCCGCACCCACCCCACGATCCTGGTCACCCGCACCGTGGACGAGTTCCGGCAGGTCGCCCCGGTCGCCGCGGCGGCCGGCCTGGGAGTCGTCAACGGCGGCTACACCTACGACCACGACCTGGTGCACCGGCTGCCGGAGGTGCGGCCCGGCACCGCCGTCGAGAACCTGGACCCGGCCACCGTCACCGCGCACCTGGACGCGGTGGACCCCACCGCCGAACTGGCCGCCGCGCCCTTCCTGACCGTCGCCCGCGAGGTGATCGGCGTCCACGACTGCGACGTGGTGCTGCGCAGCTTCCAGCCGGTGACCGCCCCCGCACTGCTCCTGGACGACCGGGAGGCCCGCCACGAGCGCACCAGGTCCGAACTGGCCGGCGCCGCCGACGGACTGTGGGCCGACATCCTCGGCTCGCTGCGCACCGAGGCCCCCCGCGCCCAGCTGGTGCTCAACCACCTCAACCCGCTGGTCCGCCGAGCGGTGACGATCACCGAGCGCGGACTGGCCGGCGTCACCGCCGAGGCGCTCTACGGGCAGGCGCTGCTGCTCACCCGCCGTCCGCTGCGCGCCGCCGAGAGCGCCCTGCTCAACCGGGCCTTCCTCGGACTGCTCGACCACGCCATGCACGACCACGACGACACCCAGGGCGGTTCGGCCACCCGGAAGGAACTGTGATGCTGGACACCCCGGAGGCCGTGCTCGACGCACTGAGGGAGAACCACGAACGTCCCTACGGGCTGCCCAGGACCGTCACCGCCGAGGAACTGGTGGCCGCGGCCGAGCAGTTCGAGGAACCCGACATGCTCGTCACCGCCCTGCTGGAGCTGCTGGAGGCGTACGAGTACACCGGCGAGCACCGCAAGTCGCCGGTGGTCTTCGCCCGGCTGCTCAAGCTCTACGACGAGCGGCCCAAGGCGTTCAGCGAATGGGAGGTCCACCGGCTCTACTGGTGCTTCAAGTGGGTGACGACCTCCCTGATCGAGGTGCCGGACGTCCCGCTGGCCACCATCGAGCAGTGGATCGGGCGGATGCGGGAGCGCTACCGGGACGCCGGCCACGGCATGCAGCCGGTGGCGGCGATGGCCCACCGCCTCGCGATGCACACCGGCAGCGGCCTGGAGGCGGCCTACGACCTGTGGGCGACCCGCCCCCGGGACGGGCTCAGCGACTGCGAGGCGTGCGAGATCCGGCACCGGGCGCTCCACCACGTCGCCCTGGGGGACGACGAGAAGGCCCTGGAGATCTGGGCGCCGCTCTTCGCCGGAATGGTGAGCTGCCAGGAGGAGCCGTACGTCAGCCACGCCTTCGCGCTGCTGCCGCTGCTGCGCACCGGCCGCGCGGACGAGGCCCGCTCGCACCACCTGGCCGGATACCGCTACGCGCGGGGGAAGACCGGGATGGCCGAGGAGATCGGCCTCCACCTGGAGTTCTGCGCGCTGACCCGCAACGAGGGCCGCGGGCTGGAGATCCTCGCGGAGAACCGGGAGCTGTTCGGCGTCACCGGCGCCCCCAAGGCGCGGCTGGCCTTCCTCACCGGCGTCCAGGTGCTCCTCGGCCGCCTCGTCGAGGAGGGCCACGCCGGCACGCCCGTCGCCGGGCCGCCCGGCAGGCAGTGGACCGCCGAGTCCCTGCTCGCCCACACCGGCGCCGAGGCGGAGGAACTGGCCGCGGCCTTCGACCGGCGCAACGGCACCACGGCGGTCGGCGAGCGCCGCCGCGAGCGGCTGGCGCGCCGCCCGCTGCTGGACGAGCCCCTTCCGCTCGGGCTGCGCGTCGCACCGCTGACCGGCCCGGGCCACCGGGAGCCCGCCTCGGCCGCCCCCGCCGCCGGGCACCGGGTGGCCGTCCCGGAGGACTTCGCGGAACTGGTCGCCACCGCACGGCGGATGGCGGCCGACGGCCATCCCGGCGACGTGGTGCTGTGGGAGCGGGTCGCCGAGCGCGTCGCCGCCGAGGGGTACGTCCACGACCCGGCGCTCGGCCACCCCGACCACCTCCTGGCGGAACTCGCCGAGCAGCGCGGCTTCACCGCCTACGAGGAGAACCGGCCCGCCGACGGCCGGGCGGCGATGGCCGAGGCGGCCGGCCTGTACGACCGGGCCGGCCTGCCCTGGCACGCCCTGGCCGCGCGGGCCCGGGTGGCCTGCCGGCCCGGGGAGGAGGACGCGGAGGCGGCCGGCGCCCCGGACGGCCCGGCCGCCGCGCGGGAGGAACTGGACTCCCTGCTGCGGCAGGCCGAACGGATGCTCCCCGGAGAGGGGCGGGAGCCGGACGCGGAGTTCCACCCCGACCGGTACCTCGTCGTGGTCCACTGCCGGGCCTTCGCCGCGCACGCCGAGCTGGTGGACCGGCTGCCGGACGCCGACCCGGCGGCCGTGAAGCGCTTCGAAGAGGCGGTGGAGGCCCTCCACGCCGCGGCCGAGCGGTGGAAGGTCCCCCACCAGACCGCCGCCGCCCACCTGTACACCGCGGACATCGCCGCCCGCACCGGGCGGCTGGAGGAGGCCGTCGAACAGCAGCGGCGCTCCCAGGAGATCCTGGAGGAGATCGGCACCCCCTGGCGGGCCACCCGGGGCATGCTGCTGCTCGGCCAGGTCCTGATGCGGACCGGGCGGGCCGCGGAGGCCGTGGGCGTCCTCCAGCAGGCCATGGCCCAGGCCGTGCGGTACGGCGACCGGGCGTTCCCGGTCACCTCCGTCCACGCGATGCTCGGCCACGCCTGCAAGCACGCCGGTGAACTCTCCGGCGCCGTCCGCCACCTCTCCGAGGCCGCCGCCCGGCTCGACCGGGAGGGCGACCACGACAGCGCCGCCGAGTGCCGCCTGGAACTCGCCGAGGCCCTGTCCCTGTCCGGGCAGACGCAGGACGCCGTCGCCGTGCTGGAGTCCGTGGCCCGCGACGGCGAGGGGGACTCCGCGAGCCCGCTGGACGAGCGGCTGCTCGCCCAGGTCCGCCTCACCCTCGCCCGCGGCCTGTCGGACCTGGAGGAGCACCGCGCGGCCGCGGAGGAGTTCCTGCGCCTGGCCGACACGGTGGCCCGCTGGGAGGAGCAGACCACCCACACCATGGTCGCCGCCCAGGCCGCGGTGGCGCTGGCCCGCGCCGACCGCCCGGAGGCCGCCGAGGCCGCCCGGGAACGCGCCCTGGCCTCGCACGCCAAGGCCCCCAACCCGGCGCCGGTCGCGGACATGCTGCGGGAGTTCGCCGACTTCGCCACCCGGGGCGGGGACGAGGAGACCGGCGCGGGCGGTGGTCTGGAGGCGGCCCTCGGCCACCTGGACACGGCCGACCGGCTGCTGGCCGAGATCGCCGCGGACGCGGAGTGGGAGGGCTTCCCCCACTGGTACCACGCCGGGCAGAACCACCGCTGCCGCGCCCGCTGCCTGGCCCGCGCCGAACGCTTCGAGGAGGCCCTGGCCGAGGCGGAACGGGCGGACGCGCGCTTCACCGAGGGCGGCCCGGACGGGGAGGTGGACCGGGCGGAGACGGCACGGCTCGCCGCGCTGATCGAGGGCAACGGACTGAACCGGCCGCAGGCCGCGGTGTCCCGGCTGGACGCGGCGATCCACCGCTGCGGGGAGTCCGGTCTCGACGAGGCCGCCAGGATCCTGAACGCCCTGCGCGAGGACCTGGTCTCCCGCTGAGCCGGGCTCCCGCCGGGCCCCGTCCCCGGTCGGGCCCGGTTTCCGCTGCCGGCCGGGGTGGGGGCGCACGGCCTGCTGTGCGCCCCCACCCCGGCGTCCGGGTCGGGGCCGGGCCGTCCGGGTCAGAGCCCGGGCCGGCGGCCGAAGTGCACGGTCCGCGCGGCCAGCAGGAACAGGTCCGGGCGCCGGTCGACGCCCGCCGGGTCGTCCGGGTCGAGCAGCCGGTCCAGCGTCGCCGTGTCCTCGGCGTCCAGGGAGCCGTCGAGGGCGTGGCGGTACCGCTCCAGCGTGCTCCGCACCGCCCGCCGCGGCACCTCCTCCAGCGGCGCGGGGCGGTCCACCAGGAAGGTCCTGCTGTACACGCCGGTGAGCCCGGCGGCCCGCAGCATGCCGGGCCAGTCCTCGGTCACCGCCACCGACCCGGGCAGCTCGGCCCGCATCCGGGCGAACCGCTCCTCCGTCGCCGCGTCCAGCCGGGCCTGCAGGCCGGGACGCCCGAAGCCCGGATCGCGCGGCAGCCAGCGGGCGGGCAGGCCGCCCTCGACGACGGCCAGCACCCCGCCGGGTTCGAGCAGTCCGGCCAGTTGCTCCAGCGCTCCCTGCTGGTCGCCGATGTGGTGCACGACCTGTCCCGCCCACACCAGATCGGCCCGCCCCAGATCGGCGAGTCCCTCCGGGAACTCGGCCACCCGGGTCCGCAGCCGGACGCCGAGCCGTCCGGCCCGCTCCCGGGCGCGGTCCAGCAGCTCCGGCGTCCCGTCCACCGCGGTGACCTCGGCCCGCGGGAAGACCGCCGCCAGCCGGCAGGCCGTGACCCCCGGCCCGCTGCCGACGTCCAGGATCCGCCGCGGGTCCAGGTCCGCCAGCTCCGCGAGGGCCTGCTCCACGCAGGGCCCGTACGTCTCGCCTTCGAGTTCCAGCAGGTCGGCCATCGCGGCCCAGTCGACATCGTTCATCGCACTCCGTCCCGTACGTTCTCCGCCTCGGAAGTTCCTCGGCACCGACCATGCGCCCGGACGGATCAGGACGCAAACATCGTTGCCGTTTCCGCAACACGGGCACGTCCGCCGCCACGGCCCCGGATAACGCCGAAGAACGCCGGAAGGCCCCCGAGGACGGGGGACGACGAGGGGAATGACGAGGGGAATGAAGCATTCCTGTTGATCGGCGCGGCGGTGGCCGGAAGCATGGCCTCCGCGCACGGTGGCGCACCGGCCAGGACGGTCGGCGAGGACGGGCGGGGAAGCCGGGAGAAGGCATGAGCGGCAGCGGACCGGGGGGCACGGCCGGGATGGACGAGAGCGTGGCGCACAACGCCCGGGTGTGGAACTACTGGCTGGGCGGCAAGGACTACTACGCGGTGGACCGCGCGGTCGGCGACCACGTCACCTCCGTGTACCCCGCCATCCGCGAAGTGGCCCGCGCCGACCGGGCGTTCCTGGGCCGGGCGGTGCGGTACCTGGCCGGCGAGGCGGGCGTCCGGCAGTTCCTCGACATCGGCACGGGCCTGCCCACCGCCGACAACACCCACGAGATCGCCCAGCGCGTCGCCCCCGAGTCGCGGATCGTCTACGTCGACAACGACCCCCTGGTCCTGACGCACGCCCGCGCCCTGCTCACCAGCTCCCCCGAGGGCGCCACCGACTACCTCCACGCGGACGTCCGCGACCCGGACGCGATCCTCCGAGCCGCCGCGGAGACACTGGACTTCACCCGGCCCGTGGCGATCATGATGCTGGGCGTCCTGAACTTCGTCCCCGACACCGGCCGGGCGCGGTCGGCCGTACGGCGGCTGCTGGACGCCGTTCCGTCCGGCAGCCACCTGGCGGTGACCCATCCCACGCTGGAACTCGGCGGCGAGGCGAACGCCGAGGCGATGCGTTTCTGGAACGAGAACGCCACCCCGCCGATCACCGCCCGCACCCGGGACGAGGTCGCCCGCTTCTTCGGCGGCACGGAACTGCTGGAGCCCGGCATCGTCTCCTGCGCGCTCTGGCGTCCCGACCCCGGGACCGGTGCCCCCGCGGAGGTCGCCCAGTTCGGCGCGGTCGGACGCAAACCCTGAGGGAACCGCCGGACACGAACTCGGGAAGGGCCGGCCGGCCCCTCCGGAAGCGGTGACGGGGAGCGTCCCCCTTTCCGGGGAACACGTTCCCGGAAAGGCACGGGGACGCGGAGGCGCCCCGGGGGGGAACGGGGCGTCCGCGCGGACGGCTCCCCGCCCGGACGGCGCGGTCGGGACACACCACCGGGAGGAGCAGCGGGATGAGGACGAACCGGCTCGGGCGCAGCACGGTCGAGGTCACGGAACTGGGGTTCGGCGGCGGACCGCTCGGCGGCCTGTTCGAACCACTGGACGACGACACGGCCGCGGAAGCGCTGGCGGCGGCCTGGGAGCACGGCATCCGCTACTTCGACACCGCGCCGCACTACGGCATCGGGCACTCCGAACGCCGCACCGGCGCCTTCCTCCGCGGGAGGCCGCGGGGGGAGTTCACCCTGTCGACGAAGGTCGGCCGGATCCTCGTCCCCCAGGACCCGGAGGGCCGGACGGACGAGAGCTTCCGGGTGCCCGCGACGCACCGCAGGGTGTGGGACTTCTCCCGCGACGGCATCCTCCGCAGCGTCGAGGACTCGCTCACCCGGATGGGGGTCGACCGCGTCGACGTGCTGTTCCTCCACGACACGGACGAGGAGGACCGCTTCGAGGCAGCGCTCCGCGACGGCTGGCCGGCGCTCGCCGAGCTCCGCTCCCAGGGCGTGGTGGGGGCCGTCGGCGCGGGGATGCACCACACGGGCCTGCTGACCAGGTTCGTCCGGGAGACCGACGCCGACGTGGTGATGCAGGCCGGCTGCTGCACCCTGCTGGACCACAGCGCCCTGGACGACCTGCTGCCCGCGTGCGCCGAACGCGGTGTGTCCGTGCTGGCCGCCGCGGTCTTCAACTCGGGCCTGCTGGCCGTGCCCCGCCCCGCCGAGGGGGCGCGCTTCGAGTACGCTCCCGCCCCGCCGGAGGTCCTGCGGCGGGCGCACCGCATCGCCGACGTCTGCGAGGCGCACGGCGTGACGCTTCCCCGGGCGGCCATGGCGTTCCCGCTGCACCAGCCCGCGGTCGCGGGCGTGGTGCTCGGCATGCGCTCCGCCGAGGAGGTGCGCCGCAACATCGCCTCCTTCCAGGAGGGGATTCCCGCGGGGCTGTGGGCCGACCTGCGCGACCAGGGACTGGTGGACGAACGCGCCCCGCTGCCGGGGTGACGTACGGCCGGGCGTGTGCGGGACCGCTTCCGCCCACCCGCCCATCGCCCCCACGAAACCGCCCTGACCTGCGGGAACACCATGACAGGCAGTCCTGTGCCATCACCCGATCAGCCCTGCAGACCGCGAGATCGGCGGCCGGTGCGCGCACGGTGGAGGCATGTGGTCACCACGACTGGCACTGGGCGCCGCCCTCCTGCCCCTGGCCCTGCTGGTGATGCGGGACGTTCCCGCGCCGCCGGAGCGGGAGGCTGCCGACTCGGCACCTCCCCCCGGCGCGCCGCGGCCCGCGATCGTCAGCCGGGCGGACTGGCGCGCGGACGAGAGCATGGTCCGGGAGCGTGCCAGGTACACGGGCCCGGCGAGCGCCGTCTTCGTCCACCACACCGGCCATCCCAACGGCTACGACTGCGACGACGTCCCGGACATGCTCCGGGCGCTGGAGGTGGAGCACATCAAGGGAGAGGGGTGGGACGACATCGGCTACAACTTCGTCGTGGACCGCTGCGGCACCATCTACGAGGGCCGGGCGGGCGGCATCGGGCGTCCCGTGTACGGGGCGCACACCAAGGGGTTCAACCGCGACAGCGTCGGCGTGGCCGCGCTGGGCACCTACGGCGAGGGAGTGGAGGTGCCCCGGGCGCTCATCGAGGGGATCGCCAGGATCGCGGCGTGGAAACTCCGGCCCGGAGCCGACCCGCTCGGAAAGGTGCGGCTGGTCTCCACCAACGACGAGAGCCGCTACGACAAGGGCGAGGCGGCGACGTTCCACGTCGTCTCCGGACACCGCGACAGCCATCAGACGGACTGCCCCGGGCAGGCGCTCTACGACCTCCTGCCCGTGATCCGCGAGGAGACCGCCCGCCTGCGCCGCTCCTGACGGCCCGTGGACGCGCGGACCGTCTCCGCGCCCGCTCCGCCCCCGTGCCCCGGCCCGTCACCGTGCCGGGGCACGGGGGACGGTGCTGAAGGCGACCAGGTCGCGGGCGGAGGCGCCGTCGGCGATCCACCAGTGGGTGGGCAGCTCGCCGTACAGGTCGAACAGCCTGCTCGCCCCCCACCCGAGGACCAGCTCGTCCCGGCCGTCGCCGTCGAAGTCGCCCGCGCCGTACGGGCGTGCCGCCCGGGCGTCCCCGGCCACCTTCCTGCCGTCCGTCCTGGCGGGCGCGGTGCGGGAGACCTCCGTCCGCCTCCCGCCGTCCCCGCCTGCGCCCGGGTCGATCAGCAGCGCGCCGTCGTCCGTGCCGACCACCAGCGCGTCGCGGCCGTCCCCGTCGGGGTCGGCGGCGAGGTAGCCGCCGGACCCGTACGGGTTCCCGCTCCGGGGGATCCGGTACGTGCGGGGAGCGCCGCCGTCGCCCGGGTGGATCGCGAGCGAGCCGTCCACCTCGGGCGCCTCGGTCTCGTGGCCCGGTTCGTCGTTGCGGCTGCCGTCGTCGCCGATGGCCACGTCGCGGGTGCCGTCGCCGTCGAAGTCGCCGAAGGCCACCGCGTTCCCCCTGCGCAGCCGGACGCCCTCGCGGGCGGGGCCGGAGCCGGGCCGCGCGGGGTGGAGCGTGGCGGCGGTCTGCTCGCCGTCGTCGCCGTCGTGGACCAGCAGCGCGGTGGCGCGGGGCTTCCCGGTCGGGTCGATCGCGTCGGCGGCCAGCCGGCCCCGGACTCCGGGGAGGGCGCCGGTGCGGGCCGGGACGCCGGCCCGGGTGAACGGGCCGTACAGCAGCACCACTTGGGGATGGTCCCGCCGCAGGGCCGCCAGGTCGTGGTGGCCGTCGCCGTCGAAGTCGCCGCGCACCGTGCCCTCCAGGCCGTCCGCGGCCTCGATCCGCGTCGCCGGGGCGCCGTGCCGCGGGCCCCGGGGGCCGCCCCAGGACACCCACACGGTGGGCTCGGTCGCGTAATCGTCGGCTCCGCCGGGCGGTCGGCGGTCGACGGAGGAGACCAGCTCGGGGAAGCCGTCGCCGTCCAGGTCGGCGCTGAGGACGGCGCCCGCGTCCAGATGGTCGGGATCCCCCTCCCCGCCGTACGGGACGGGGGCGGGGAGGCCCAGGTCGCGGCGCCCGTGGACGGTGCGGGTCGCCGGGTCCGGCCCCTTCGCCGACCCGTACACGACCACGACCCGCCGGTGCGCGCCGTCCCGGCCGGAGAACACCGGCAGCAGCAGGTCCCGGTGGCCGTCGCCGTTGACGTCGTCGGGGTCCTCGCTCCCCTCGCCGCGCGGCACGGGCCGGGAGGGGCCGGGGGAGAGGAACGGCCCGGTGGCGTGCGCGGTGGGCGCGCCCCCGCCGTCCCCGGCGCCGTCCGCCCCGTTCCGGCCGCATCCGGCGAGCAGTGCCCCCGCGGCGGCGGTGGCGAGCAGGGCGGCGAGCGCACGGCGGCGCGGTGTGGCGGGACGCATGGGGCCAGCCCACACCAGGACCCGCCGTTCCGGGAAGGGAGGAGACCGAACCGTTGCCCGCCGCCGGGCCCGGCCCCGCGCCGGGCCCGGCGGACGGCCCCGCTCAGCGGCCGGTGGCGGAGAGCAGGAGGCGGGCGACCCGCTCGGGGGTGTCGGGCATCGGCGAGTGCCCGCACCCCCGCAGCACGACGCGCCGCGCCCCCGGCAGGAGACGCGCCGCCCGCCGGGCCTGGTACGGCGGCGTCATCAGGTCCAGCCCGCTCCAGGCGACCGTGAC
The DNA here is from genome assembly GCF_039533345.1 of Streptomyces glaucosporus. Lineage (NCBI taxonomy): Bacteria > Bacillati > Actinomycetota > Actinomycetes > Kitasatosporales > Streptomycetaceae > Streptomyces > Streptomyces glaucosporus. The sequence goes on along the minus strand of NZ_BAAATJ010000016.1, from coordinate 21,478 downwards.
GGGGACCTGCGGGCGGAAGCCCCGGAGCCGGTAGGGCTGGACCGCGCGGCGTGTCGCCTCCAGCTCGGGCAGGCGGGCCAGACCGCGCAGCGTCCCCTCGGCCGTCGGCCCGGCCATCCTCCAGGGACGTGCCACGAGCTGCCAGAACACCAGGGTGCGGCCCACAGGGCTCCCGGCGACCCGGGGGACGTGCCGGCCGAGTGCCCGCGCCGCCGCCCCCGCCAGCCGCAGCGAGCCGGTGACGTACGCGGCCTCCGGACGCGTCCACAGCCCGATCGGGGAGAGCGCGATCGCGCCCCCGACCGCGCCGGTCCTCGCCAGTTCGAGCGCGACGGCTCCGCCCAGGGAGTTCCCCGCCACGGGAGGGCGGCCGAGGCCTGCGGTGCGGAGCCAGGAGGCGACGGCACCGGCGAGCGCCTCGATCGTCGGCGCGGTCCCCGGCGGAAGCGGCGGGCTGTCGCCGAAGCCCGGCAGGTCCACGGCCACGACCTCGCGCTCGCGGGCGAGGAGGTCGAGGGCGGGCTGCCACAGGTCCCGGTCGAGCTGCCGGACCACCACCAGCACCGGACCGCTGCCGGAGCGCGTGTGCGCGAGGTCCGCGCCGGAGGCGCCGGGAGGGGGCGGAGGCGGCGGCATCGTTCCCTCAGCGCTGGTAGAGCCCGGAGAGCGTGCCGCCGGCGAGCTGCCGGTCCTCCACCGCGGCGTGCACCGCGTCGGCGCCCGCGCCGTCCTGGAGGGAGACCGGCTCGGGAAGGGCGTAGAGGCGGAAGAAGTACCGGTGGGCCCTGTCGCCGGGCGGGGGGAGCGGGCCGCCCCAGCCGCGCTCCCCGTAGCCGTTGGTCATGGGCGTCCCGCCGGGGGGCGTCTGTCCGGCGTCCACGCCGTCGCTCGCCGGGTCGATGCCGGTGACCAGCCAGTGGACGAAGGTCCCCATCGGCGCGTCGGGGTCCTCGCACAGCAGCAGGAGTTCCGCCGTTCCGCCGGGGACGCCGGACCAGCTCAGGGGAGGGGAGAGGTTCTCGCCCTCCTTCGAGTGGCGGCGGGGGATGAGGGCCCCGTCGCTGAACGCGGTGCTCCGCAGATCGATACCGGCCATGCCGCCAGGGGTACCCGGGAACGGCCCGCGTGTGCGGAAGGGGGGCCGTGTTTCACCGGTTCGTCGAACGCCCTCCCCCGGCCGGCGGCCCGGACGGGTCAGCGGCCGCGGTCCCGGTCGGTCCGCGCCTCGAGCGCGTGGAGGACGGCCGCCATGTCGGACCCGCCGTGCCCCAGCGCCACGGTCTCGTGGAAGAGGGCGTGGCAGACGTCCAGCAGGGGCGAGGCCAGGTCCGCCTCCCGGGCGGCCCCGGCGATCAGCCGGTTGTTCTTCAGGACGTCCGAGGCCGCGGCCTGCACGGAGAAGTCGCGGGCCAGCAGCTTGGGGGCCTTCGTGCGGGAGACGGCGCTGGCCATCGGCCCGGCGTCGAGCACGTCCAGGAACAGGCGCCTGTCCAGCCCGTGCCGGTCGGCGAAGTGGAACGCCTCGGTGAGGCCGGTGACCATGGTGATCAGGAACAGGTTCACCGCGAGCTTCGTCAGCAGCGCGTTCGGGACCGCCCCGCACAGGAAGGTCTCGTGGCACATGGGCGACAGCAGCGGGCGGACCTCCTCCACCGCCGCGTCCTCGCCGGACAGCATCGCCACGAGCCGCCCCGCCTCCGCGGGCCCGCGCGAGCCGGAGACGGGGGCCTCGACGTAGCGGCCGCCGGCCGCGCGGACGTCGGCCTCCAGCCCGCGCGAGTGGCCGGGCGAGACCGTCCCCATGTGGACGACCGTGCGCCCCGCGACGCGGCGGGCGAAGTCCGGCGTACCGCGGCCCAGGACGGTGTCGAGCGCGGCCTCGTCGGCCGGCATGAGGATCACGGTGCGGGCCCGGGCGAAGACCTCCGCGGGGCCGTCCGCCACCTCCGCGCCGGCGGCGCGCAGCGGCTCGCACCTGGCCGCGGTGCGGTTCCACACGACGAGCGGCGTCCCGGCCCGCACCAGGTTGAGCGCCATGGGCTGCCCCATGACGCCGAGGCCGATGAATCCGACGTCCATCCCGTGCCGCCCTCTCCGGCCGGCGCCTCCGCCGAAGCCGCCGGCCCACCGCTTATGACAGTCGTCATAATAGGGCTCCCTGTGACGGCCGCCACAGGGAGCGCCGGGGCCCGGCGGCCGGAAGCGGCCCGGACCGGCCGCTGTAGGGTGGCCCGGCCGGAGCGGGAAACGTTCCGCCCGGTCGTCGGTCCGCGGGAGGTCGGTGATGGCGGTTTCCGAGCGGGGGCCGCGCGAGAGGATGGTCTTCAGCGCCGCCCAGCTCATCCGGCGCAACGGGGTCACCGCGACGGGGATGCGGGACGTCGCCGCGCACGCGGACGCGCCGCGCGGATCGCTCCGGCACTACTTCCCGGGCGGCAAGGAGCAGCTCGTCAACGAGGCCGTGGCCTGGGCCGGACGCTACGCGGCCAAACGCGTCGACCGGTTCCTGGCCGAACTGCCCGAACCCTCCCCGGGCCGCCTGTTCGCCGCGATGGTGCGCCAGTGGACCGACGAGTTCGAGACGGCGGGATTCGCGTCGGGCTGCCCCGTCGTCGCGGCGACGGTGGACTGGGCGGACTCCACCGACTCCACCCGGGCCGCTGCCGCCGCCGCGTTCGCCGGCTGGAGCCGGCCGGTGGCCCGGGCGCTGACGGGGATGGGCGTGCCGGCCGAACGGGCCGAGCCGCTCGCGACGCTCATGATCAGCGCGCTGGAGGGGGCGATCGTGATCGCCAGGGCCGAGCGGGACGTGCGCGCCCTCACGACCGTGGCGCGGGAACTCGCCCCCCTCCTGGACGGCGCCGCCACCCGCCGCGCCTGACCCCGCCGCCCGGGCCCGCGCACACGGCGGGACAAGGAGCGGCGCATGCCGCCGGCGGTCCCCGGGACCCGGCGGGCACGTCCCGGCCGGCGCGGACGCGGAGACCGTCCCCGGCGCGCGGAGGCCCGCGGGATCCCGGCGGCGGGGCCGCCGTCCGGGGCCGCCGTCCGCGGTCGTCCCGGACGCGGCTACCGGTCGGCGCCCCCGGCCGCGTCCTCCGGGGAGGAGCCCTCCGGGGAGGCGTCCGCGGACGAGGAGTCCTCCGAGGGGGAGTTCTTCGAGGAGGCGTCCTCGAAGTAGACGTCCAGGACCGCGTCGAGCTCGTCCGACCACTGCTTGAGGAGCTTCCTGGACGGCGCCTGGACGTCGGCGTCGTACCAGCGGCGGGCGGTGGTGTGGACGGTGACGGAGAACCGGCGTCCGAAGCGGGGGAGGTCGATCTGGACCGCGCCGATCTCCCGCCACGGGAAGAAGGCCTCCTCGCCGTCCAGGCGGAACGTGACGCCCGTGCGGCCCGCGGCGATCGAGCCGCGGTGGTCGGAGACCTCGAAGGCGGGGCCGCCGGCGCCGTCCTCCGCGTCCTCCTCCGCCTCCTCGAAGTCCCCCTCGGCGTCGGCGGCGTCGCCGAGGCCGTCGGGGAGGACCTCCTCGGGCGGACGCTCCGCGGCCTCCTCCGGAGCGGCCTCCTGCGCTCCGTCGGGGCCCGGGGGCGTGATGCCGGGGATGAAGGCCGGGTCGGTCCCGGCGGGGGGCGGGGTGATCGAACCTATGCGCTGCTCCACGGCGGGCAGTATGGCCGATGGGCCCGCACCGGTGACAGTCGGCCCGTCGGTTCCGGGGAAATCGCGCACCGCGGCCCCGCTCAGTCCGCGTCGCGCGCGAGGAGGACGTCCCGGTCGAGGAAGGCCATCCGGGCGCGCTTGTGCGGCAGTTCGACCTCGGGGCCGAGGACGAAACCGGTCCGCAGCAGGCGGGCGAGGGCCTTCTCGTTGCGGGCGTCGGGTTCGGCGACGATCCGTCTGCGGGAGGGGTCCTCGGCCAGCACGTGGGTGAGGAAGGTCCTCACCAGGGCGTCGGTGAAGCCCGGTTCCGGGGCGCCGTCCACCGGACCGATCATCAGGTGGAAGCCGAAGTCGCCCGGCCGCACGTCGTAGTACTCGCCGACCGGGTCGGCCTCCGGCTCGTACGTCTGGAAGAGCGCGACCGGACGGTCGTCGAGGTGGATCAGGTACGCGTGGTGCGTGGTCAGGGAGTCCAGGTACTCGTAGATCTCCAGGACCTGTTCACGGGTGTGGTCCCGCATCCCCCAGAAGCGGGCCCTCTCCTGGGTCACCCAGCCGTACAGCAGGTCGATGTCGCGGGTGGGGTCCACGGGGACGATGCGGAACATGCCGAAGCCCTCGACCCGGGTCTCGTACACGGCCTCGCGGGGCCCGGGCGCGGGCGCGCCGGGGGCGGGTGCGGTCTCGGGGGTCACTTCTCTCCTTGGTCGGACGGGCCGGACGGGCCGGATCGGGGTGCTCGGCCGGAGGGACCGGACGGACCGGAGCGGTCGCCGCCCTCCCGGGTGAGGTGCTCCCGGCCGGTGACGACCGGGACGAGCTCGCAGCGCGCCCACAGAGGGAGCTGGTCGCGGTGGTGCGGGTGCCCGGGGACGCCCGAGGCGCCGAGCGGCACCACCCAGGCGCTGTCCTCCCGGCGGGCGAGGTCCCACACGTAGCGGGCGGCGGAGGCGCGGGCGCAGAGGTCGGTGACGCCGGGCACGCTGGAGGACGCCAGCACGCAGTCGTGGTCGCCGGAGAGGCCGGGCCAGGGCTCGGGGGGCTCCGCGGGGAGCGCCTGCCAGGGGGCGAGCCGGTGCGTGTCGCCCCACTTCGCGGGCGGGCCGTCCGCGGCGGCCTGACGCGCCGCCACCTCCTCGACGGCCGCCCGTACGGCCCCGGCGCGGTCGGCGAGCGGCAGCCGCCCGGTGGTCAGCAGGTGCTCCAGGGCGTAGCCGACGCGGGGGACGAGCGCGAGCCAGGGCCGGAACACCTCGGGGACGGGCGGGAGGTCCGCCAGCGGCCGCAGGAGCGGGTGGTCCGCCAGACGCCGCACGGTCTCGTGGCGGACGGCGGCGAAGGACGCGGCGTCGGCGCTGTCCGCGTCCATCCGGCGGTCCCAGCGCAGCAGCCGATCCCGCAGCCGCCGGGCGTCGGGCGTCAGTTCACCGGGGGCGGTCCGCGCCAGGAGGTCCAGCAGGGGCGCGGCCGAGGCCAGGCGGGTGTCCCGGTGGACGGCGGCCATGTCCCCGGCGGACCAGCGGTCCGACTCCTCCAGCAGTTCCCGGATGCGGTCGGCCCGGTGCGGCGGTGCGAACTCGGTGCCGAGGGGTCCGGCGATCCCCCGCTGGTTGGCCATGACCGCGATGTCCTCGACGCGCTCGCGCGGCATCGGCCCGTACCAGCCCCGCCAGGCGTACCGGGGCTCCCAGGCGGGCACGACGCGCAGCCGGTTGTCCGGGTGGCGCACGGGGACGGCGCCCGCCACCCGGTGGAGCGTCCCGCCGGCGGTGTCGGCGGCCAGGACGACGTTGACGGGCTCCGCCCAGCCGTCGAGGGCGCGGTCGACGTCGGCGACGCGACGGGCCCGCAGCAGGGCGGGCAGCACGCCGAAGCCGAGGTCCCGCCGGACCCGTGGAGGGTGGCGGAGGCTGATCGCCCAGCAGGTCCCCGCATCCGCACCGTCCGGACCGCCCTGCGGACCGCCCTCCGGGCCGCCGGACGTGCCGCCCGCCGCGTCCCCGGCGGCCCAGGCCGCGGCCTCGGGCCCGTCGACGACGACCGGGCCGCGTTCGGTCTCGACCACCTCGACGGTCACGGAGTCGGCGCCGGCCACCTCGATCGTCTCGGTGCGGTGTGCGGCGGGCCGCCAGCCGTCCGGGCCGAGGGCCTCCACCCGCGCGCCGTCCGGTCCGGTGCGCCGGAGCCGCTCCAGGTAGAGGTCCTGGTAGTCGGCCATGGCGTTGGTGATGGCCCAGGCCACGTGGCCGGTGTGGCCGAAGTGGGCGATGCCGGGGACACCGGGGACGGCGAGGCCCACCACGTCGAACTCCGGGCAGGCCAGCCGGATCTGCTGGTAGACGCCCGGGTTCTCGACGAACCGGTGGGGGTCCCCGGCGATGATCGCGGCCCCGTGGGCGGTGCGGTGCCCGGGGACGAGCCAGCCGTTGCTGCCGGAGGTGCCGGGGCCGTCGGTGGCGAACACCCCCACCCACTCGGGGCCGAGCCGGCGGGCCACGGCGTCGCGCCAGAACTTGGCGGGGAAGCCCGCGAACAGGACGTGGGCGGACAGCCAGACGGCCATCGGCGTCCACGGCCGCCAGGTGCCGGGGGCGAGCCCGGTCGCGGCGAACTCCGGTGCCCGGCGGGCCCCTTCGGCGAGACCGTCGTTGACCCCGGCGACGTAGGCGCGCACCCAGGCGGCGGTGCCGGGGTCGTCCCGCTCCAGGGTGATCAGGCACCTGCGGGCGGTGTCGTCCAGCCGGGCCTGCCGCGCGAACCGGTCCCAGGCAACGGCCTCGGCGCCGAGGAACGCCGCCGTGGTGCCCTGGGCGCGGTGCCGCTCGACCTCGATCTGCCAGGCGCGGTCCAGGGCAGCGTTGCGTCCCTGGGCGAAGGCCAGTTCGTCGGCGCTGTCCGCGCGCAGGTGCGGGACGCCCCAGGCGTCCCGGTGGAACTCCGTGACCACCTTCGTCACCTCTCCCCCGGGGATCCGGGGACTGCCGGGGCTTCGGCGGCTCCCGGGGCTCCCGGGGCTCCCGGGGAGGCCGGCGGGCCCGCGGCCCCGCCCCGCACGGGGCGCACGGCGCGGCCGAGGAGGAGCCCGGCCACGCAGCCGCCCAGGAGGACGGCCGCCGCCCCGGCGAGCTGCCCGGTCTGGAGGCCGGAGGCGAACGCCCCGGCCACCGACGCGCGTTCGGCGGCCCCCGGGGCCTGCGCCAGGGCGGCGGGCAGCGACTCGGAGGTGCCCACCGAGTCCGGCAGCAGGGCGCCGAACCGGGAGACGAAGACGGCGCCGAGCACGGCGACACCCAGCCCGGTGCCCAGCTCCGACAGGGTGCCGTTGACCCCCGCGCCCGCTCCGGCCCGCTCCTTGGGGATCGCGCCCATGATGGCCTCGGCGATGGCCGGGTTGGCGCAACCGCAGCCCGCCCCCATCAGCACCAGCCCGCACAGCACCCCGCCGTAGCCTCCGTCGCCGACGAGGGCCACGACCGCGAGACCGGCCGCCATCAGGGCCATCCCGGAGGCGATCACGGCCGGCAGGCCGAGGCGGGAGATGAGCCGGGCGGAGGTGCCGGTGAAGTTCACCAGCACCACGGTCAGGGCGAAGGGCGCGATGTTCAGCCCCGCCTGGAGCGCCGAGTCGCCGCGGACGAACTGGAACTGCTGGGTGAGGAGGTAGAGGGCGCCGCCGCTGCCGAAGGTGATCAGGACGACGCCCGTCACGGCACCCGTGAAGCGGCGGCTCCGGAACAGCTCCAGGTCGAGCATCGGGTGCTCCGCCCGGCGCTCCCACCGCGCGAAGGCGGCCAGGACGGCGGCGCCGAACAGGGCGGGGACGAGGACGCCGGAGGAGGTCCAGCCGTGCTCCGGGCCGGTGATGACGGCGTAGACGACCGAGGTCGTGCCGACGACGGAGAGCGCCGTGCCCGGCAGGTCCGGACGGCCCCCGCGCGGATCCCGGCTCTCGGGGACGAGGACCGCGACGGCCACGAGGCCGACCAGCACCACCGGGATGTTGATCAGGAAGACGGCGCCCCACCAGTAGTGGTTCAGCACCAGCCCCCCGACGACCGGACCGGCGGCGTAGGCGAGGGCGTTGACGGCCCCCCAGATGCCGATGGCCCGGGGACGCTCGTCGGCGTCGAAGACCTGCATCACGACGGCGAGGGTGGTCGTCAGCAGCAGCGCCGCGCCCACGCCCATGCCCGCGCGGGCCGCGATGAGCCCGGCGGAGGAGCCGGCGAGCCCGGCCGCGAGCGAACCGGCCCCGAAGAGGACCAGCCCCGCCAGCAGCATCCGCTTGCGGCCGTAGCGGTCGGCGGCGCTGCCCGCGCCGAGCAGCAGGCCCGCCTGGACCAGCGCGTAGGCGTTGATCATCCACTGGACGTCGGCGGTGGTCGCGCCCAGCTCGGAGGTGAGGGACGGGATCGCCACGTTGAGCACGGTGTTGTCGAGCACCACGACGAGCTCGGCGAGGCAGACCACGGCGAGGATCGCCCAGCGTGCGGGGTGCCCGCCGGCGGGCCCGGCCTCCGGAACGCCCGTGGAGGCCGGGCCGGCGGCGCCGGCGGTCGGATCGGTCGTCGCCATGCCCGGTCAGGACCTCGCGGGGGCGAAGGGGGCGATGGGATTGCGCAGGGTGCCGACGAGCTGGAGCGCGCCGGACGGGTCCGCCAGGTCCACCATCTGCCGGTTGTTGCGCAGCTGGAGCCGGTTGAGGCAGGACAGCGCGAACTCCTCGGCGAAGATGTCGTACCGCTCGAACCGCTCGGCCAGTTCCGGCACGGACCGCTGGTAGCGGATCACCGCCTCGGCGACCGTGCGCCAGAACGCGTCCTCCGGCAGTACGCCCCGGTCGGCGAGGATCGCGCCCAGGTGGCGCAGGAAGCAGTCGAAGACGTCGGTGAGGATGGCCAGCAGCCGCATGTCCTCGGGGGTCTCGGCGCGGATGCGCTCCACCTCCGGGGGAAGCTCCACGCCGTCGTCCATGACGACGATCTCCTCGGCGATGTCCTTGAACACCGCCCGCGCCACGGCGTCGTCCTCCAGGACGAGGATGACGTTCTCGCCGTGCGGCATGTACGCCAGGTCGTAGGCGTAGAAGCTGTGGAGCAGCGGGGTGAGGTAGGCGTCGAGGTAGCGTCCCAGCCACTCCTCGGGGGTGAGGCCGGAGCGTTCGATCAGCGCGGCGGCCAGCGAGTTCCCGTCGCGGTCGGTGTGGAGCAGGGACGCCATGGTGGCGAGCCGCTGCCCCTCCTCCAGGAGGGGGACGGGGCTCTCCCGCCACAGGGCCGCGAGCATCTTGCGGTACGGCGAGTAGCGGTCGGTGGCGGCCTCGTAGCCGGGGTGGCGGTAGCCGACGGCGGCGCGTTCGCGGATGACGGCCAGCCCGGTGGCGCGCAGCACGGGGTCCTTGGCGATCAGGTCGGCCAGCCAGTCGTTGATGGCCGGGGTGGCCTCCATGTAGGCGGCGGACAGGCCCCGCATGAAGCCCATGTTGAGCACGGACAGGGCCGTCTTCACATAGTGCTTGGACGGGTGGCTGGTGTTGAAGAAGGTCCGGATGGACTGCTGGGCCAGGTACTCGTCCTCGCCCTCGCCGAGGAGGACGATCCGGCGCTCGGCGACCTCCGAGGAGAACGTCACGGCGATCTTGTTCCACCACTGCCAGGGGTGGACCGGGATCAGCAGGTAGTCGGCGAGGTCCAGGCCGAGGCCGCTCATGACGGACGCGAAGCGGCCGAGGGTGTCCGGGCCGAGTTCGGCGCGGAGCAGGCTGTCGTAGTCGGTGTCGGCCGAGCAGGTGAAGGTGGCGTGGTCGCGGTGCGCGGCCACCCACAGCAGCCGCACGGGCGAGGCCGCCTCGGGGGCGTAGGCCAGGTACTCGTGGGCGCCGAAGCCCAGCCGGCCGTTGTTGGCGACGAAGCAGGGGTGGCCCTCGGTCATGCCGGTCTCGATCGCCTGGAAGTCGGCGGCGGCGAGCTCGCCGGCGGTGACGGGCTCCTTGGCGAGTTTGTACGCGGTGCTCGCGAGGGTGGAGCCGATCTCCTCCAGGTAGACGGGGAGGATCTCGTCGCTCAGGCCGAGGGCGCCGCGGAACTCGGTGAAGAAGGCGAGGGCGTCCAGCGGGGCCTCGGCGCCGCCGCGCAGGCGGGTGATGCTGCCGGCGTCGACCTGCCAGTGGTCGAGGGCCATCAGCCGGGCGGTGAAGCGGTATTCGGTGTCGCCGTCGTCGCTGGTGACGGCGTAGCGGCCGCCGCCCAGCGGGGTGGGGGAGAGCAGGCGCTCGTGGGAGAACTCGGACAGGGCCTTGCGCAGCAGCAGCCGGACGGCGGTGTCCCAGTTCCCGGGGGTGAGGTGGGCCACGGCCTCGTGCGGGGCGGGCAGGGGGGCGGGGCGGGGGGAGGGCTGGGAAGGGGATGTCACAGTGCGGCTCCTCGTACGGCTGCCTCGAACCGCCGGCGGGTGCAGACGCTCAGCAGGGCTTCCTTCTCGGGCTTGGCGATTCTTCCGACGACCTCGAAGCCGACGGCGGCGTTCAGGGCGTGCACGGCGGTGTTGCGGACGTCGGGCTCGACGACCACGCGCCGGGTGGCGGGGTCGTCGAAGAGCATGGCCATCACCGTGGTGATGACGGCCCGGGTGAAGCCGTGGACGGGGGTGTCGGAGGGCGCGGTGAGGAAGTGCATGCCGACGTCGCCCTCCTCGTGGTCGTAGAGCCCGGCGAGCTCCACGTGCGCGGGGTCGTAGCGCTCGACGAGGAACGCGGGACGGCCCCGGTGGAGGCCCAGGAAGGCGTCGTGGTGCGGGTGTTCGGCGAGCTTGCCGTACTCGTGGGCGACCTCGGCCTCGTCGGCGTCCTGCATCATCCAGTACACGGCCTTGGGGTGGGTCACCCAGCGGTGCAGCAGGGGCGCGTCGGCCTCCGGGTCGAGGGCGGTCACGGAGAACTCGCCCAGTGCCGGGTCCTCGCGGCGGAAGAGGGTCTCCCTCATGCGATGCCCCCCTCGGGGGCGCCGAAGTCCTGGAAGGCGATGGTCTTCTCGATCGGGTAGACCTCGCGGCCGAGGATGTCGCGGATGATGCAGGAGTTGCGGTACGGGCCCATGCCCAGGTCCGGCGAGGTGACGCTGTGGGTGTGGACGGCGCCGTTCTGCAGGAAGACGCCGCGTCCGGTGACGTCGACGCTGAAGTTGCGGGCGACGTCGAAGCGGCCCGAGCCGTCGAAGCGGAGCCGGTCGCGGATGCCGTCGAGGAAGGCGGGGACGCGGTAGTGGTAGCCGGTGGCCAGGATCAGGCCCTCGGTGGTGAGCGTGAACTCCTTGTCCTGCTCGTGCTGGTGGAGGCCGAGGGTGTAGGTGCCGCTCGTCTCGTCGTACGCGGCGGAGGCGAGGGCGGTGTTGGTCAGCAGCCGGGTGGGGACGGGGCCGGAGAGGCTCTTGGCGTACAGCAGGTCGAAGATCCCGTTGATGAGCTCCGAGTTGATGCCCTTGAAGAGGCCCTTCTGCTCGCTCTCCAGCCGGTACCGGGTGGTCTCGGGCAGGGCGTGGAAGTAGTCGATGTAGTCGGGGGAGGTCATCTCCAGGGTCAGCTTGGTGTACTCCAGCGGGAAGAACCGCGGGGAGCGGGTGACCCAGGTGAGGCTGTAGCCGCGGGTGTCGATCTCGGAGAGCAGGTCGTGGTAGATCTCGGCGGCGCTCTGGCCGCTGCCGACGACGGTGATGCTCCGCTTGGCCTGGAGGGCCTCCTTGTGCTCCAGGTAGCGGGAGTTGTGGATCGCGTCGCCGCCCAGGTCCCGGCAGGCCTCGGGGAGGTACGGCGGGGTGCCGGTGCCCAGGACGAGGTGGCGGGCCCGGTGCTCGGTGTGCTCGCCGGTGGAGGTGTCGCGGGCGGTGACGGTGTAGAGGCCGTCCGCCTCGTCGTAGGAGACGGCGGTGACCTCGCGGCCGAAGCGGACCGAGGAGAGCCGGCCCGCGGCCCAGCGGCAGTAGGCGTTGTACTCGGCGCGCAGCGGATAGAAGCTCTCGCGGATGTAGAACGGGTACAGCCGCCCCGACTGCTTGAGGTAGTTGAGGAAGGAGTACGGGGAGGTGGGGTCGGCCATGGTCACCAGGTCGGCCATGAAGGGCGTCTGCAGGGTGACGCCGTCCAGGAGCATGCCGGGGTGCCAGTCGAATTCGGAGCGGCTCTCCAGGAAGAGCCCGTCGAGGTCGTCGACCGGCTCCGTCAGGCAGGCCAGGCCCAGGTTGAACGGGCCCAGTCCGATGGCTATGAAGTCGTGCGGGGTGTCGTGAGGGGTGGTCACGTCGTCTCCGGTGGTGGGCGGTTCAGGCGGCCGGCGAGCCGGTGAGGCGGGCGGCGGCCAGGTGGTCCTCCGCGTGGGCGGCGATCAGGTCGAGGACGGCGCGGATGTCGTCCAGCGTGGTCTCCGGGTTGAGCAGGGTGAACTTCAGGTGGTGGCGTCCGTCGACCACCGTTCCGGCGACCACGGCCTCGCCGGAGGCGGCCAGGGCCTCGCGGGCGTGGAGGTTGGCCAGGTCCACGGCCGTCTCCCCGGCGGGTTCCGCGGGTGCGTAGCGGAAGACCAGGGTGGAGAGGGCGGGCCTGGTGACGACGGTGAACCGGGGGTCCTCCGCCAGCAGCCGCCAGGCGTCGGCGGCGAGGTCCACGACCTGGTCGAAGAGCGTGCCCACGGCGTCGGCGCCCATGATGCGCAGGGTCAGCCACAGTTTGAGCGCGTCGAAGCGGCGGGTGGTCTGGATCGACTTGTCGACCTGGTTGGGGATGCGCTTCTCGGCGCTGCGGGCCGGGTTGAGGTAGTCGGCGTGGTAGGTCGCGTGGCGCAGGGTGGTGCCGTCGCGGACGATGACGGCGCTGGAACTGACCGGCTGGAAGAAGGACTTGTGGTAGTCCACGGTGACCGAGTCGGCCCGCTCGATGCCCGCCAGGAGGTGGCGGCGGGTGGGCGAGGCCAGCAGCCCGCAGCCGTAGGCGGCGTCGACGTGGAACCACACCCCGGCGTCCTCGCACAGGTCGGCGATCTCCGGGAGGGGGTCGATGGAGCCGAAGTCGGTGGTGCCGGCGGTGGCGGAGACGGCCATCACGGTCAGGCCCGCCTCCCGGCAGCGCCGCAGTTCGCGGGCGAGGGCGTCGGTGCGCATCCGGCGGTCGCCGTCGCAGGGGACGGAGATGACGGCGTCCGGCTCCAGGCCGAGGAGTTTGGCGCCCTTCAGGACGGAGAAGTGGCCGGCCTCGGAGGTCAGGACGCGCAGCTTCGGCAGCATCGCGGAGACCGGCGGCGGGGTGGGGGAGTTCTTCCGCAGCACCCGGAAGGCCTCCTCCCGGGCCAGCAGCAGGGCCTGGAGGTTGGACTGGGTCCCGCCGCTGGTGAAGACGCCGTCCGCGGCCCGGCCCAGACCGATGCGCGCGGCGGTCCAGTCGATGAGCCGCCGTTCCATCAGGGTGCCGCCGGCGCTCTGGTCCCAGGTGTCCAGGGAGGAGTTGACGGCGGAGAGGACGGCCTCGCCGAGGAGGGCGGGGAGCACCACCGGGCAGTTGAGGTGGGCGAGGTAGCGGGGGTGGTGGAAGTAGACCGCGTCGCGGAGGTAGACCCGCTCCAGTTCGTCGAGGGCGGCGGCCGGGTCGCCCAGGGGACGGTCGAGGTCGATGGCGCTTATCCCCGGGGCCAGTTCCTCCGGGGTGACCCCGGTGAACGGGCGGGCGGTCCCGGCGACCGTGCGGGCGACCCGTGCCACGCCTTCGGCGACCAGTCGCCGGTAGTCCTCGGCGGTGGCGTTGTTCAGCAGGTGGGCGCGGGGGTCGCCGTCGGTCGCGGCGACCGTGCCGGCGAGGGGGGCAGGGGATCCCTGGAGACTCACGCTCGGGTCCTCCGAGTAGAGGGGCATGCGGACTTAGGTAAGGCTATCCTAACTTAACTTCGATCATGTGAGAGCCCCGCGTACCGCAGGAAGGAGTACCGGGGCTCTTCGCGGGGCCGTCCCGCGCGTCACGCGGCGGCGAGCGCCTCGGCGCGCAGCTCCTCCTCGGAGGCGCCCAGCCGCCAGTAGCCGGAGAAGGCCACCCGCTCCCGGCCCAGACCGCGTTCGCCCACCAGATGGCGGCGCAGCGCGCGCACCGCGGCGGACTCGCCCGCCAGCCACGCGTACGGAGTGCCCGCGGGCAGCGCGGCCCCGCGCACGGCGTCCACCACCGCGCCGTGCCGGTGGAGGCCCTCCCGCGCCAGCCAGGTGATCTCGGCGTCGGCCGCGGTGGGCAGCGGACGTGCGTCCCCGGCGCGGGGCACCTCGATCCACACCCGCGCCCGGGTCCCGGCCGGCAGCCAGGCCAGGATGCCCTCGACCGCCGGCAGTGCCGTCTCGTCGGCGGCGAGCAGCACCCAGTCCGTGTCCGAGGGCGGGCGGAAGCAGACGCTCCTGTTCTCCGCCGTCCGCGGGCCCAGGAGGCGGACCCGCGCCCCCGGCCGGGCGGTGCGGGCCCAGCGGGTGGCGGGCCCGGTGTCGCCGTGGAGGACGAAGTCGATGTCCACCTCGCCCGCCTCGGGACGCTGTCCGGACACCGTGTAGGAGCGGATGACCGCGCGCACCGCCGGGTCCATCGTCCGCCAGGCCGCGAACCAGGCGTCGCCCAGCTCCACCGGGACGACGGGCTCGGCCTGGCCGGGGTGCGGCAGGAAGAGCGAGAGGCTCTGGTCCCGGCCGCCGCCCGCGAACTCCCGGAGCTCCTCCCCGCCGAAGGTGATCCGGACGGTGGAGGGCCCGAGCCGCCGGCGGCGCACGACCGCCGCCTCGAAGAAGCGGAACGGGGACGCGGGCGGGGCGGCGGCGCGGCGCGCCGCCCTCCGGGGCGTGGCGAGCGGGACGGCGGTGCGCGGAGTCATCTGCGGTTCTCCCCTTCGGAGTTGGCTGTCCTGCGCGGGTCCTGCGCGGGTCCTGCGCGGGTCCTGGGCGGGCCGGGCGGCGCCCCGCCCGGCCTCAGCCGAGCTTCTTGGCCTTGGAGATGGCGTCGGCCAGGTTCTCCAGCAGCGGAGCGGCGCCCTGGTAGGAGAAGCGCGGCACCGGGTCCCACTCGGCGACCTGGCCGGCCTTGACCGCCGGGAGGGCCTTCCAGGTGGGCTTGGACTCCAGGTCCTTGGGCTGCAGGGCCGTGCCGCGGTTGTCGAGGATGATGAGGTCGGCCTCGTACTCGCCGGCGTTCTCCCAGCTCAGGCTCTGGAAGTAGCCGCCGCTCTCCTTGGTGTCCTTCGGGATGACGAAGTTCACGCCGAGCTCGGCGAAGTAGTTCAGGTCGGCCGCGGGCTCGGGCGTGGAGACGTAGAAGTAGTCGGCGCTGCCGGAGGCGGCCATCACCCGCAGTCCGCCACTGGCCTTGGCGGCCCTGCGGAGCTTCTCGGAGGCCGCCTCGAAGCGGGCCTTGCCGTCGGTGACCTGCTTGGACTTCAGGTCGGCGCCGAGGGACTCGGCCAGTTCGGCGTAGCGCCGGATCGGCTTGAGCAGCGAGACGTGGGCCACCTGGACGGCGACGCTGGGGGCGAGCTTGAGGATCTTGTCCTTGCTCTCGTCCGGGACGTACCACAGCGACCCCTCGTCGTACTGGTGGGTGACCAGCAGTTCGGGGTTGAGCGCCGCGTACTTCTCGATGTCGAACTCGCCCCAGGCGTTGCCGATGACCTCGATCTTCTTCACGTCCAGGTCGCCGGCCTGGGGGTGGGCCGAGCCGTCCTCCAGCGTCGTCTCGCCGAAGACGCCGACGATCCTGTCCTTGAGCCCGAAGTCGGCCAGGGCGGCGGCGGTCCCGGTGAACGCCACGATCCGCCGGGGCGCGGTGTCGGCGGTGACCTTCTCCTTGCGGTCGTCGGTGAACGACCAGGGGCCGCCGTCCTTGCCGGACCCGCCCGACGTCCCCGAACCGCCGTCCCCGCACGCCGACAGCAGGGCGCCCAGGCCCAGGGCGCCGCCCGCCGCGAGCAGGCCCCGGCGGGACAGGTTGACGGTTCTTTCACGGGACATGGTTGTGCCTCTCTAGCAAACGCACATGGATACGACGGGGGGTCAGACGACCGGTCGCGGCTGTTAGGTTAACCTAACCAAAGTCCGAGCCCAAGGGGGCGGGTCGCCGACCCCCGGCACCACCGGAGTCCGCACGTGTCAGTGATCAAGCCATCCCCTCCGGAGAGGGCAGCGGCGCCGCCGCCCCCTCCCGCCGGGGACCCCGCGCCGAAGGCCCGCACGGCCCTGCGCTCCGCCGGGCTGGCGGGCGCCCTGGCGCTCCTGCTCGTCCTGCTGGTGCTGAGCATCGGCTTCGGCGCCCGGTCGCTCTCGGTGGGCGAGGTGTGGGACGGGCTCTTCGACAGAGGCTCCGCCACCTGGGCCGTCGTCCACGAGATGCGGTTGCCGCGCACCCTGCTCGGACTGCTCGTCGGCATCGCCCTCGGCCTGGCCGGCGCGGTGATGCAGGCCCTCACCCGCAACCCCCTCGCGGACCCCGGCCTCCTGGGGATCAACGCCGGGGCGTCGGCGGCCGTGGTCACCGCCATCGCCTTCCTCGGGGTGACCGGCTTCACCGGATACGTGTGGTTCGCCCTGGTCGGCGCGGCCGCCGTCTCCGCCCTCGTCTACGCGATCGGCGGCGGACGCGGAGCCACCCCGGCCCGGCTGGCCCTGGCCGGCGCCGCCCTCAACGCCGCCCTGTACTCCTACGTCAACGCGGCGATGATCATGGACAGCGCCTCGCTGGAGCGGATGCGCTTCTGGACCGTCGGCTCCCTGGCCACGGCCCGGATGGACACCGTGGTGCGCGTGCTGCCGTTCGTGGCCGCGGGCCTGCTGGTCGCCCTCGCCCTCGCCCGGCCGCTCAACGCCCTCGCGCTCGGCGACGACCAGGCCCGCGCACTCGGCGCCCGGCCCCAGAGGGTCAGGACGGCCTGCATCGTCGCCATCACCCTGCTGTGCGGCGCGGCCACCGCCGCGGCCGGACCCATCGTCTTCGTCGGCCTGATGGTGCCCCACCTCGTCCGCGCGTTCACCGGCCCCGACCTGCGCTGGCTGCTGCCCTACTGCGCGGTGCTCGCCCCCGTGCTGCTGCTCGGCTCCGACGTGCTCGGCCGGCTCCTCGGCCGCCCCGGCGAACTCCAGGTCGGCGTCGTCACCGCCGTCCTCGGCGGCCCCCTCTTCCTCTACATCCTGCGGCGCCGGAAGGTGGCGGCGGCATGAGAACCCTCCGCGTCGGACAGGCGCTCAGCCTGCGCTACCGCCCCCGCACCCTGGCCGCCGCCACCGGCTGCCTGCTCGTGGCCCTGGCCGCCGGCGTCGTCACCATCGGCAGCGGCGACTACCCGATGAGCCCCGCCGAGGTGCTGACCACCCTCACCGGCGGCGGCACCCCCTCCCAGGACTTCATCGTCAACGAACTGCGGCTGCCCCGGGTGCTCGCCGCCCTCCTCGTCGGCGCCTCCCTGGGCCTGGCCGGCGCGGTCTTCCAGTCCGTGGTGCGCAACCCGCTCGGCAGCCCGGACATGCTCGGCATCACCCAGGGAGCCTCCACCGGGGCGCTGATCGCCGTCCTCGCCGGCGGCAGCAGCGCGGCCCTGGCCGGCGGAGCCATCGCCGGGGGCGTCCTCACCGGCCTGCTGATCCACGCCCTCGCCCGGCGCCAGGGCCTCCACGGCTTCCGGCTGGTCCTCGTCGGCATCGGCGTGATGGCCATGCTCACCGGCGTCAACAACTACCTGCTCACCCGCGGCAAGCTGATGGAGGCCTCCCGGGCCGTCCTGTGGATGACCGGCAGCCTCGACGGCCGCGGCTGGCCCGAACTCACACCGCTGCTCATCGCACTGGCGGTGCTGGGCCCCGTGATCGTCGTCGGCTTCGGACGCGGCCTGCTGATGACGGAGATGGGCGACGACGCGGCCCACTCCCTCGGCGTCGGGGTGGAACGGTCCCGCGCCGTGCTGCTGGGGTCCGCCGTCGTCCTGGTGTCCTTCTCCGCCGCCTGCGCCGGACCGGTCTCCTTCGTGGCGCTCACCGCGCCCCAGCTCGCCAAGCGCCTCACCCGCGCGCCCGGCCCCAATCTGGTGCCCGCCGCCTGCATGGGGGCCACCCTGCTGGTGCTCGCCGACTGGGCCGCGCAGAACCTCTTCGCGGACCGGCAGCTCGCGGTGGGCGTCATCACCGGCCTCCTCGGCGGCGGCTACCTGGTGTGGCTGCTCGCCACCCAGCGGAAGGCGGGACGCATATGAGGACGCCCGCGGCGGAGGACATCGAAGGCGGACACACCCAGGACGGAGCGGAACGGATGACGCAGGGCACGCACGGCACACCCGCGGCGGCGGCCGGAGGGACGAGGCTGAGCGGAGAGGGCCTCACCCTCGCCTACGACCGGCGGACGATCGCCGAGGACCTGACGGTCGCGATACCGGACCGGTCGTTCACCGTCATCATCGGCCCCAACGCCTGCGGCAAGTCCACCCTGCTGCGGGCCCTGTCGAGGATGCTCAAGCCGGCCGCCGGCTCGGTGCTGCTGGACGGCAGGGACATCTCCTCGCTCAACGCCAAGCAGGTCGCCCGGACCCTCGGCCTGCTGCCGCAGTCCTCCACCGCTCCCGAGGGAATCTCCGTCTCGGAGCTGGTCTCCCGGGGCCGCTACCCGCACCAGGGACTGCTGCGCCAGTGGTCGAAGGAGGACGAGCGGGTCGTCGCCGAGTCGATGGCCTCCACCGGCGTCGCCGAACTCGCCGACCGCTCCGTGGACGAACTCTCCGGAGGGCAGCGGCAGCGGGTGTGGATCGCCATGGCCCTGGCCCAGCAGACGCCGCTGCTGCTGCTGGACGAGCCGACGACGTACCTGGACCTGGCCCACCAGATCGACGTCCTGGACCTGTGCGCCCGCCTCCACGAGGAGGAGGGCCGCACCCTGGTCGCCGTCCTCCACGACCTCAACCACGCCGCCCGCTACGCCACCCACCTGATCGCCATGCGCGACGGCCGGGTCGTCGCCTCCGGCCCGCCGGCCGAGGTCGTGACCGCCGAACTGGTGGAGGAGGTCTTCGGGCTGCCCTGCCGGGTCATCGACGACCCGGAGACCGGCACCCCGCTGGTGGTGCCCGCCGCGCGCCGCCCCGCGCGGGAGCCGCTGGCGGCGGAGAGCGCCTCCTGATTCCGCCGTGCGCCGCCGCACGGCGGGGGTCCCCGGGCGGCGGCGGATCTTGACGCGGGGCCGGGGCCGTGAAGGATGAACCCATGCGCCTCGACACCGACCGGATCCGCAGTTGCTTCCCCGCCCTCGACGAGGGGGCGGCCCACTTCGACGGACCCGGCGGGACGCAGGTCCCCCGGCAGGTGGGGCGGGCCGTCGCCGACACCCTGTGCGGGGCCATCGCCAACCGCGGCGCCGTCACCGCGGCCGAGCGGCGGGCCGAGACGGTGGTGCGGGAGGCCAGGTCGGCCATGGCCGACCTGCTCGGCTGCCGTCCCGAGGGCGTGGTGTTCGCACGGTCGATGACGCAGGCGACGTTCGACATGGCGCGGACCCTGGCCAGGGGGTGGGGCGCGGGCGACGAGGTCGTGGTGACCCGGCTGGACCACGACGCCAACATCAGGCCCTGGACCATCGCCGCCGAGGCCGCCGGCGCGACCGTGCGGTGGGCCGACTTCGACCCGGTGACCGGCGACCTCACGGTCGACCACGTGGCCGCCGTGCTGACGCCGCGCACACGGCTGGTGGCGGTGACGGCCGCGTCCAACCTGCTGGGCGCCCGGCCCGACATCCCCGCGATCGCCGAGGCGGCCCACGCGGTGGGCGCACTGGTGTACGTGGACGGTGTCCACCTCACCCCGCACGCCCCTGTGGCGATGACGGACTGGGGCGCGGACCTCTACGCCTGCTCGCCCTACAAGTTCTTCGGACCGCACCACGGCGTGGTCGCCGCCGCCCCCGGACTGCTGGAGACGCTCCGCCCCGACAAGCTGCTGCCGTCCACCGACGCCGTTCCCGAGCGCTTCGAGCTCGGCACGCTCCCCTACGAACTGCTGGCCGGGACGACGGCCGCCGTCGACTTCGTCGCCGGCCTGGGCGACCCGCCGGCCGGTGCGCGACGCGCCCGGCTGCTGGAGTCGATGCGGAGGGTGGAGGCACACGAGGAGGAACTCCTCGGCCGGCTGCTGGACGGACTGGCGGCACTGGACGGCGTCGTCCTCCACGGCTCGCCGGGGCGGCGCACCCCCACCGTCCTGTTCTCCGTGGCGGGCCACGCGCCCCGCGCGGTGTACGAGCACCTGGCCCGGCTGGGGGTGAACGCGCCCGCGGGCAGCTTCTACGCGATCGAGGCGGCCCGTCGCATCGGCCTGGGGGAGCAGGGCGCGGTACGGGCCGGACTCGCCCCCTACAACAACGCGGAGGACGTCGACCGGCTGCTCTCCGGCGTCGCGGAGCTGGTGGTGTAGAGCGCCTCGTTCGGCGCCGTCCGGCGCGTTCGGTCGGGCCCGGCGGACTGAGCGTTGTTCAACCTGAATGCGCTGGTCATGGGGCCGGCGTGGGCGGGGGCTGAGGTGCTCGTGCCGGTCAGGGACGTGATCGGCAGCAGATGATCACCCGGCGCGTCGCCGGTTCGCTGGAATCGCGATGCCGGGTTGGGGGTGCCTCGTAGGCTCCGAGGAGAGCCGGGTGGGAAGGGGCTGCTGGTGGCGGATGTGCTGGTCTGGGCGATGCGGCGGAGGGTCGTGCCGACCGACGCACCGGGGACGAGAACCGGCCGAACTATTCGGGCAAGCACAAGGCCCACGGCCTGCTGTCCCTCGCCCTGACCGACGAGCGCGGCAACCTGCTGCGGATCTCGGCGACGAAGCCGGGACGCTCCAGCGAGATCACCACCGCCCGCCACAACAAGATCACCACTTGCCTGCGGGAAGCCGGTCTGGGCGCCCTGGCCGGTCTCGGCTTCGTTGGCCTGGACGACGACCCCGACGCCCCGGTGATCGTCACCGGCCGCAGGGCGAGTCGCGGTCATCCGCTCACCGTCGCCTTCGCCGACCTGAAGAACTGGCGAATCCTCACCAAGGTCCGCATGAATGTCCGGCACGCCATCGCACTCCTGCGCGCCCTGCTCGTGCTGGCGAATGCGGAAATCAGCCGCTGACGGATGACCACCTGCCGACGATCACGCCCCTGACCGGCACGAGCATCCCAGCCCCCGCCCACGCCGGCCCATGACCAGCGCATTCAGGTTGAACAACGCTCACCGAACCTCTTTCGTCCTGTGCCGGCGGGTGAAATGGGCTGGTCAGCGAGTGTGGTGACGAGGCAGGGCCCCTCGTCGTCGGCGTGGTGATTCCGCTCAGCACACCGGCGACCGAAGGGGCCCTGGTGGTTCCGTATCCTGCCACGCTCGACGTCCCGCACGAACTCATCGAGCATGTTGCCTGGCTGCTGTACGAGCACCGCCGGACCCGCAGCACCCGCCGGCGCAAGCTCGGCTGCTTCGACCAGGCACTGCTCACGCTGGTCCACCTGCGCAAGAACGAGACGTTCGCCCAGCCCGGTGCCGGGTTCGGGATATCGCAGGCCACCGCCGGGCGGTACGTCGACGAGGCCCTGGAGGTGCCGGGTTCCTGGGCCCCAGGCCTTCACGAAGCCGGCACCGGCCCCGGTGAGGGCGACCACGTCAGCGTTGACGGCACACCGATCCCCACCGACCGCGTCCGCGCCGAGCAGCCGTACTACTGAGGCTTTTCCATCATCGGTCTGAGCTGGCCAGATGCAGAGTGAGGACGGCCTGGACGAGGCCGGTGATCCGGGTGGTCGCGCACCGGAGCTTGTG